>DATBIE010000105.1:0-8717 GCA_036557105.1 Terriglobales bacterium
CGCAGTTTTTGATTTCCATCGTCGACATCCCACGGCAATAGAGTACCGACGAACAGAAATTTAGACCTCGTTCTCACTGTCGCCACACGCCTTACAGAGAGGCTCGCGAGCGCGTCCCGGGAATCGCGGGAGTGGGAATCCGTATCCTGGGCATCGAATCTGCCGCTGCTGGCCTGGCCTGCGACCACTAGTGTCGTTTGCCGGTTTGCGCCGGCTTTCAATTTGTCTTAGTTGGCAAGTTACTGATACTTAATGAAATTTGGTCGGGGCGGGGCGATTTGAACGCCCGACCCCCTGCGCCCAAGGCAGGTGCGCTACCAGGCTGCGCTACGCCCCGACAATTGAAGCTCTCTTGATTCTAAACCACTTCCACGATTTGTGACACTGTCCCGGCCGCCCAAACGGGGCCAAAACTGCCCCGACCGTGACAAAACCGTGACAAAACCCCTCAATTCACCTTCTCCGTGACAAAACCCAAAGGCGCCTCGTTTGCTTTCCGGTTTAGCTTCTGAAGCGCTTCTCTCTTCATCTGTAGTTTCATTTGCGAGTACTTCTTGAACACCTTGGCATCACCCTGTCTCAGAAGTTGCGTGACCCACTCGTCCGCGACCCCGCCCGCGCTGAGACGGGTGGCATACGTCGACCGCAGATCGTAGATCCGGAAATACCGTACTTTGGCCCTCCGTAAGGTAGCGCGCCAGACGGTCTTCAGCGTCTTCTGATGCCCGCTTGGATTCTCGTCGCTCGGAAACAACCAATCTCCCGTGCCTGAGATCCGAATTTGATCGCGAAATGCCTCTAGAGCAAGATCAGTCAGCGGCACTTCAGCGATCCCGTTCGGTGTCTTCGAATCTGGAATCCAAACGACGGCATTTTCCAGATCGACCTGCTCCTTCTTGATCGGCATCAGTTCCTTATATACTCGCAGTCCGGTTTCCGTGATGATCCGGATAATGTTGCGCAAGTACTCGGGCGCCTGAAACTCGATCCGTTGCTGCTCGGACCAGGTCATGTAGTGCGGCCGAAACAAACCCTTGACCTTCACGGGGAACTCCACTCCGGCACAAGGGTTCGCCGGAAGCAGCTTTTTGCGAACCGCGACATTCAGCATACGTCGAAGGACTCGCAACTCCTGATGAACCGTCGCCGGTTTGAGCCGATCTTTCTGAACAACTCCTTTTGCGGTCCTAAACTGAACACGAGCTTGCAGTCGCCGCCGAAGATAATGCTCGATATCGTCTGCCGTGAGATCGCCAATGGATCGATTACCGAATGCATCCTTAAGGTGCAGCGCGGCTCGCCCGTTGGCCTCGTGGGTCTTTGGTGCGCGGATGGGAGGTTTGGAGTAGTTCTCCAAAAAGAAATCGACCCAATCCGCAAATTGTAGTTGCTCTCCTTTCCGGACGACCTCAAGGATTTTGTCGTCCCTGGCCTGAAGCCGCTCGCGCAATTTCCGCTGCGCTTCTTGCCAGTCGTTTGTGTTTGTTGATTCCCGGATCCGTTTACCGTTCCGGTCGCGATACACCATCCATAAAACCTTGCCGTCCTTACGGGGGTATATCGCGCCATCGTGTTTACTCGGTCTTGGCAATTCCCACCTCCTGTTTGAAAGTTGCGCGGAAGGGCTCGAGATCCGACTTGAGGAACCGGATGCTTCGGCCCATCACGCGGAGATGGGGAATCTGTTTTCGCTCTACCCAAAGATACACGGTTTGAGGGCTGACACCCAAGAAGACTGCCGCTTGCCGAACAGTCAGGGGGATCTCGTCCGGAACGGGGTAGGCGATTTTCGCAACTGGGTCGGAATTCAGGGGGAGGCTCTTAACATTCATGCCCGTTTGTACGAATTCTTTTGCCTTCATGCAAAAGGCCTGTTCGGACATACTGCACGGGTCCATCTAAAATCTGAGCCGGGTCGTTGGAGCCGAGAGAAGCGTTGTAGCCAAACTTTGACGCGGCAGATCGGGGAACACAGGCTTTTTCAAGACAACGAGCGCCATCCACAGATTCCTTCGGAGCCTTCGAGAAGAGATCCAGGCTGCTGGCGACGAATCGGCACATTGCTCTGGAAGGAATTTTGTAGAATTTTGAGGTATTGCTCTGAATAGCGCTGGTTTTGGTTTTTGAAATGCGCCGGATTTTCTCCAGAGCGGGTTTAGCGTTGGCAGCCATAGTAGCCGCGCTCGTGGTGATTGTTTTTACCGTCCAAATCGGACAGCGAATCCGCAGGCTACTCTTACCACCTGCTGAAAAACTCCTCCGCCGCGCAGACGAACTGGCGAACAATGGCGAGTGGCTGGCAGCTGCTCCAGTCTACAAACAGGCGGAAGTGTTGTTCCGCCAACAGCGCAATCCAACCCGGGAATTGTATGCGAAAGTCAGCCAAGCCCCTGCCGAAATCGAGTCTCCCCCCCGGTCGCTATCCGATTGGCTGGCCGTGCTTAATCAGGATTTGAGGCTCCCCGGCGCCGCTGATCCCCACACCCGCCTGCGGATTCTTGAAATCAAAGGGCAGATCGAAACGAACTACGATGCCGCTCTGGCGCATGACACCTGGGTCAACATCCGTCACCTTGCGTTGCAGCAACGCGAATTTCAACTAGCGAACCGCGCCTACGGAGAAGATGCCATTGCACTCTATATGCTGGGCGATATGGCGGGCGCAAGGAAGCAGGTCGTGCGAGCCTATGCTGCTGCGAGATACGTGTTTCGCGACCGCGCCGGCCAGGTCCGCTTCGCCTCTCTAATCGGCACCGGAATGGCGGAAAACGGTAAGTACCAAGACGCCCTGCGGTATCTTGACGAGGCAATTTCGCTTGCTAAGAAGAATTCCGGTGCAGCGTATCCCAGCGTAGCCATCAATGCCAAGATCGAGGCGCTGCGCGGACTGAAGCAGTTCCCCACAGCGCTCACCCTATGCGCCGATGCGA
This sequence comes from Terriglobales bacterium, assembly GCA_036557105.1. GTDB lineage: Bacteria > Acidobacteriota > Terriglobia > Terriglobales > Acidobacteriaceae > Gp1-AA145. Next base: position 2,931 of record DATBIE010000105.1, read on the forward strand.
TGCGGATACCGGAACAGTATCACTTGCGTGGGCGCCTCTATCAGGTTCTTGAGACGCGGGCGCATATCTTTGAGGATATGGGGGACCTCCGCCAAGCCACTCGCGACTATGGCCAGGCGGTCCAATACGCGAGAGAACTGGGCTACTGGCGCGGCCTCACGGAAACCGATGGTCCGCTCGCGCGGGTTTATGAAAAACGAAATGAGCTCGATACCGCTCTGGCAAGCGTCAACGAGGCGCTAGACGCAAACCGGCATATCCCGCGCGAAATGTACTTCGCGCCGCGAAATCTCGCCATCAAAGCGGAGATTTTGAAGAAGCTCGGTCGAGTGGCGGACTCCAACAATTTATATGAGCGCAGCCTGGCTCTCATCGATTCGCTCTTAATTACGGCGCCGACTCCCAATATCGTCAACTCCATTATTACCAGCCTGTCAGATGTTTATTCCGGATATTTTTCCTCGCTTTGCGAGCAAGGAAAATTTGCGCAGGCGTTCTCCGTGATTGAACGCGCCCACGGCCGGGTGGAAGCGGTGGCGCTCCAGAGCAAAAGGCATCTTCCTCCGCATGCTCCGACGGCTCAGGAGCAAGAGCTGACTGCTCTCAATTTGCAATTGATTGCCACGGGTGACCAGAGGCGGCGCGACGAACTATCGAATCGGATTGGCGCAGTCGAGGATCAAATCGATTCGGATCCCTGGAGCCACGCCGTTGCGACGCAACCGGCTTCCCTGGAAGACGTGCAAAATGATCTTCTTCCACAAGAAGTACTGATTGAATATGTGCTCGCAGAACCCGTCTCGTATGCTTTGGCGATTACCCGCACATCAGCAACGCCGTATGCTCTTTCAGGCCGCAGCGACATCGAGCCAACCGTTCAGCGGTATACCGAGCTGATCAGCAAGGGAAACACGGATACCCAACTTGCCCACCGCCTTTTTGAGAAGCTCTTAAGACCAATTCGTGAACTTCACAATCACACTTCAGCCGTATTCGTGCCGGACCGCTGCCTGCATCTGTTACCCATGACTACCCTGTACGATGGCCGGCGTTACGTTCTGGCTACGCATATCACGAGCATCGTTCCGGCGGCGAGCGTGTTTCATATTCTTCGCACTCGGGCGCGGCTCGCTGCAACACGCGAACCGTTCGTGGGCGTTGCTCCTTGGACGGAGAGGAAGGACAACCACAAGCTGCTTGCGGCAATTTTGAATCCCTTGCGTGGGGGCGGCCCGCGAAGTACCGATTTCGTTCCTTTGCCGCAAAGCGAACATGAGGTGGAGATGGGCCGCAAAGAGATTGACGGTTTGCTCGGAGCAAGACCGAACCCGGCACAGCTCCTGATCGGACCCAACGCTACCGAGGAAAATTTCAAGAGATTGCCACTGGCCGACTACCGTGTGTTCCATTTAGCGTTGCACGGATATGCCGATATAGAACACCCAGACAGAAGCGCACTGGTCTTTGCGCCCGATTCGCATGACTCCCGCGAGGACGGATTGCTGCAAATACGTGAGATTCGTCGGTTGCATTTGAATGCGGCTCTGGTTGTGCTCTCAGCATGTAATACAGGCCTCGGCCCTGCGGGAGAGGCCGGTATTTCCAATCTCTCGACGGGATTTCTCCAGGCTGGAGCCCAGACGGTTGTATCGTCTCTATGGGCTGTAGCGGATCGTGCCACCAGCGAATTCATGGACCAATTTTATTTGCATCTGGCTTCCAATGAAAGTAAGGCGGAAGCGTTGCGCAATGCGGAGTTACATATGCTCACCTCGGGTCTACCGCCGTACTACTGGGCAAGCTTTGAGATCATGGGCGATCCAGACGGCACAGTCGCGAAAGGAAACACGTTATGAACCTGACCGTGGAACAGAAACGCCAGTTACTCTCCAAAATCGATGAGAAGGTTCAGAAGAGATTCTATGACCCACAATTCAAGGGCCAGAACTGGACCGAGCTGGTGTCTCACTATAAAGATCAGATCATCCACTCTTCATCTCCTGAAGCATTTGAAGGCGCAGTCAGTACGCTGCTTTCAGAACTTCGTAGCAGTGGCACTGGGCTTTTGAGCCGGGACACCAAGATCAGCTCGCGGAATTCGATTTCAGCCAGCTTTCGCAGAGTCCCTGACACAGTCGATGGTGACCGTTGGGTTTTCCAAGATGTTCAGCCAGGCGGAGTGGCGGAGCGGGCTGGTATTCGACCAGCCGATGTCCTTATCTCCATCGACAGCAAGCCTGCTCTCCCACCCGAGCAGCCGGACTTTGAGATGGCTAAACGCATTCCGATTGTGATCTCGCGAAACGGAGAACACACGCAAGTTCATCTAGAGCTTCGTATTCCAGGTCCGAAATATCGAACTAACCCGTACTCTGAGCCGCAGAGCGCCGTAGCGAAGATGATCAATGATGATGGTGGGTACCTCAAAGTCTCGCTGTTTCCCGGGATGATCGGAATTGATTTCGCGAACCTCTTGGACACTCTGTTCGACGGAACCCTACAAAAGGCGCAAAGGCTTATCGTCGACCTTCGAGGGAATCCGGGAGGCGGCATCGGCGGCATTCGTTTGATGAGCTATCTGACACCCGATAAACGGCCGATCGGCTACACCCTGGACCAAAAGTGCACTATCGAAGGGCGATGCGATCCTCAGGGTCTGCCTCGCTTCGGCCGAATTCCCAAATCGAAATGGGGAATCCTGCCACTCGCGGTGCGATACCACAACAAGGAATGCGTCGTCATTGAAACGGAAGGTCGGGGCCCGCGTGCGTTTCACGGGAAAATCGTGATTTTGATCAACGAGCATTGCACCGGCGCTGCCGAAATGGTCGCTCAATTTGCGAAGGAGAATCATCTGGCCACGCTGGTGGGCATGAAAACAGCCGGGCGGCTCAACGCACATTGCACCTTTAAAATCGGGTTCGGCTATCGTCTCATGATCCCGACGGGCGCATACATAAGTTGGAACGGAAGGCGTGCGGAAGGGCACGGCATCGAGCCCGATATGCATGTGGACTGGTCCTTTCGAGAAGCCCAACTCGGGCGCGACACCCAGCTCGACCGTGCTGTCGAAGTCGTTGGGAATCTCTAACTCCGCTCTGGGAGATCCAGAGGGCGGAAGTAAGACCGGGCGAGGTCCTGATCCCGTGAAGTCGCTAATTAGACAGAATGAACCTGCTGCAGCGGCACAGGTTAGATCGAAACTTATGAACTTCCAAGGTGAAGAGGAAAATAGTAACTCGCAGCTTCGTCCTCATTTCTGGTTGAAAGCCAGTACGATCCCTTGCTAAGGCCTGACAAGTCGAGCATCACCGTAACGATCTGGCGCGGTCCGTCAGCAACGGCGCGGCCGACAGCTTTGACCAAGGTTGAGTTGTCGCTGCGATCGCGACAAATGGCGATTTGATAAACACCGGGCCGCGAAAAACGTGGAAGAATCACCTTTAGCTCGAGCGGCGCCCCGGGCAGGTGAATCGTTTTTAAAGCTTTCTGCGGCTCGGCACTGCGAAGCGCATCGGGCTCATCGAACAGATCCGCGATTCGTCGCTGGTGCACGATCGAGGTAATGTTTGCTGAGGCGCCGCTTGGGTTTGAGTGCCGACCGACTCTCCATGCTGCGAAGCCTATACCTACGGCTAGAACCAACACCGCTGCGATAGCGATCCGATACATGCGGTAGCGGCGCTGCGTCTTTGCCACGAAGATCTGTTCTTGGAGGTCCAACATCTCCCGCAGGCAGGGCGAGCAGGTTTTTACGTGATCGTAGCCAGGGTGATCGGCAGGCCACGGTGTATTCGCGATGTCCCTGAGGACTTCTCTTCCAGGGCATCCTTTGCGTCCTGGATTGGGGTAGGCCGCGAGCGCTAACTCCTGCAGAGTCCGGTGTATTCGCTTGAATTCGTCGTCGGATAACTGCGCTCCGTCCACCTCAGCATTATGTCCCAAGGGTGTTCCGTATCAAATCCATGATTCGTTTCAACCGCTGATCGACACTGTTCCTCTCCAAGCCGAGTTTCTTGGCGATTTGCTTCCTTGTCAGGCGATCCGTGTGAATTCCGCAGATCTGCTCGATGAGTTCCCGATCTTTTTCTTTCAAGGCGCGCAACGCCATGAACGCTTTCCCTTGACGCTCCCGCTTTATGAGGAGGTCCTCGATATTCGGTCGTTCATCAACTACTTCGTCGAACTCAGCGCGCGGGAGAAGATGAGACTGCCTTCGGAGAGCCGTTCTATTCAGGTCGTGCACCAGATCGCTCACGGTCTTGCCGATCGTTTCTTTCAGGCAAGAAGTCCGACTGTCTTCGAGCGCCGCCAATCGACCCCACAACTTGTGGTTGAATTCGTCAACGGGTACAGCTTCATGCAGATTCCGGGAAACATAGGCATAAATCCAGTCATGCATGTTTTGCAGAATCTGTGAGATCAGACTTCGGCGTTCTGTTGCAATGGACTCGTCACAAGCTCGATTTTGCTGCTTCGAATCCGCGTTCCCAGCCATACTTTACAAGCCCCGGTCGGGATGCTGTCCATTTTAATGCAAATTTTTTTCCCAAATCTTGTCAGATTTCGCATTTGCCATGCCTATACAAAGTAGGAGCCCAATTTTTTTAACGTTTTCGTCGCCGATTCGCCAGCGCCGGCGATTGTGAGGTGTAGCGTATGCCCCCACGACCTGCTTCCCCCCGGGCAGGCCCGGTTCCCACGCCGGAGTTTTCGGCATTATCAACGAAGTGGCAAAAATGCCATTTCACCCCAAAGGATGACCAGCAGCTGCGCGCGTGCCGGTCGCGGGAGGAACTGCTTGCCGTGATCTCTAGCATTGCCGTAGAGAGCCATTTTTCGAGGCGGAATGTTGTGAATCATGCCAAGGCTCTCGGGCTCTGGAACAAGTTTCAGGCGCCGCAGCTCGAAGATTCGGTCATGGTCCACTTTTTCAGCAGTTCCGCTACGAAGGACGCCCCTCTCGAGGCGATCGCTATGCAATTGGGCATCAGCAAGACGGCCGCTCGCCGCCGTATCTACCGCAGCGAAGGCTGTGCCGAGTTCATCATCGGAACCACGTACTCCGCTCGCGAGGTGGCGGAAGGGTTCTGCATAGGTCGTAACCGCCTCAAGAAGCTGATTGAATCGGGAGCCCTCCGGGCCAAGCGGCTCCAGCATCCCGGAAAGCTGCGCATCTCGTCCGACGCCATTGTCAAATTTGTGCGCGACCATCCCCGCGAGATTCCATGGTCCCGGTGCTTAAAGAAATCGCTCTGGCTCCGCGACATATTGGAAAGTACGCGCTATCAGGAAATATCGGCTATCCTCTGCGTCTCACCCAAGAGCGTGCGCAGTTGGATGGAACGAGGAATACTGCGCCTGAGATTCGATTGCAATAACGTTGCCGAGTTCTTTTCGGACGAGCCGCTGTACCGGCTGCTCGACGAATACCCTGAGCTGGTCGAGATGCAGAAATGCATAGCAGCGAATCCGCAGTGGTTCGCGCGTTACGAGCCGGTTCGGGGCCGGTATGCCAAACGGCTGCTACCGGCAGAGAAGCCGAAGGGGTTTGAGCACGGCTCTTTCGCAACGTGCCGCATTCTCTTGCGCCGGCGTTGACGGTGCCGCTATGGAACAGCTCCGCACGATCGCTGCCTTAAAGGCAGGGGTGCCTCGCTTCAGCGAGGCACCGGTTGCGCTCCGAAGATGTCGTTTGTCGCATTTGGCTCCGAAGATGTCGTTTGTCGCATTTGGCTCCGAAGATGTCGTTTGTCGCATTTGGCTCCGAAGATGTCGTTTGTCGCA
>DATBIE010000106.1:0-6226 GCA_036557105.1 Terriglobales bacterium
TGCAGCCGGCTGCGGCTTCGACAACACAGGAAAAATTCAGTGACGCCGGGGAGGTACATCGCGTCACCGGAGTGTGCCCGACGATCGCCCTTCATGTTCTCTGGGATTTTCCCGAAGGAATTGCGAGCTGCGATGAAATTACAAAACTTTCGACCCGCTATGCAGTGCAGCCCGGATCAATCAATCCAAATCTTTTTCAAGATCAAATCTACAAGTTTGGATCATTCGGCAATCCCGACTCATCAATTCGCGCTCGCGCATTACAGCATACGAAGGAGAGTATTGAAATCGCTCGCCGCCTCCACAGCCGTGATATCTCGATGTGGTTCGCTGATGGATCGAGCTATCCGGGCACGGCGAACATTCGCCAACGCAAAGCTTGGTTCGAAGGTGCGTTGAAGGAAGCGCATGCGAGCCTTTCCTCGAAACAGAGGCTACTTGTCGAATACAAACCGTTCGAACCGGCTTTCTATCACACTGACATCGCGGACTGGGGGATGGCTTTGCACTTGGCGCGTACGGCTGGCCAGCAAGCGAAGGTGTTGGTTGACACAGGTCACCACTATCAGTCGCAAAACATCGAGCAAATTGTGGCGTGGCTGCTCTCGGAACAAATGCTGGGTGGGTTTCACTTCAACGATCGTCGCTACGCGGATGACGACCTGACAATCGGCTCCATCGATCCGTATCAGGTATTTCGAATCTTCCACGAAATTCTGTACTACCAGTGGGAAGCCAACACCGAGACTGACATTGCCTACATGATTGACCAAAGCCATAATCTGAAAGGAAAAATCGAGGAGACGGTACAGACCGTCATCATGGCACAGCAGCTCTACGCGAAAGCGGCGCTTGTTGACCATGGAACTCTCGCACAGGCGCAGCGCAATTGCGATCTGGTCCGCGCGGAATCTTTGCTGCAGGACGCATTCAACACCGATGTGCGTCCGGCCATTCAGGACTGGCGTGGCTCTAAGGGCCTGCCGCGAGATCCATTGAAAGCATTTCTCGAGAGCGGTTACATGGAGCGCATCACCAAAGAACGAAGCGCGCGCAATCTGACTAATGTTTCTTCCTATGCCTGATGTCTCGCGGTCATATCTCGCCTTCGATCTCGGTGCGGAAAGTGGAAGGGCTGTTCTCGCGCATCTGCACTCCGAAGTGATTACTACGAAGGAAGTTCATCGTTTTGCGAATGAGCCAGTTGAGTACGCGGGCGCTCTGCATTGGGACGCGCCTCGTTTGTGGCTGGAGCTGCTCAAGCCGCTTGCTGGATTGGACGAAGTCAAATTAGCAGGCATCGGCGTTGATGCTTGGGGAGTAGATTATGCGCTGCTTGGTGAACGCGGCGAGCTACTGCAGAATCCATACCATTACCGTGACACACGAACCGATGGTGTGATGGAGCAAGTGTTCGAGAAGGTCTCGAAACCTGAGATTTATCGCGAAACTGGCATTCAATTCATGCAGATCAACACGCTTTATCAGCTTTTCGCCGCTAAGAAGAATACGCCGCAATTGTTGAAAGCCGCGCGAAGGCTCCTTACAATTCCGGACCTGTTTAATTATTGGCTTACCGGCAATGCAGTGTGCGAGTTTACCAATGCCACTACAAGCCAGATGGTAAATCCGCGGACTAGATCCTGGTCGAAGTCGCTTCTTGAAAAGCTCGGCCTTCCCAGTGACTTGCCGGCAGAAATAATAGAGCCAGGGTCAGTGGTCGGTACTTTATCCGAAAAGGTGGCAGACAATTCCGCTCTGCGTGGTACGCCCGTGATCGCTCCGGCCTCGCACGATACCGGGTCGGCTGTGGCTGCAGTTATCGCTCGCGACGGCACCGCCTTTCTCAGCTCCGGAACGTGGTCGCTGCTGGGAACGGAACTGGATGCGCCGCTAATTTCTGAAGAAAGTTTGAAGTTAAATTTCACGAATGAAGGCGGAGTTTGCGGCACAACACGCCTACTGAAAAACGTGATGGGACTGTGGATGCTGCAATGCTGCCGACAGTCGTGGAAATCGCAGGCGCAGAACTACGAGTATCGCGAACTGATGGAACTGGCATCTCATGAGCACGAGTTCGCGCACCTCGTCGATCCCGATGACGAATCCTTTCTGCATCCGGCGAGCATGACAGAAGCAATCGACCAATTCTGCGCAAGAACACAACAGCCATCGCCGAATACACCGGGCGGTTATGTAAGGACGGTGCTCGAGAGTCTTGCGTTTAAGTATCGGCAAGTCATCAGCGATCTGGAGCATCTTACTCAGAGACGGATTCAACAGATTCGAATCATCGGCGGGGGTTCGAAGAATCGATTACTGAACCAATTCGCCGCCGACGCAACCGGAAGGCGCGTTCTGGCTGGACCCGCAGAAGCGACAGCTCTGGGAAATATCGCCATGCAGATTCTTGCGACCGGAGCGGCGACTTCGCTGAATGAGGTTCGTGCGATTGTGGACCGTTCTTTTCCAACGGAAGTTTTCCAGCCCCGCGAAACCGATAAATGGGAGCGGCACGCCACCCGTTTCCAGCACTACACGGAGATGGTCTATGCCTGAAATTCAGGAAATGCTTCACCTCAGAGATTTGTGGGACGAGCAGCACGCGCGCAGTTTGGGCAACAATCAGCTCTCGTTGCTGCGTTATCGGTCGAATCTGCTTGGCGCAGACCTGCGAATCACAAACTTCGGCGGCGGCAATACGAGTTCGAAGTTCGAACTGCCCGATCCATTTACAGCCGAGCCGGTGCGTGTTCTGGCAGTGAAGGGAAGCGGTGGGGACATTGGCTCGATCACGGAGTCAGGATTCGCTATTCTCTACCTCGACCGTCTTGATCAGTTGAAAAGCTTGTATCGCGGCGAAGCACACGAAGACAAGATGGTTCGTTATTATCCGCTTTCTGCTTTCGGAGACAACAAAGTCGCGGCTTCCATAGATACACCGCTGCATGCCTTTTTGCCATTCGATCACGTCGACCATCTGCATCCTGACTGGGCCATCGCGCTTGCCGCCAGCGCGAATGGAAAAGAGAAGCTGGAGGAGTTCACTCGTCAGTTTGCCCGTCACATTGTTTGGGTGCCCTGGCAGCGTCCTGGTTTCGAACTTGCTCTGCTGATCGAGCGAGCGGTGCGGGAGAATCCCGGGACAGACGGGATTGTTCTCGGTGGCCATGGGCTGTTCACGTGGGGAAACACGCAACGGGAATGCTACCTCAACAGCATTCGTACGATCGACGAAATGGGCGAATTCATTTCTGAGCACAAGAAGAGGAAGGCGGTCTCATTCGGTGGAGTTGAGGTCGCGCCCTTGCCGAACCGGCGCGAGATCGCAACCGAAATACTACCTGCGCTGCGCGGCGTGCTTTCTTCGAAACGTAGAGTCATTGCCCATTACACGGATGATCCCGACGCGCTTACCTTTGCAGGTTCCAAATGGGCTCGTGAACTCGGCGCGCTCGGAACGAGTTGTCCCGACCACTTCCTGCGTACCCGAGTATGTCCGATGTTCATCCCTTGGAACTCGGCAGAAGAGAATAGTGCGAACCTGAAGGCTCTACTCCAGAAGACTGTCACCGGGTATCGTGTGGACTACAAGAAATACTATGACGCGCACGCAACCGGAGATTCACCAAAACTACGTGATACGAATCCCTCGGTCGTTATCATCCCCGGAGTCGGTTTGTTCGGCTTTGGAAAGAATAAAAAAGAGGCGCGCATCACAACGGAGTTCTTCATCAACGCGATTCATGTGATGGAAGGGGCCAATGCACTGGAGGATGGACCCGCACCTTCTCCCCTGCCGCAAGCCCGGACCGCGGAACAGTCCAAGGAGTTCACACAATTTCACAATTATGTAGCTCTGCCGCGCTCGGAAGCGTTTCGCATTGAGTACTGGGCTCTGGAAGAGGCAAAGCTGCAAAGAATGCCTCCTGAAGCTGAGTTCAGTCGCAAGATCGTCTTGATCGTCGGCGGTGCAAGTGGAATTGGAAAGGAAGTGGCGTTGTTGCTCGCCAAGGAAGGCGCCCACGTAGTTGTTGCTGACTTCGATCATGCTGGCGCGGAGAAAGTTGCGTCCGAGGCCGCCGCCGTTTCATTACGCGAGCAGGTTGCGCATACGAAAGTAAACCTCGGGTCATCGGAAAGTCTCGGCGAAACCGTGAATTTTACACTTCGACAATTCGGTGGCATTGATGGAATCGTCAACACTGCAGCCATTTACCCGGTGCCTGCTAATGATGGCGAACTCAGCGATGCACAGTGGGTAAACACTTTTCTGGTAAATGTGACAGGCAATTACCTGCTCGCTCGCAAGACCGGTTGGGTGTTCAAAGAGCAGAATTTGCCGTCATCGATGGTGTTGACCAGTTCGGCTAATGCCGCTGTTCCGAAGAAAGGCAGCGAGGCGTACGACACGAGCAAAGCGGCATTGAATCACTTGATTCGAGAGCTCGCAATTAAACTCGGACCTCAGGTGCGAGTGAATGGAATTGCACCGGCAACAGTTGTCGCGGGATCAACCATGTTTCCACGAGACCGGGTGATGCAATCGCTCGAAAAGTACAAGATCTCTTTCTCAGAAAATGAAAGCACAGAGGAATTGCGCAGCAAGCTGGCGGATTTTTACGCTCAGCGCACTCTGACCAAACGTCCGATTCTGCCACTCGATTGCGCACGCGCGATCGTCTGGTTGTTGAGCGACGAGAGCGCAAAAACCACAGGTCATATCATTCCCGTCGATGGCGGGCTTACGGAGGCGTTCCTCCGCTGAACGATTGCACATGAAACGCATCTGCTTCATTTTGTATGTCAAGCCGGATCGCTTGGACGAATACAAACGTCGTCACCGAACCGTCTGGCCTGAAATGCTGGCTGCACTGCGCGAAACAGGGTGGGGCAACTACTCCCTTTTCCTCCGCGAGGACGGAATGTTGGTGGGCTATTTGGAGACGGAAGATTTTGAACGCGCACGGGCAGGGATGGCCGGGAAAGAAGTGAACGATCGCTGGCAGCGCGAGATGAAAGATTTTTTTGTGCAGCCTGCCGGCTTGCTTCCCGACCGCGCCATGCAGCCGCTCGAAGAAGTGTTTCATCTGGATTAGGAACTGAGGGCCATAATGGCAGCGAATCCGGCAATTGGCGTTGTTTATCACTGGCTCGGGGGTCTGGCGTCCGGCAGCTTTTACGTTCCCTATAAGGGCGTCAAACGCTGGGCATGGGAAACATTTTGGCTCGCCGGCGGCTTCTTCAGTTGGATCATCGCGCCCTGGATCCTCGCGGCCCTTATGACCAATGATTTGTTAGCCGTCCTGCATGAGGCGCCCTGGTCGGCATTGCTGTGGGCGGTATTCTTCGGATTGCTGTGGGGAGTTGGTGGCCTAACATACGGACTTACCATGCGCTATCTCGGCTTGTCGCTCGGCATGGCGGTTGTGCTCGGCCTTTGCGCCGCGTTTGGCACGCTTATGCCGCCACTCTTCCGCGGCGAGTTCTTCACTCAGGTGTTGGGCACAACCTCCGGACGCGTGATTCTCTTTGGAATTTTTGTGTGTCTGGTCGGCATAGCTACCGCAGGTCTGGCGGGAGTGTCGAAAGAGCGCGCCATGTCTCCCGAGCAGCAAAAAGCAGCCATTGAAGAATTTAATCTACGCAAGGGGATTGGCGTGGCGGTTCTTTCTGGAATCATGAGCGCGTGCTTCGCTTATGGACTCGCCGCCGGAGATCCGATCAAGGCCCTCACGTTGCAACATGGGACGAAAGAGTTATGGCAGGGACTTCCTGTTCTGGTTGTGGTTCTGATTGGCGGCTTTGTCACAAACTTCATTTGGTGCCTGATCCTTCTAGCACGCAACAAGACGGGATACCAGTACTTCACCTCTCATATTCGCCAGAATGGCCACAAGCCCCACACGACCATCGAAACTGCAGTTGACGCACCTAGCCGCGCAGCAGTGGAACATGCCGGGCCATCGCGCCTTGCGCAGACGGCAGTGATGGTCGAAGCTCCTCCAGCCGCTTCCGAAGTACGCGCGCCGATGCTGCGCAATTATTTGCTTTGTGCCCTTGCTGGGACCACCTGGTACTTTCAGTTTTTCTTTTACACAATGGGCGAAAGTCAGATGGGACGTTACAAATTTTCCAGTTGGACGCTGCACATGGCCAGCATCATCATCTTCGGCACATTGTGGGGCATAGGTTTTAAAGAATGGAAAGGCGCCGGAACTCGTGC
>DATBIE010000107.1:0-11348 GCA_036557105.1 Terriglobales bacterium
CACAAAACTTTTTTCGCGGATCCCGACCCCGAAGTCTTTGCCTAAGGAACTATGGGGTAATCCCTTCGCACAAGCTGGGGACTGAGTCGAAGCTGCAAGGATGAAGCTCCTAAATATTCGTTGCTTTTTTGATGGTTTCGAGGTAAAAAGCTGCCGAACCTGCCGACACTAGGAGGCACCAGATGAAGCGGCTGTGCACTGGCACCATCAGCATTATCATGTTTTGGGCACTTGCCGTGTCTGCCCAGTCAAAATCACCCATCGTTGGAACATGGAACTTAGACACAGCGAAAAGCGAATTTAGTTCAACTCGCGTGAAGTCCCTCACCGTGGTTTTTTCCCAAGATACTCCCGATATGCTGGTGTGGCATGGTCAAGGCATAGATGGAGACGGTAAGCCGATGGACATTGCATGGAGCGGACCAGAAAATGGCAGCATGCACTCCACAATGGAGAATGGCAAGCCGACGTTCAATCAGAGTGCGAAGAAAGCAGAAGATGGAGCCATTCTGCGACACGGTGAATTCGATGAGGGATCTTTTGATTCCCGCTTGAAAGTCTCTTCCGATGGCAAAACACTGGTGGACGAGATTTTCGCAAAATCGAAGGACGGCAAAGAAAGCAAGGAAAAACACGTCTACCGCCGAGTTTCCACGCCTTAGTAACGTGCTTCATTGCGTGTGAGCGAAGAGGTAAACACGTGCGCGGTCCGCCAGGCCTATCTGGTAAAGCTTACTTCCCTCAGTTAACAAAAAATTGACAGGCATTCGTCGTTTTTTCCGAAACCAATTCACTTATTCGGAATCCATCTACTTACAAAAGGCTGAAAGTTATTTGGCGGGAATAAATCCGTCAGTTGGGTTCTATTCGCGTTGCACCCTTTAAATTAAAGGCATTCCCGACAGCATGTACAGCCCCAATTCCAACGAGAAGGATAGCTATGTCTACAAGCAAGATGGTGGGCCATGTCCTGGGGTTTGTGTTCGTTACATTTTTAGCGGGCTGTGGAAGCTATAACACTCCGTCCGGCCCGATACCGCATCCTGCCTCGTCACGCTTTGCATTCGTCGCGAATTCGCTGTCTAACAACGTTTCCAGCTTCGGGGTCGATCCTCAAACAGGTCACCTGAGCCTGATAGGCACGGTGCCGACCGGCGGGACGACTCCCCGGGTAATCGTGGTCGAGCCTTCGGGGAACTTTGCTTACGTCGGCAATACCGATTCCAATAACATTTCCGTATTCGCGATCGACGCGAATTCCGGGAAACTGACAATGGTGGGTTCGCCTGTTTCTACTGGCAACCGGCCAAGCTTTATCGTTCTCGCGCCGGCGGGAAATCTTCTCTATGTGGTCAATCAAAACGAGGACCATATCACTGGATTTTCCATCGACTCGGACAGCGGCGCGCTCTCTCCTCTCACTGGTTCCGTTCCGACAGATCGAGCACCGGTGGCAATAATCTTCCATCCCTCCGGCCATTTCGCATACGTCGACAACTTCAATTCCAGTGATGTAACCGTTTATCGCGTCGACAGCTCTGGAGCCTTGGGACTGCTCGGCGCGATTCCTGTTGGCTTGAGTCCGTCGGCGCTTAGCATGCACCCTTCTGGAAAATTTGCCTTCGTCGCTAGTCTCGCCTCAAACCAAGTGACCACCTTCTCGATCGATCAGGCCAGCGGCGCTTTAACTCCGCTCACGCCGTCTGTGACCACCGGCAATGGCCCGGACTCTGTCGCGGTAGACGCGCAGGGCCGATTTGCATACGTGACGAATGCGATTGAGGGCACCGTTAGTACGTTTTCTATCGATGCCGCAACCGGCACGCTGACACCCATTTCCACCGTGACAGCTGGCACTATTCCCGTGGCGCTCACTCTGGACCCTTCGGGGCGGTTTGCGTATGTCGCAAACCAGGGCTCGGACAACGTCACTCTCTTCGGTGTCGACCCCACCACGGGTGCCCTCAATCCGGCTGGCCCCGTGGTGAATGCGGGAACAGGCCCGTCATGGGTGGTGGTTCGATAAGACTGAGTTGGTGTTGCACTTCTGAACGTCTTCAAGGGATAGTGGCCTCAGCGATGAGGCTCAGTTACGGACGAAACTAATCATTTCCAGCGTGTCCCTTGAACGCGATATCGGCCCAGCCAGGTTTGCGCCAAGATCCTTCTACCCGCGGCCTGTGAAGTTGCAGTTCTTTGCACCCCACCCGCGTGAGAGTGGGGTCTTCACGCGGCTAAAAATCGTATAAAAATTCCTCGATTACAGCGGCTACGAGCAACGGGAGCTATACTGAAAATGCATCTAAGCCGTGTATGGTGAGAGGCTTATGCACGCGCTTATCCACGAGACCTAAGTTGGCACGAGTCGTGCTCAGCTAAATTGTGGCTGAACAAGCCGCCCGCCTCTCGCGGGCCCAGGTTTTGACTTGATGTGCCCCAGCGCTTCAAGTCAAACACAGGATTCGCATGATGATGCTCAGGTATTGGAAATTCTAGAGAGGAAGGAGTCCTCCACACATGAATCGCGCTTCGTTAGCAATTGTACTGGCGACAAGCATGGCAGCATCGGTTGGCTGCGCCAGCAAGAAGTACGTAAAGGAACAGACCACCCCCATTATCAACAAGACCAATGAACTCGATGATCTGACTGCCCAGAACACGAAGGCAATCAAAGACGTCGATGCCCGCGCGCAGGCTGGCATTCAGGATGTCAACAACAAGACTGCGGCCGCCGACCAGAAAGCCCAGGCCGCTGGGCAGCAGGCCACCCAAGCGCAGCAGTTGGCCGACAATGCCGTGCATCGGGTAGGCGTCCTTTCTGACGCTGTCGCCAATCTGGACAACTACAAAGTGGTTGGCGAAACCTCAGTCCACTTCGGTTTCGACAGGGATTTTCTGACCACGCAGGCCAAGGATGAACTGGATAAGCTGGCCTCGAACGTCCCGAACACCAAGGGCTACATCATCACCGTCGAAGGCGGCGCCGATTCAACAGGTCCGGCCGACTACAACTATGGACTGAGCGAACGCCGGGCGGATTCCGTCGTTCAATACCTCAGTTCGAAGTACAACATTCCCGCGCACAAAATCTACTTAATTGGACTCGGTGAGGACAAACCTTCTGAGCCCAACAAGACTCGCGAAGGGCGCGCCGCGAACCGCCGTGTCGAGGTGAAGCTAATGAGCAATAGCTCAACAGCAACCCAGCAGAACAACGGCAATCCCGCGCCGCCTTCGATGTAAACAGTTCCCTCCTCCCCGGAGGACTTCGCCAAAAGGCCGTTCCATATCAGTGTTAGTGGAACGGCCTTTTTTTCTTTTCTCGATTTGAGCCATATACAGAATTCAGTCTGCCTCAATTGAGTCTTTTGTCTTTTCGTCCAAATGCCGGTGCGTTGTGGGGTTTAGAATATTCAGAAGGTGATTATTTTTCCGTTTATCGGCGGCCGAAGACCCCTGCGTTTTTACGTGATTGCCATTGCTTGTTTCATGTTGCTGCTTCCCTTCTTAGCTTATGCGCAAGAGAGCACATCGACAGAATCAAGTCAAAAGCAGAATCCAGACGATGCTGCTCGTGCCACAGAAGAGAGCTCAAGTAGAGACACCCGCATCGACCTGAGCCCACCCAAGGACGACGCGAAGAACCACCCAATGAGCAGCACGAATCCCGATGCCGAGGATGAGACGCCTTCCGACGTTGGCGAAATGCATCCCTGGGACCCGCACAAGGCCGCGAAGGACGTGGAAGTCGGCGATTTTTATTTCCGCCGGAAAAACTATAAGGGCGCAATTGAACGCTATCGCCACGCGCTGATCTACAAGCAAAACGATGCGATTGCTCACTTCCGACTGGCGGAATCGCTGGATAAAACTGGAGAGTCAGGCGAAGCGATTGAGCACTACAAGGAATACTTAAAGATTCTTCCTCACGGTCCCAATGCTGAAGACGCGCAGAAGGCACTTGCACGACTCAATCCAACGAATGCCAAAGCGAGCAGCAAGAACTGAGTAAGTGCACGCGGTCTTTCCCGCACCCGATCGGCATCGGAAATCCACTGTGGTACGCTGATTTTTCCTTATGGCCGCAGCCGATCCACTCAAGCGCGAATCGCCGGATTCGCTAATGCTGACCGGCTTCTGGTATCGCGCGCTTCCCTCCGAACATGTCAGCCTTGGCAAATTGCAAAAGGCAACACTGCTTGACATTCCACTGGTGGTCGGACGCGATCTGAACGGCGAAGCTTTCGCTTTGCGTGACGCCTGCCCACATCGGGGAATGCCGCTTTCTGCCGCGTGGTTTGACGGACAACAGGTTGAGTGCAGCTATCACGGATGGAAATTCGATCCACATAGTGGCCAGTGCCGCGCAATTCCATCGTTGACCCGGGACCAGAACATCAAAGTCGACCGCATCTATGCCGGCAACTACGCCTGCGAGGAACGCGACAGTTTTATCTGGGTGTTTGTGCCTGATCCGCGGCCAACCGGGGCAGGATTTACATGGCGCGAGGAACCGGCGGGCAAAGCGCCCTCTGTGCCGACCTTCAGCGATAAATTCAAAACCGCTTATCTCACTGCAGACATGCCGTCCACCATTGACCACGGGATCATAGGATTGATGGATCCGGCGCACGGCCCGTTTGTACACCAGGCATGGTGGTGGCGTACGCGGCACAGCATTCATGAGAAGCAGAAACACTTTGAACCAATTCCCAACGGCTTCCGCATGAGCGCGCACACCCCCAGTTCAAATAGCGCACCGTACAAGCTGCTGAAACTTTACGCGGACTCGGATTCGATCACGACCGCGATTGATTTCGTGCTGCCCAATCTGCGATTGGAGACAATCCGCGCCGGGAAATATTGGTTCTCCTCGCTAACCACAGTTACGCCAATCACGCGCGACCGCTGCCGCATCGACGTTGTTGCATGCTGGAATATCTTTCGCTTTGTCCCGTTTGGACCGTCGCTGCTGAAATTCGTCTTCTCGAAATTCGTGGAACAAGATCGCCGAACAATGGAATTACAAACGGAAGGATTGAGGACGAACCCTCATCTGATGCTGATCGACGATGCTGATCGACCGGCGAAATGGTATTTCGGATTGAAGGCCGCACATCTGGAGGCAAAGCGTACTGGCGGCGAGATGAAACATCCTATGAGCGGCCCGGTAACGTTGAAATGGAGAAGCTGAGAAAAATTTCAAAGTTTTGGAACCAGAACCTCAGAATGGGACATGAACCTTGAAACCTCGAGCGTCACCCTTCCCTTTGTTTCACTCTCACTACCGTTATCTTCGAAAATCCTTCATCAAAGGTCGGCGCCTTGAGCTTTGCGGACATTTTGCGCATGATGTCCTCGGGAACGATTCGATCACGCCGTTGATGCCGTTCGATACACACTTCAAGTGGCACATCAAAGAACACGGCGTGCACCTCGTATCCAAAGTCTTTCGCCAGCTTGATCCAGTTGTGCCGCTCATGTGGTGTCAAATTGGTTGCGTCCACATAATTTGTAGGACGGCGCGCAATAAGGCGCGCTTTCAGCATAGAGCGCAAATTCGAGAACACTAAATCCTGAAATCGCTGCTCCTTTGGATCGTCGAAAAGGATTGTGCGGAGCACATCACTTGAGAGCGGAGTGATGTTGTGCCGCTTGAACCATGAACTCTTGCCTGAACCGGGGAGACCAACTGCCAGAACGACGCTTCCTTTCGAGGGTCCTTTCTCGTGTGCAGATGGAACGCTGGCAATCGTTGCCGAAATGCCCTGGGTGCTGGCAGGCTCGCCTGTGCTCGCCTCGGAACTTGCAGCAGCTGACGCTTGTTGCGGCTGGCCGGGTCTCCTTCTGCCGCGTCCGCCTCGACGTCTTCGGCGCGGTCGGCGTGCAGATTCCGGGCCCTGCGACACAGCCTCCGGATTTGTCGAGGAAGTATCTTGGGTCTTGATTTCGGCTTCACTCGGTGCCTGAGATGCCTTCTCCGGCTCCGATCCTTTCATCGATTGTCCCGGACTTGACTGCTCTGGCTCGGAGTCGAAATAAGCTGGTTGCAGCGGCGCGGGCCCCGCAGCCGCTTCTTCCTGCGACTTTTTACGTCTTTTCAGCTTGTCTCGCATCCATTTACGCATGTTCAGGCTTGTAACACATTGGGGCGCTTGCGGGCAATCAGCCGAATTGAATCAGTGAGGGATTGGATCAGTGAATCATTGTGACCAATCGTGCAATCTTCTTTGCGGCCTTTGCGAATTCTTTGTGATCTCCGCGGTAAAAATCCTTTGACCACCAAGATCGAAAAGGAAACTCCGCGAAGTTCGCCAAGTCTGATGTAATTTTTCGATAATCCGATGATTCAATGACTCAATTTGTGTACGAATCCAAGCTATCCAATTTTTGATTGCCCCTTATTTGCGGCCTTATGTGCATGACTGTTAACATTTTATGTTTCCCTTACAAGTTCTCGGCTGGCAGTAGGCAGTTCACTTCATATCGGAGGCGGAATGGCTATCAAAGTAGGTATCAATGGATTCGGGCGTATTGGACGCAATGTGCTCCGCGCATCGCTGCACGACCCGAACCTCGAGTTTGTCGCGGTCAATGACCTCACCGAACCAAAGACCCTGGCGCATCTCCTGAAATATGACTCGGTGCTGGGGAATCTTCCCAACAAGGTCACCGCGGGCGGCGACTGTATTCAAATCGACGGAAAGCCGATTCGTGTGTTCAAAGAGAAAGACCCCGCCGCCCTGCCGTGGGAGAGTGTTGGCGCGCAGGTTGTAATTGAATCCACCGGCCGCTTCACCGACGCGAACGAGGCCAAGAAGCACTTGCGCGGGACCGTCAAGAAGGTCATCATTTCGGCCCCGGCGAAGAATGAAGACGTCACGCTCGTGCTTGGCGTAAACCACGACAAGTATGATCCTGCGAAGCACAATATTATTTCCAATGCTTCCTGCACCACCAATTGTTTGGCGCCGATTGTTAAAGTTGTACATGACACTTTCAAGATTCTTAGCGGTACGATGACCACGATTCATTCCTATACCAACGATCAGGTCATTTTGGATTTCCCGCACAAAGACCTCCGTCGGGCGCGCGCTGCTGCGCTGTCGATGATTCCGACTTCAACCGGCGCGGCCAAGGCGCTGAAGCTCGTGATTCCGGATATGGCTGGTAAGCTCGATGGCTTTGCAGTTCGAGTGCCCACGCCAAACGTTTCGGTCGTCGATCTTGTCGCTGTTGTTGAAAAGAAGGCCAGCAAGGATGAAGTCAACGCTGCCCTAAGGAGTGCGTCAGAAGGCGGTCCGTTGAAAGGCTATCTGGGATACGAAGAGAACGAGCTGGTTTCTGCGGACTTCCGCGGCGACGCAAGATCGTCGATTGTCGATGCGCCATCAACTCTGGTTGTCGGCAATCTTGTTAAGGTGGTCTCCTGGTATGACAATGAATGGGGATATTCGAGCCGGGTACGCGATCTGATCAATTTCATTGGAAGCAAAGGATTGTAGCAACAAGTGGTCAGTGACTAATGGTCAGTTCAACTCACTGACCCCTGTCCGCTGACCACTAACCATCACTTCCGTTCATACTTCCTGCAAGGTGAAAAAACTCATGTCCAAGCTCTCCATTCGCGATTTGCCGCTGAATGATCATCGAATTTTCATGCGAGTGGACTTCAATGTTCCACTTGAAGACGGCCGCGTAATGGACGACACCCGCATTCGCGAGACTCTGCCCACCATCGAATATGCTCTGCGACACGGCGCTCGCCTGATTCTGGCTTCTCACCTGGGCCGTCCGAAAGGCAAGCCGAATCAGAAGATGAGCCTGAAGACCGTAGCCGAACGGCTGCGCATGATGCTTGACCGCGAACTTGCGCGGGGCGAGAACGTCGGCTTCTGCCCGGATTGCGTAGGAATCGAGGCCGAGGAGATGGCGGGTAAGCTCGAAAAGGGCCAAACGCTTCTGCTTGAGAACCTGCGGTTCCATGCCGAAGAAGAGGTCAACGACGAAAAATTTTCCCATCGACTCGCTGCCTTGGCGGACTATTACGTCAACGATGCGTTCGGCACCGCTCACCGCGCTCACGCTTCCACTGTGGGTATTACCAAATTCGTGCAGAAATCCGCTGCCGGATTGCTGATGGAAAAAGAGTTGGATTATCTTGGCCGCGCAATATCACACGCGGAGAAGCCATTCGTTGCCATTCTTGGCGGGGCGAAAGTCAGCGACAAAATTGCAGTGATTGAGAACCTGCTTAAGAAGGTTGACACTCTCATCGTGGGCGGCGCCATGGCTTACACGTTCCTGAAAGTTCGCGGACACGCAGTAGGCAGATCACGCGTAGAAGATGACAAGCTCGAATTGGCAACAGAGATTCTGCAGGATGCGGAAACGCACGGCGTTAAATTCCTGCTGCCGGTTGATCACGTGGTCGCCGATCGCATCGATGCCAATGCAAAGGCGCAGACAGTGAAAGATATCCCTCCAAACTTGATGGGTCTGGACATTGGTCCACAGACAGTTGAACTTTTTGCCGACGAAATTTCGCGTGCGGCGACGATCGTTTGGAATGGGCCGATGGGGGTTTTCGAGGTGCCTGCCTTCGCCAAAGGGACTTTCAAGATCGCCCATGCCGTTGCCGACAACGCCGGTGCAACGTCAATCGTCGGCGGAGGCGATTCGGTTTCGGCGGTGAAGGCTGCCGGCGTTGCCGAGAAGATTTCGCATATTTCGACCGGCGGCGGCGCTTCACTCGAGTTTCTGGAGGGGAAGCAGTTGCCGGGCGTACAAGCCCTTTCGGACAAACACTAGGCTGTTCGGCGCGGCCCCGAATTACTAATGATCTTTTTTGATATTGATGGCACATTGATCGATCACGCGAGCGCGTCCTCGGCGGCTAGTCTCGTTTTCTTCGATCGATTCGCCGACACAATCCCGTTTTCTCGCGAGCAGTTCCCAGTCGAGTGGGAGCGTATTTTGCATAAGCATTTTGACCGCTTCTGCCGCGGAGAAATATCGGTCTGGGAGCAAAGACGTGCGCGAATGAGAGAAGTGTTTGCCGCTCCTTCGCTGAGCGATGACGAATCCGATTCACGTTACCGGATTTTCGTCGGCGAATATGAGACGCTCACTCAACCTTATGAAGACGTCGCGCCTTGTCTCCAGGCGTTGAGCGGCAAACGGATGGGCATCATTTCCAACGGCACTCGTGATCAACAGATTGGCAAACTGCGCCGCGCGGGCCTGCTCCAACACTTCTCAGTTATGGTCTTTCCCGAGGAGACCGGCCTCGGCAAACCTGATTCATCCATCTTCCTGGAGGCTTGCCGAAGGGCGGGCGAGTCCCCCATGGAATGTGCCCATGTCGGCGACAATATCGAATCTGACGTGGTCGCCAGCCGCGCGCTCGGCATGAAGGGAATCTATCTCAGCCGTTCCGGAGATTCGTCAGCAGCGCCGCCTTCGATTTTCACGCTCCGCGACCTTTGCTCAATCTTGCAGTGAAATCCTAAACACGACAGAGGACCACAGAATGAAGCGCAGGAAAGTCATCGCCGCCAATTGGAAGATGTACAAGAATCCATCGCAAACAAAGGAGTTCTTTCGGGACTTCTTGCCTTTGGTTTCCGGTCATGACCGCGATGAAATTGTCGCGTGCCCGCCCTACGTTGACTTGCATTCGGGGCTCGAATCGGCAAAAGGCTCGGGCGTCGCTATCGGCGCTCAGGATCTCTATTGGAAAAACGAGGGCGCTTTTACCGGCGAAATTTCCGCTCCGATGCTCGTGGCAGTGGGTTGTACTCACGTAATCATCGGCCACTCCGAGCGGCGGCAATATTTTGGCGAGACCGATGACACAGTAAACCTCAAACTGAAAGCCGCGTTGGAAAATGGCTTGACGCCCATCGTCTGCATCGGTGAAGTATTGGAAGAACGGGAAGCAGGTCTGACGGAGGATGTTCTGCGGCGACAATGTCTGCGTGCCTTCAACGCCATTTCTGGCGAGAAAGCAGCCAAGCTCGTAATCGCCTATGAGCCGGTGTGGGCCATCGGCACGGGCAAAACCGCCACGCCACAAATGGCATCCGATGCGCACATGATTATTCGTGCCGAAGCAGCCAAAGCCTTCGGCGACAACTTCGCCAAGGCGTTGCGAATTCTCTACGGCGGATCTGTTAAGCCCGAGAATGCAACCGCTCTGATGTCAGAAGAAGAAATTGACGGCGCTTTGGTGGGTGGGGCCAGCCTCGACGCGAAGTCCTTTGCGGCAATTGTGAAGTATTGAAACCTGTAGCTCTGACGCGTCATTGGTGACTGGGTGACGCTGGTTCGATGCTCGGTACGACGCGCGATCGTGACTGCGAGTCGCCGCGCCTCTGTAGTCTTGCCCTGAGCTCCCAGTGCCCTCTGCGGTTAAAGGTGTCTTATCCCTCACCAGCGAGAACAATAGCCGGTAACACCATCGACCGCCGAGCACCAAACTTGTGGATCACGACACCGACAATTGTCACGACTTACCTCAACCACTCCTCCAACTCCACACCAGCATCGGTCTTCTCGTCCCGATATTTGACTATCACCGGCGCATAAAGCGAGATTCCCCACTCACTCGCTTTGCCTTTAGTGACCGCACGCGATCCGGGAACCACAACGGCCTTCTCCGGAACTTCCAGCGGCTTTTCCGCTGATGCGCGGTGCACTTCACCGCGAACCAGGTCATAGATCGGAGTTGATCGCGTCAAAATTGTCCCCGCGCCAAGAACCGCTCGTGCGCGAACCAGCGTCCCTTCATAGACACCGCAGTTTCCTCCGACCAAAACGTCATCTTCGATGATCACTGGCGTTGCGTTCGCCGGTTCGAGCACCCCGCCAATCTGTGCCGCCGCACTCAGATGCACGCGTTTGCCGATCTGCGCACACGATCCCACCAGCGCATGCGAATCAATCATGGTGCCTTCATCCACATACGCGCCAACATTGATGAACATTGGTGGCATGCAAATAACCGATGGCGCAATATAAGCTCCCAGTCGCGCCGACGAGCCGCCCGGCACAACACGTACTTTGTCGCTAAGACTAAATTTGCGAGCGGGAAAGGTATCTTTATCAACAAACGTCAGGCATTCTCCGGTTCCCATCTGCGCCAGTTCGCCAATTCGGAAGCCAAGCAAAATACCCTGCTTCACCCAAACGTTCACTTTCCATTCGTCGCCAGCCTTCTCCGCCGCGCGAATTTCTCCTCGCGTAAGCGCGTCGCGAAACTCGAGAAATATTTCGCGAGCATCAGTTCCCCGTTCGCGAGCAGACGCCAGCCGCTCGATTTCTTGCTGTAGCTTCATGGAAGGAGA
>DATBIE010000108.1:0-125575 GCA_036557105.1 Terriglobales bacterium
CTGCTCAAATCCATACGCGATCTTCAACAAAGTTGGTTCGCTCCACGCCCGGCCGAAAAACGAAATTCCCACCGGCAACCCAAAAATGAATCCCGCCGGTACATTGATGTTCGGGTATCCGGCCACGGCTGCCGCGTTCGAACTGCCCCCGAGGCCGTGATCTCCATCCACTAAGTCCGTGACCCAGGCCGGGGCACCGGTTGGTGCAACGAGCGCATCAAGATGAAATTTATCCATCACCCCATCGATGCCTTGTGTGCGTGAGAGCTTGTGATTAGTCTCCAGCGCCGACACGTAGGCCTTGTCTGTCAGCGGCCCTTTTTCCTGCGCCTTCAAAAACAGATCCTGTCCGAAGTAGGGCATCTCCTTGTCTTTGTTCTTCTCGTTGAAGGCAATCACATCCGCCAGCGTGCGCACTGCCGCATCAGGGCGTCCCGCCAAATACGCATTCAGGTCGGTCTTCAGTTCGTACAGCAATACCGTCAGCTCCGTATCATCGAATTTCCCATGCGACTCCAAGTCTGCTGGATCGACAATCTCCGCACCGGCGGACTTCATTTGCTGAATCAGCGAATTCATCAGTGAGTCCACCGTATCGCTGAAGCCGAAATACTTTCGCGCCACGCCAATCCTCGCTCCCCTCAGTCCATTTGGATCGAGAAACTGCGTGTAATCCTTATGCATTTTGGCCGATGCATCCGCTGTCGCCGAATCTCTCGAATCACCTCCCGCCAGCACGCTCAACAGGATCGCCGCATCACGCACTGTGCGCGCCATTGGGCCGGCGGTATCCTGGCTGTGCGCAATCGGAACGATTCCCGCGCGGCTGATGAGGCCGAGCGTTGGTTTGACTCCCACAATGCCGTTAGCCGATGAAGGACACACGATCGAACCATCCGTCTCGGTGCCAACCGCAACCATGCAGAGGTTAGCCGATGTGGCTGCTCCTGACCCGGAACTCGATCCGCACGGGTTTCGGTCGAGCGCATAAGGATTTCTTGTTAGTCCGCCACGCCCGCTCCAGCCACTCGTTGAATGACTCGAACGAATGTTCGCCCATTCGCTCAAATTGGTCTTCCCGAGAATGACTACGCCGGCTTCTCGCAGCTTCCGTGCAACTGTGGAGTCCTGTGCGGGCTTAGAACCCATTAAGGCCAGCGAGCCTGCAGTGGTCTGCATTCGGTCTGCAGTATCGATGTTGTCCTTGATCAGAACGGGGATCCCATGCATAGGGCCACGCGGGCCTTTGGCTTTTCGTTCTTTGTCCAATTCCTCTGCGATCGAAAGTGCGTCCGGGTTCACTTCAATCACGCTGTTCAGGCCAATGGAAATTTTCTTGGGGCATCCGTTATGGGTACAGTTCTCGTCAATCTCGTTGATTCTCGAAAAATATGAGTCCGCTAACGACCGCGCAGAAAGTTCTCCCGACGTTATGCGCCGCTGAAGGTCGGAAATCATGGCTTCCTCAAACTCAAACGCACTCACTGGAGCAGACGTTTGTTGGGCCACGGCCACAACCCGTCCCGCGGAAAGTGTGGGCGCTAGCGCGGCGCCTGCCGAGCCCAGCGCTGCAGTCCGCAAAACGTTTCGCCGAGAAATTGTTTGCCTTTCGATATGCGATTTTCCTTCAGCTCCCAACGCGCACCTCCTCGTGTCCAAAGTTGAAGCGGAATTATAGAGCCTGCTGCTCACGAGTCGAGGCTGGGTCCGTCCAACAAATGTAAAACTGTTGCAGAAATTGTCTGTTGCGCATTGGGAACCGGCAACGTCGCTTCTAAGCTGCTACAATCGCACGTTTGCCTTCTGCTTGCCGCACACCCGCAGAAAGCGACCCAAATTGATTTCAAGGAGTACTCATGATCGCTCTGAGGAAGTTCTTTGTCCTGGTTGTGCTCGTTTGCTCGGCTGTGGCGCTCGGCCAGGAAACCCAGGAAGGCCGGCTCTTGCGCTTTCCGGACATCTACAAGGACAAAGTGGTCTTTTTCTACGGCGGCGATCTGTGGCTAGCTTCTACGTCGGGTGGCGCGGCACGGCGTATCACCTCCGGTGAAGGCCGTGAACTCTTTCCCAAGTTTTCTCCCGACGGGAAATGGATCGCCTTCACCGGCCAATACGACGGCAATTTCAACGTCTATGTCATGCCCTCGGATGGAGGTCAACCGAAGCAACTTACTTTTTATCAAGGTGGTGCTCACCAGTTGAATGACCGCATGGGCATTCACGATGAAGTCGTCACCTGGACGCCCGACAGCAAACGCATCGTCTTTCTTTCTCGGCGCGATGCATCGAATGGTTGGGTCAAGCGCCTCTACACTGTCAGCATTGATGGCGAACTTCCGCAGCCTCTGCCCATGGATCAGGGCGGACTCCTCTCCTATTCGCCCGACGGTACCAAGGTCGCTTACAACATCATCTTCCGAAATTTTCGCACTTGGAAGCGCTACACCGGAGGCCTTGCGCAATCGATCACTATCTACGACCTGAAAAATAACAGTAGTTACGACCTTCCTCACACGGAATGGACTGACACTTTTCCGATGTGGCATGGCAATACGATTTATTTCACGTCAGAGCGTGGCCCCGAGCATCACTTCAATCTCTACAGCTACGACATCAATTCGAAGCAGGTCGAGCAACTCACGCATTTCACGGATTGGGACGTTCTGTGGCCGAGCCTCGGGCCCGACTCCATCGTGTTCGAGAACGCCGGCTATCTCTACACCTACGATTTCCAATCCAAACAGCCGAAGAAACTCACCATCTCAGTCCCTGCCGACCGTACGTTCGCCATGAAGCACTGGGACAACGTCAGCCGTCTAATCACTGATTTCGATCTCGCTCCTGACGGCAAGCGTGCCGTGTTTTCCGCTCGGGGAGATGTCTTTACAGTGCCTGCCAAGCAGGGAAGCATTCGCAATCTCACCCGTACTCCTGGCATCCGCGAGCAGAAAGTTTCCTGGTCGCCCGACGGCAAATGGATCGCCTATATTTCCGACCGCACCGGCGAAGACGAAATCTACATTGCCCCGCAAGATGGCCTCGGCAAAGAACAGCAGATCACCAGCGGGTACAAGGGATTCAAATTCGCCCCCCAATGGTCACCCGATAGCAAGAAGATTGCGTGGGCTGACAAAGACGTTAATCTCTGGTGGACCGATATCACTGATAGGAAACCAGTCAAAGTCGCACATGACGACTTCTTCGAAATAACAAATTACAGCTGGTCGCCCGATAGCAAGTGGCTCGCCTACGATAAGCAGAGCAATAACAACTATTCGGTCGTCTATCTTTATTCCCTCGCTGACGCGAAATCTATCGCTGTCACCACTGACCTGAACAACAGCTACGATCCCGTCTTCGATCCGGAAGGTAAGTACCTTTACTACCTCTCCGACCGCGACTTCAACGAAGTTCTGGGGAACGTGGACTTCGAATTTGCCAACCCCAAAACCACGCGTATTTACGTTGTTACGTTGAAGAAGGACGAGCCGTCTCCCTTCGGCGTACAGAGCGATGAAACGGAAGTGAAAAAGACCGAGCCAGCCCCGATGATGATGGAGCAGGACATCGCTACCGATGCTGCGGACAAGAAAAACACCAAGAAAGCCGAGCCGAAGGCCGACAAGGACAAAAAAGACGAAGATAAAGACAAAGACAAAGACAAAAAGAAGACCGGGAAACCTGTAGAGGTAAAAATTGATCTCGACGGCATTCAGGGCCGCGTCGTCGCAGTGCCAATGGATCCCTCGATCATCAGAGGCTTCCTCGCTGCCAAAGGCTATTTGTATTACTCCACCACTCCTGTACAGACTCTGGATGGCCCGCTTCCGGGCGAAGAATCTGCGGTCCACGCCTACGATCTGAAAGAACGCAAGGAGAAGACTCTTATCGAAGGCGTGGAACGCTTTGCGCTGTCATTCGATGGCAGCAAACTGCTTTACGAGGGCGAAGGTGGAGGCGGTCGCACAGCACACACCTATGGAATCATCGACGCCAAACCAGGTTCAGAGCCGAAGAAAGTTGGTGATAGCGCGCTCAGCCTCAATGGCATGCGGGCAGAAATCGATCCGCCCGCCGAATGGAAAGACATCTACAACGAGGTCTGGCGGCAGGAGCGCGACTATTTCTACGAAGCCGAAATGAATGGCATCGATTGGCAGAAGATGCACGACAAGTACGCCGAGCTTCTGCCGTATGTTTCCGACCGTTATTCGCTCACCTACATCATGGGCGAACTGATCGGCGAACTTTCAAACTCCCACACCTATGTGGGCGGCGGAGACTACCCCGATCTTCATCCGGTAAACGTCGGCCTGCTCGGTGTTGATTACGAACTCGACCAGGCCAGCGGCCGATATCGCTTCAAAAAGATTTATCCCGGCGAGAACTGGAACCAGGAGCTCCGTTCTCCTCTGACCGAACCCGGTATCGACGTGAAAGAAGGTGACTATCTTATCGCGGTAAATGGCCGTGCTTTGCGCGCTCCGCAGAATCCCTACGAGCTGTTCGTGAACTTATCGAATGAGACCGTCACGCTCACGGTGAACTCCAAGCCTTCCGAAGAAGGTTCGCACAATATCGTCGTCAAGCCGATCAACGACGAGTACAACCTCCGCGAGCTGAACATGATTACCACCAATCGCGAAAAGGTCGACAAGGCCACGGACGGCAAGGTCGGCTACATTTATCTGCCGGACATGGGAGCGCCGGGCCTGAACGAATTCGTTAAACAGTACTTCCCGCAAATTCGCAAGCAGGGCCTCATCATCGATGTCCGCTACAACGGTGGTGGCTTCGTCGATGAACTTATCTTCGAGCGACTGCGCCGCATTCTGGCCGGCATGGATTCCGCCCGTAACTGGAAGAGTGGCACCGTGCCCCCCGTCGTTTTCAACGGCTCAATGGTTGCGCTCACCAATCATTACGCCGCTTCTGACGGCGACATTTTTAGTTACATGTTCAAGTTCTACAAACTGGGTCCACTCATCGGTGAACGTACCTGGGGCGGCGTGCGAGGTATTCGCGGCGAGATTGACCTCATGGATGGCGGGTACATCACGCGTCCTGAATTTGCCCGCTATAACCTCGATAGTCAGTGGATCGTCGAGAACCACGGTGTGCAACCGGACATCGTGGTCGAAAATCGCCCCGAGCAGGTCGTCGCGGGCAAAGATCCGCAACTGGAGCGCGCGATACAAGAGGTGATGAAGGCGATCCAGGCGAACCCGAAGCAGCTTCCACCGCGTCCGCCGGCGCTGCCGCCGTATCCGCCCGGCCCGGCCTAAGGGAATGTGTCGTGTAGGGCGGCCCTCCGGGTCCGCCCAAGATTTTCATCCTATGGAGAGCCGGGCGTCCCGCTCGTCCAGGAATTCCAGTCTGACTTCATGTGTCCGTAGTGAGTTGAGCTTCGGTGAGTCCACCAGAACCACAGCGCCGAGAGCCACGGGCCACCAACCTTCAGTTAGTCCGGGCCTAACCACTCATGTCACCTTGCCATGCAAGCCCCTCAAAATCGTATAATTAACCTTTCATGCCAAAATATTCGATTGTTATTCCTCTGCATAACGAGGAGGAAAATGTCACCGATCTCTACGACCGCCTGAAAGCGGTGATGGAGATCAACGGTGAGAGCTTCGAAATCGTCTTCGTTGATGACGGGTCTTCCGACGAGACGTTTCATCTGCTTCGCCAAATCTCCGCCGTGGACAGCCGCATTACTGTCGTTCGTCTGCGCCGCAATTTCGGCCAGACCTCGGCATTGGCCGCCGGCTTCGATCATGCACGCGGCGAGTACATTATTGCGATGGATGGCGATCTGCAGCATGATCCTGCCGACATTCCGCTGTTTCTCGAAAAAATTTCCGAAGGATTTGACATTGTCAGCGGATGGCGCAAGCGGCGAATTGATAATTTCTTTTTGCGGCGAATTCCATCGCGTTGCGCAAACTGGCTGATGGCGAAACTCAGCGGTGTCGATATCCACGACTTTGGCACAACTTTTAAAGCCTACCGTCGCGACATTCTCGAGCAGGTGCCGCTCTACGGCGAGTTGCACCGCTTCATTCCGGCACTAGCCTCCTGGCACGGCGCTTCGATTTGCGAAGTCCCGATTCGCAATATCAACCGTGAGCGGGGAAACTCGCACTATGGGATCTCGCGCACCTTCCGCGTGTTTTTCGATCTCATCACGATTCGGTTCCTGCTGAAATATCTCGGCCGCCCGCTGCACTTCTTCGGCACGGTCGGCATGATGGGAATCTTTGCTGGAATCGCGATTACCGGATGGCTGTTCATCGAAAAGTTCATTCACCACTCGAGGGTTCTGATGGAGCACGGTCCGCTGATGATCTTCGCCGCCGTGCTGCTCCTCGCGGGATTGAATCTTCTTGCCATTGGCTTGCTCGGCGAACTCCAGGTCCGCCACTACCACGAACCGACCCGGCGTGCGCCTTATTCAGTTGATCGGGTTCTGCGTGCCCACAGTGAAGAGAGCGTGCCGGAGTAAGTTGCCGAGGCTCGGGGCACCCAGCCGCGAAAAGTCCCAGGAGACCACAGTAGAAACGAGTCACAAACCATTGGCTACTTCTTTGTTCACCACATAAGGCATCTTCTTTATATCTCCACCGTAATTTTTCTCCAGCACGTCGATCAGTCCCTGCACGCATCGGCCAGCCATGCCCTTATCTGGATCAGACGATAGTCGTGTAATCGTCGCCGCGCTGGCGAAGTGAGGGAACAACCGGCAGCGGTTTTCAATCGTGGGATCGCGCAGCGGAGAATCAGCAGGCAACGGCTCCTTCTCATACACATCCAACGCAGCCCCGGCAATCCAATTTTTTTTCAGCGAGCGTACCAGTGCCTTCTCGTCAATGACCGGTCCACGTGATGTGTTCACCAGGAACGCACTCGGTTTCATCAAATGCAATGTGTTCTCGTTGAACAAATGAAAGGTCGGAGCCGGGCTCTCGCCTTCGCGGAGCAGCGGCACGTGCACGCTGACAAAATCCGCCTGGCGTAAAGCATCTTCAAACGACGCATATTTGATCGAGGTCTTCTCTTTCTGAATGCCACGCTCGTGTCTCAGATCCATTGTTGCCTGGATGGCAGAAATGAATTCGTGGTTCTGGTACGCCGGGTCATAACAGAGAATATTCATATCGAACCCTGCGCACTTCTTGATCATCGCCAGTCCGATTCGCCCTGTGCCGATGATTGCGATTGTCTTACCTGTGACCTCATCGCCGAGAAAGGGAAGATACGGATGCCAAAAGCCCCACTGATTCTCCCGCGTCAGGTGCTCGGCGGACCACAACCTCCGCGCGATAGCTCCCAGCATAAAAAATGCAAACTCCGCCGTCGCCTCGGTTAAAACATCCGCCGTATTGGTGAACGGAACTTTGTAGCGGTCCGCGTCGGCGCGGTTGATATTGTCGAATCCGACGGCGTATTGCGCGACGACCTTCAGCGTGCCTTTCCCGGTATCGAACACCTCCGCATCAATCTGATCACGTAACGTCGTGATCAGCCCATCAATTCCCGAACGCACTTTTTCGAGGATCAACGACTTCGGCGGCGCCTGAGGTTCGGAATACACTTCGAGTTGGTATCCGCGCTCGCGCAAAACGTCCAGCGCGTCGCTCCCGATATCGCAGGTAGCAAAGACTCGAAACTTGTCTTTCATTCTTTGTGTACTCTTGTGTCCTTGGTTGTAGTAGTTTGGATTCGCCGCGCTCTCGGCGGGCTTGGCGGTGAAATGGCTTTGACTCTCCCTATTCGAAAATCCATCGCGTTGCGCTCGTCGCAAATTTCTTCTCCCACAATCCGAACGCGACCGTCGGACGTAAATAGAACAACGGGTCCTTCAGCGCGACTAGATTCTCGCCCATCTCACCCAGCTTCCATTTGTATTTTTTCTCGTATTGCGGGATAAATCTGCGAATGGTCTCGATGTTACGCTCCGTCTCAACTGCTCCTTCAACGATAACTGCCTCGGCTGCATTCTCCGTGCATATCGTGCAATGCGGATTGCTGACAAGATTCTTTGCCTTGACCGTGTTGACGCCGGTACTGAAGTAAATAGCGCCATCCATCCACAGCGCCCACACAACCATTACGTGCGGCCGTCCATCTGGCCGCGTTGTCGCGATCCAATACTGTCGGCTCTTCTTTAGTCGATGCTCCGCCCATTTCCATGGGAGCAAACCCTTCTTGCTTTTGGGCAGTCCGTAACCGGGGATATTAGGCCGCGTGGTCTTCGGTGTTTTGTTTCTTGCTCGCATTTGCTGCTCCTGATGTGAACACTGGTGATCACTTCTCTGCTGGCGCGATTTTATGAAAAACAAAAACTTGTCCGAAGTCCTGCTCTTTCTCAGCATCATGGTACCGTAGATGGCACGGATTTATGTAAGTAGGCGCGCGCAGGTTCATTGCTTTCAAGGCAAGTCGGACTGTGGCGCAAAAAGCCGCGATGATTAGACGTTCTGAAATTGTGGTGCGTGGCAAGTCTCAGATTATTTTGATCTGATCTGCATTCGAGATCATTCGCCGTCGAGATGAGGACTGAAATGCCATTACCGGGGAGTTTTGGTCGGCTCGTCCAGGTCATTCTGGTTGTTGCTGTAGCTTGTGGAGTTTGTTTTTCCCAGGGACCACCGACTCCAAGTCCGGACAAGAAAGCAAGCGAGGTATACGGAAACATCCAGGTGCTGAAAGACGTTCCTTCGGATCAACTTATACCCGCGATGCAGTTCATAACCTCGTCATTGGGAGTGCAATGCGGATACTGCCATGTAGAGCACGCCTTCGATAAAGATGAAAAAAAACCGAAATTGACGGCCCGAAAAATGATGCAGATGATGTCGGTAATAAATCGGAATAACTTCGAAGGAAAGCAGCAGGTGACGTGCTACTCATGTCATCGGGGAAGCCCCATGCCGGTCAGCGTTCCAGCTATTCCTGAGTCGCAAGCACCCCTGCTGGCTGAAGCAGTCCAGCCGAGCCGGCCGAACCCGCCGAACCTTCCCAAAGCTCCTGAGATCATCGCGAAGTATGTTGACGCGGAAGGAGGAGCGCAAGCGATTTCCAAGTTGACGAGCCTCGACGAGAAAGGAATGTTCGAGGCAGGAGGGCGGCATTTCCCGGTTGACGTGCTGGTGTTATCTCCAAATCAGATTGCGATAGTGACACATTTTCCGAATGGTGAAGGCAGCACTATCTATGACGGGCACTCCGGTTGGTATTCCTTCCCCGGTCGCCCAGCACGTCCAATGACGCCGGGAGACAGGGATGCAAGTCGCATGGATGCAGACCTGCACCTTGCCCTTGATCTCAATTCAAACTTCAGCGAACTGCGCACTGAAAGGGAAGTCCAGATCAATGGTAAGAGTGCCTTGATGGTTGTAGGCAAGCGAGAGAAGCTTCCACCAGTAGAGATGTACTTCGACAAGCAGAGCGGACTGCTGATACGAAGTGTGCGCTACGCACAATCGCCTCTGGGACGCAACCCCACACAAATCGACTATTCCGACTATCGCGACGTGAGCGGAGTCAAACTGCCTTTCCATTGGACCTCCGCAACGCCAACGGGAAGATTCACGATCCAATTGGAGAGCGCACAGGCGAACGTACCGATATCTGACGACAAGTTCGCAAAACCTACGGCCGCTCGTTAGATATTGATAGGTGTGCTGAGGGCTTCGACATAACGCCCTTTCAGGATACGGAACCGCCGAGTTAGAATGACTGCCCGGAGTTATGCCTCGTCTGAGTCCGTTCTGCCGCCTTTCAGGATTCGCTTTAATTGCGTTGCTCACGGTATTTTTGTTTGCTATGAAGTCGCGTGCGGCGAATGAGACAAGGGCATCCGCGGAGGAAGTTCAAACTGCTACTGAAATCCGGCTTCTTGATGTTGGTTGGTGGCCAACCAAGGGAACTTCGAAACGCGAGGAATACGTCGGCTCAGCAGTATGTGCTGGCTGTCATGCGGAGCAGGCCCAGCGTTTCGCTGCCACTCCAATGGCGCACGCTTTGGTTGCGACTACGGGGCAAGATCTGCCCGAGCTTGCACAAGGCCCGCTTCGTTTCAGCGTAGGTTCCTACAACTATGAACTTGCTAAAAAGCTGACTGGCCCCGTGTTCTCAGTCAGTGACGGAACGCAATCCCTCTCGGCGCGGATTGGCTGGGTATTTGGAAACGGAGAATTCGGCCGCACATACATTTACCACGAGGGCGCAAGTTTCTATGAAAGCCGTTTAAGTTATTACAGCAGCCCTCGGGCGCTTGATTTCACTACCGGAAATCCCCGTTCTGCTCCAAACCGACTGGGCACGGCCCTGGGTCGCCGGATGACTGGAAACGAACCTCAGCTTTGTTTCGGTTGCCATTCCACTGCCGCGACCACAGACGATCATTTTGATCCCAAGGACCTGGTTCCGGGAGTTACATGCGAAGCGTGTCATGGCCCCGGTGCCCTACATGTGGCGCTAATGAGCGCGGGACACCAAGCAGAGGTGCCGAGCATGATTATGAATCCCGCGCAACTCGGTCCCGTGGCATCGGTGGATTTTTGCGGAGCTTGTCACCGCACGTCTGTCGATGTAGCGCTCAACGACATCGCCGGGATTCTAACGTTGCGCTTCCCTGCATATCGCTTGCAGCGGAGCCGCTGTTGGGGAAAGGGCGACTCCCGTATTACCTGTATTGCATGCCATGATCCGCACCAGCCATTGGTACGCGGACCAGCCTCCTATGACCGGAATTGCCTGAACTGCCATAGCAGAACCACGAGTCGTGCCGGGAATCAGCCAGCGATTTCGTCGGGCAAAGAACACAATAAGCGGTCCAATATTGCCGTTTGCCGAGTCGCTACAAACAACTGCGTCACGTGTCATATGCCGCAGCACACCATCCCGGAAATGCACGCCACCTTTACCGATCATAGAATCGGCATTTATCGCAAAGGTGCTCCTTTCGAACAGTAACCGCATAGATTCCAATGACGTTCGACGGCAGGGAAGCTTCGTCCATGAGACGGGCTTATGTAAAGAAAGATTTTACTTGACAATGATTCGTATATAGGTTCAGACTGCCTACCAATTTTCTGAGTAGAAAATCGTTTCGCTCAACGGAGGCAGCCATGAACAGACTACGGGGAATCCTGTTCGGCTTGATGTTGGGGATCCTGACAAGCGGCGCGTGGGCACAAGGGATTTTTGCAACCTTAACTGGCGTAGTGACAGACCCATCTCAGTCAGTGGTGCCCAATGCCAAAGTCACCCTGCGGGATCTGGGTTCCGGTTCCGAACGGCAGACCGTGACCAATGGAGGGGGATATTACACCTTCGCCTCTGTGCCGGTGGGTACGTACTCTCTCACCGTTGAATCGCAGGGATTCAAGACACATAAACAAGATGCAATTCGTTTAGGCGGAGGCGAGCAGCGCAATGTGAACGTCAGCCTTGCGGTTGGTGCGGTGGGCGAGACTGTCGAAGTAGCCGCCGTCCAGGACTTCACCACCGCTCCCGTAGACAGCGGAGAGAAGTCGTTCACTCTCGAAACCAAAGAGCTGCAAAATTTCACACAAGTGGGCAGCAACGCGGCCGAGTACATAAAACTTGTCCCCGGCTTTGGAATCGTCAACTCGACGAGTAATAAAGCTAGCTATCGAGGGCAGGTCATCGGTATCAATGCCAACGGCGATGGCGGCGATAGTCAGAGCCCCCTGAACAACAATTTTTCCTATAACGGTCTGCCGACCAACTCGCTGGACATTACCGCAGACGGTGCGCACGTTTCCGATCCGGGATGCAATTGCGACACGCCGGTCAATCCGAACTCAGATTTTTTACAGGAATTCAAGGTCCTTACCTCAAACTACAGCGCTGAGGAACAAAAGGGTCCGGTCGTGATCACTTCGGTTACGAAATCGGGGACGAATACATATCACGGAAGCGCTTTCTTCTCGGCACGCAATCACGCTCTGAACGCGAATGACTGGCTGAACAATTTCAGCGGAGTCCAGCAGCCCGCCAATGCGTTCTACTATCCTGGCGGTACGTTCGGCGGTCCGGTGCCAAAGCTGAAAAACAAGCTCTTCTTCTGGACTGGTTTTGAATATTTCCACCAGACATTAGACACAGGTCTTCTGCGGGCTACCGTACCAACTGCCGGCGAGCTGAACGGCGATTTTTCACCGGCGGAGGTGGCAAAGGAAGGAAACGTGACTGCAGCGGGTAAACCCCCAGGACAGATCAATGCAGCAGGCCTTACAGCCTTTGGCGGCACAACGATTCCTGCCTGCAGCGGGACCCCGAATGGGCAGTGCATTGATCCCAACATGCTAGCGCTCGCAAAGCTGTTCCCGGCGGCAAATGCGGACCCGAATAGCAATGGCGGGTTTAACTACGTCCAAGCTGAAATCTTCAATCAAAACGCCAGGCAATGGGCATTCCGGGCGGATTACAACATCAGTGATAACACGAAGGTCTTTGTGCGTTACAACTACGAGCGTGAAGTCCAGCTTTTTCCTGTAGGACTCTGGTGGCGGAACGGTGACCAGGTTCCGTATCCAACCCCGATCGCTGGTAAGAATAAATCGGACTCATGGACAGGAACAATCACCCATGTGTTTAGCCCCACAATGACGAATGAGACCGTGATGGCGTATACATTTGTGGGCTTCCCTAACGTCTTCCAGGATCCGTCTAAGGTAGACCCGAGTACGGTTGGTTATGGCTACACCGGACTTTTTGGCAATATCGGTAGTAAGGTTAAGCAGATTCCGGCATTTGGCAACTTTGGCCCGAGCGAAGCTGCGCTTGTCTTTAACCCAGGTGGTTTCGAGGCCGGAGGCCCGTCGCAGGGACTGTACGCTAATAAATGGATGCCTAGCGTGAGCGATACCCTCACAAAGGTCATTAGTACTCACACTCTAAAGGCGGGGTTCTTCTACGAGTGGATTCGCAATGCTCAGCCTGCCAACAACAATACAAACGGAGAAGATTTCGTTTCAGTAGGAAACAAATTCTCGTATGGCAACGAGTACGCGGACTTGCTGACTGGCAACCTAAATAGCTACCAAGAAACCAACTTCAACCGTATTAACGACATTTCCTACAATACCTACGAGTTTTTCGGTCAAGATTCGTGGAAAGCGACGCGCCGCTTAACGGTGGAGTTCGGCATGCGGTTTACGCACTTCACGCCTTGGGTTGATGACGAGAATTTCGGCTACTCCATCTTCAATCCAGCGCTTTATAGCTCTGCTGGCGGCGGTGCCTGTGCGTCCGCACCAACCTTCTGCGGTTTCGTTTGGAATGCTAAAGACCATTCAGTTCCATTGGGTGGATTTCCAACACGAAAACTTTTCTATCAACCGCGCTTAGGTGCAGCATATGATCTCTTCGGAACGGGCAACACTGTCCTGCGCGGCGGCTATGGACGGTTCTACTACCACTCAGGTCAGTTCACCAACGGATTGGATGCCTCGGCGGGCGTTGCTACCGCCAACCTGAGTCCGAGCAACTGGGTCGGTGGCGCGGGTTGTCCTGCAAATCCCGCAGCCGGTTCCGCACTGTTTGCAGCTAACTTGTCTTGCCTCAATGTATCCGCCACTCCGGCGTCACCGGCAGCAGTGGACTCTAACGACGATAAGCAACCGTACACCGACAGTTGGAGCTTTACCGTTTCTCAGCGGACTCCTTGGGAAAGCAGACTTGAAGTCGCATACGTAGGTAATCGCAGCCGCGACTTGGCGAATACCGGAGGCTTCGGCAGCAACATCAATTTGGTGCCGCTCGGGGCCATGTTGACGGCGAGCGATCCTTCAGGGGCAAACGCGAATAATTTCAGGCCTCTGGCCGGCTACGGGGATATTAATGAAGCCACCAACAATGCATACGCGAATTACAACGCGATGCAGATAACCTGGGGCCGCCATGCCGGTCGGTATACGATGCAGGCGAACTACACTTGGCAGAAGGCTCTCGGGATTGTCCTAACTAACGCTAACAGCCAATCTAATGGATCGATCTCGATCAATCCGTTCAACCTGCGCAGCAACTACGGAATACAGCCGACGGATCGTCGCAATCTCTTCAACTTCGCTTATTCAGTCGATATGGGTAACCCGCTCCATGCACATGGATTCCTTGCTGGCGCTACCGCGGGTTGGCAGGTCTCGGGTATCTTGCAGGCCCAGAGTGGTGCCAATATAACTGAAGGTGGAGGATACAACTCGAGCACCAATTACCACATGTCACTGACCTGCGTAACGTCGAATCCGGCAATCCCGTGTCCGCAGAGCGCAGCGATCATTCCGGGTTCTATCAGTGCACAGAATCCGACTGGTATCGCGATCAACAATCAGTCGATCCTGGGAACGAATGCGGTTCAACTCAATCCACTGGTTACGTGCAACCCAAATTCTGGTCGTGGCTCGCAGCAATTCGTGAATGGCAGCTGCTTTGCTCCGCCGACCGTCGTGGGACAGAACGGGCCGACCTTGTTGCCCGTTTCATACGGACCTACTTACTTCGACTGGGACATGGCGATCTTCAAAAACTTCAAGATCACCGAATCGAAGAATGTGCAATTCAGGGTTAGCGGTTACAACTTCCTGAATCACCCATTGTGGTCATTTCCCGATGGCAGCAATCTCACTCTGAACTTCGTGCAGGATCCGGCGAACGGTTACGCGTTTACTCAGACAACCGCTAACTTCGGGAAAACCACAGTCAAGCAAGGTAATCGCATTGTTGAGTTTGCAGTGAAGTTTTACTTCTAAACAACTCCAGATTGACTCGAAAGGGATGGCTCAGCCATCCCTTTGCTTTTCTAGTACACTGATCAGACTCCTAGTTGTCGTATGTGGACCCATAGCCCCTTTCCCTTTATTAGCGCTGTGCTTGTTGCTCTCTTTCTCGTAATTTTCAGCGCTTCACTTCCCGCGCAGTCTCCTCCTGAATCCGCACAAGAGCTGCAGGCCCTCGTTCAGGATGCAATGCAAAAGCAGCGTTCGGGTGACCTTGACGGAGCAGTACCTGAGTATCGAGAGTTCCTAAAGCTCCATCCTGAAGCTACCGCCATCCACTCGAATCTGGGGGCAGCCTTGGCAGGACTCGGCCGATTTGAGGAGGCCGTTTCCGAATATAGGATTGCTCTAAAGCAGTCTCCCCGCTTACCCAGCGCGAGACTAAATCTGGCCCTCGCTTACTACAAGATGGGACATATCGCAGACGCCGCCACGCAACTGGAGAGAGTCCATGCCGAAGATCCTGGCAACCATCAAGCAGTCCTTCTGCTCGGCGACTGTTATTTGCGCATGAACGAGAACAAAAACGTGATTCGAGTGCTTGCGCCCGAGGAAAAGACACACCCTGACGACCTCGCGGTCGCTTACATGCTGGGAACGGCCTATATTCGCGACAAGCAGGTTGAGCCCGGACAAGTCCTGGTTGACCGTATTCTGCGCAATGGCGATTCGGCGGAAGCCCACCTGATGCTCGGAACAGCCAAGATGAATATCCAAGACTTTGCCGGAGCCCGAGATGAGTTTGCCAAGGCAGTGGCGCTGAATCCCGATCTTCCCGAAGTACACGTTTTGTACGCTCGGGCGCTGCATCTTACCGGCGACTCCGATCAGTCGAACAAAGAATTCAAGGCGGAGTTGGAGAAGAACCCGTACAACTTCGAAGCAAACTTGCAGCTCGGCGCGAACGCCCGTGAAGATCAGGACCTCGACGAAGCCGACAAATATTTCGCGCGCGCACTCGAGACCAGGCCGGGAGATCCGGGTGTGCGGTATCAATTGGCTCTGATAGCGATAGACAGAGGCAAGTTTGATCAAGCGCGAGAGACGCTCGAGTCGCTGGTGAAGCAATCGCCTCAATTTACCGAGGCACACGTCTCATTGGCACTGGTATATTACCGGCTAAAACGTCCAGCAGAGGGCAAGCGCGAAAGAGATATTGTCCAGAGGCTTACCGCTGAAGCACAAGCCAAGCAGCCTGGAGTGAAGCCGCAATAGGTCGAATTTCTCCATCCGAAAAATGATACTTAGCCGAAGACAATGGCTTCGAATGACGTCCTGCCTGGCCGGTGCCTGTTTGACTGGCCACACACGACTATTTGCTCAGCAAACCGAGCCGTTGTTTGTGGAAGTTCCCGCATCAGCGAGTGGCATTTCGTGGGTGCACGAAAATGCGATGTCGCCCAGCCGATACCTGCCCGAAGCTTTGGGCCCTGGTTGCGCCTTCCTCGACTTTGACAACGATGGGTGGATGGATATTTTCCTGGTCAACAGTGGCCCCAGTGATTTTTGGAAACCTGGGAAACCGGTGCGCAATGCTCTCTACAAGAACAATCGCGACGGAACATTTTCAGATGTCACAGAAAAAGCGGGCGTGGGCGGGGAGTATTTCGGAATGGGTGTTGCGGTCGGTGACTACGACAATGACGGCTGGCCTGACATATTCGTTACCAGTTATGGCAAGTGCATTCTCTACCGCAATAACCATGATGGAACCTTCAACGATGTGACGCAGAAGGCTGGCCTCGCGACCCCGGGCTGGACAACTAGCGCCGTCTGGTTCGATTACGACAACGACGGCAGGCTAGATTTATTCGTTTGCAGTTTCGTCGACTATTCCGGCGTAAAGAAGCTCGAATGTGGCAACAACCAAATCGGCAGAAATTACTACTGCGTACCACGAGTGTTCAAGCCGACGCCGAGCTTTCTATACCACAACAATGGCGACGGTACATTCACCGAAGTCAGTAAAGGCACGGCGATCGCGCAGGCATTAGGCAAGGGCTTGGGAGTGGTTGCAACTGATATCAATAACGACGGGCGCACGGATCTATTTGTTGCGAATGATACAGTACAAAATTTCTTGTTTGTAAATCGTGGCCCTGGTGCTGGCGGTCGCTGGAACTGGGACGAAATTGCTCTGCAATCGGGTGTGGGGTTCAGCGAGAGCGGGCGGCCTCGTTCCGGTATGGGAGTTGACGCTGCCGACCTGGACGGAGACGGATGGCAGGATCTTTTTGTGGCAAATGTGGACCACGAAATGTACTCCATCTACCAGAACAACAAAGACGAGACCTTCCGTGATGTTGCGCAGCGAAACGGAGTCGCACGCGCAACGCAATTGTTGAGCGGCTGGGGAATGAAGTATTTCGATTACGACAATGACGGAGCCATTGATCTTTTTCTTGCAAACGGGCACCCGGATGACATGATCGACAACTATTCGATGAATGTGAAATATCGTGAACCCTTGTTGCTTTTTCATCATGATGAAGATGGAAAGCTGCATCATGTAAGTGACACTGCGGGACCGGTGTTTCAGAAATATCTGGCCGCACGGGGGCTTGCAGTTGGAGATTTTGACAACGATGGTGCACTGGACGTGTTAGTAGGCGTCAACGGCGGTGCTCCTCTGTTGCTGAAGAACAATGCGGCCAAAGGGAACAACTGGCTTGGACTGACATTGGAGGGCAAGACCTGCAATCGTGACGCCATCGGCGCAAAAATAACCTGGACCGCAGGTGGTCACAAGAGATCACGGTTGAAAAATAACGGAGGCAGCTATCTGTCTTCTCATGATCCGCGGGAGGTACTTGGGATAGGTCGTGCTACCA
Organism: Terriglobales bacterium; assembly: GCA_036557105.1. GTDB lineage: Bacteria > Acidobacteriota > Terriglobia > Terriglobales > Acidobacteriaceae > Gp1-AA145. Next base: position 17,642 of record DATBIE010000108.1, read on the forward strand.
GGATTGACGAACTTGAGATTCAATGGCCCGCTCCAAGCAAACGGATAGACAAGTTCAAAAATCTTCCGTCAAACCAGTACATAACAGTGAAAGAAGAGAGTGGCGCCGTCCGTTAGGGCATAGCTTCTGTCCTGCGGCGATAATGTAGCAGACTGAGAAACGACGCTCGTAACACGGGGTCCGCCATGCGATGTCGTGTACCTATGCGGGCGTAGGCTGCGCGACCGTTGCATCCTTGGGCGCTGGCACGGCTGATCATCTCTTGTTGCGAAGGGAGCATCTCACAAATCATGCGCCGTAGCGTAATCGCTCTCTTCAGCGTCGATACGTGCGAAACAGCCAAACATCGCCCATTCCCACCTCAGAGTTCATAGCTTCAGCGTGGTTCCTTACAACCATCGCAGCATGGATTTTGAGAACGAGGGTCGCTCTTGCCCGAACTGTCAAGAACAGAATTGGTCTTTCGTCTTTCAGGTTCAGTGATTTGCGAAATACGGTGGCATGCCGCAATATTTCGTCGAGGAAGATTGGTGCGATAGCGACTTGAAACGATAAAGATGAGCTACAAATATTTGAATCAGCGGATCGAAGATTCACCTATGCGACTAAAGCCTCCTGATATTCGCGCAAATTTCCTGACTGCTAACGAGGCCAAGTCCATAATGTTTGAAAGACCGACCTCTGCAAAGGACCCATAGGTGATCTGCAAATGCACACTGTATGGAGTAAACGGATCGGGAATTCTCGTTTCCTGCGTGAACTCTGGTCATTTCATCTGGTTGTTCAAATAGCAGTTCAACTCTGGCCGGTGTATCGCTATCGTAATGCAGCAAGACGGGAGCGCAGCTTCACGGTGGCGCGAAACAACGTGTTTTTGGCAGTTCCTTCGGTAGTCTGGAGAATTCCGGCAACCGTCTTCAGCTGCATACCGTGAAAGTGCTTCAACTCGAAAACCATGCGTTCGCGAGGGGAAAGAGTAGCCAGAGCACGAATCAATTCGGCACGCAGTATACCGGCTGCGAAGGTGCGTTCGGGGTTTGCAACGGCGCGCTCATCGGGCATTCGATGTGAGATATCGTGTTCCCTACCGTCCCTGGAGAACACGGTAGTCGACTCGTGGTAGCGGAAACGTTTCCTGCGCAAGTGGTCCATGCAAAGATTGGTAACAATGCGGTAGATCCAGGTGTAAAACGAGCACTCGAAGCGAAACCTCGGCAATTTCAAATAGGCGCGCAGGAACGCTTCCTGGTAAATATCCTGGCCATCTTGCGGCGAACCCGTGAGGTGGACGGCAACGCGTAGAACCGCTCGGTCATACTGCTGCACCAATTGTTCGAAGGCAGCCGCGTCACCCCGTTGTGCAGCTCGAATGAGCTCGTTGTTATCCATACGACTCAACCGCGTTTCTCCGCCTAACGGGCTTGGCGCCAGGCAGCCAATACCAGTCACGTAGCTACTTATGCGACGATCTCTGTTGGTCTCAGGCAGCATATCTTTCCGATCGATCGATTTCACAACTACCAAGATGTCGCAGTGCCATGACGGCAATATCGTCCTCGCGATGCCGATTTTGCGCGAAGTTCTCAACGGCACCCAGCACGGAAAAGACCACCCCGCTCGCGTTGGACTCCGAGAATTCCCCGCCTGCGCTCGCCAGGCGCTCCGTTCCGAACTCAACTCCCGATTCGTTTTTGCATTCGACAATTCCATCGGAGTAAACCAATAGCGTGTTCCTAGGAACTAACGTGGCGCTGCCATTCACAAAAGAGGCATCAGAAAACGCTCCCAGGACGGGACCTCCTTCGCTAAGTGCCTCGACTTCTCCCTTATCGCGAATCAAAAGAGCGGGAGGATGCCCTGCGTTGCAGTATGTGAGCCCACCACTGATGAGATTTAAACGCGCCAGAAAGAGCGTAGTCAGAGGAAATTCGATCCCGGTTATTAGGCGATCGCGATTAACAGCTGATAAAGCAGCCGCAGGATCCTTGTGTGTCGCAATGGCCCGGCGAATCATTCCAGTCAGGTGCGTAAACCACATCCCTGCCACAATTCCTTTACCGGCAATATCGCCGACGGCGAAAACAAGATCGCCTTCAAGCTGCATCACGCTGATAAAATCGCCCGAAAGATGACGCACAGGGAAGATCTCGGCGGCGAACTCGTAAGAATGAGTGCGAAAGTAGCGAGGCCCGCAGAGTTGTCTCTGCAACTGAGCAGCTTCGTTTATGGCGCGATTAACAGCGTCGTTGTCCTGCTTTAAGCTCGTGAGTTCATCTTCGAGCAAGCGCCGCCCAGGTTGGCTGGTTCTTGGATCAGGGGCAGCAACCGGAGCTACCCATCTACTCTTTCGATAGCTTTTGCGTATTTGTGCAACGCTTGCCACGAGAATCTCCTACGAAAGTGCTGCTCAACTGACAAATTTGTAACCCGTGCCATGCACGGTGAGGATGAATCGCGGATCTTCCGGCTTGGGTTCTATCTTTTGTCGTAAGTGAGCAATGTGTGCGTCAACGGTGCGAGTGGTTGGGAACCGATCGTACCCCCAGACTTCCTCGAGCAGACGATCCCGGCTCAGGGTCTCACCTTGGTGGCAAACCAAATATTTCAGCAGCTCGAATTCCTTCGATGAAAACTCCAATGGCTTACCCGCGCGTGTAACCTGGCAACTTCGCAGATTCACCTCGATGTCGCCAAACGAGACGCGTTCCTGTTCTTTGGGAACCGTGCGTGCGCGGCGTAGTACTGCCTTCACACGGGCCAGTAACTCGCGAATGGAGAAAGGCTTGGTAACGTAGTCGTCAGCGCCTAATTCAAGCCCTACGACCTTGTCTACCTCCTGACCGCGTGCGGTCAACATGATGATCGGGATCGAGGGACGCTTGCTTTTGAGCTGCCTGCAAACGTCCAGTCCGCTCATGCGCGGCATCATTACGTCGAGAATCACGAGGTCCGGCGACTCGCTCAGTGCGCGCTCCAAACCTGCGACCCCGTCCGGCGCCGTGATGACCTGATAGCCTTCAAACTCGAAGTTGTCGCGTAGACCAGCCACCATGTTGGGCTCGTCTTCGACGATCAGGATTCTGGCCATATCACGCTCTCCCCAGTTTGCATTTCTGATATGAGATTTCACTGCTGTATTCACAGATGCCACGGTTAATCCCTTCGCCAAGTTCATGCTGAAGCTGCGTTGCCACTGAGTCCATTGCGATCAAGAGGAAGACTGATAGTGAATTTGCTGCCAGTGCCGGGTGCACTGTCTACGACGACATCACCGCCGTGCGCGCGAGCAATATGCTGCACCAGAGAAAGCCCTAATCCGCTCCCTTTTGTGTTGTGAACCAGGGGATCGCCGACGCGGTAAAACTTCTCAAAGATTTTCTGCTGTTCGCTCGCCGGTATCCCGATACCGTGATCAATAACTTCCAGCTTCACGCCGCCGTTTTCGCGATAAAGGTTAACTGCAATGTATTTGCAATCCTGCGAGTACTTGAGCGCGTTGTTGACGAGATTGACCAAAGAGCGCGCCATGGCTTCTCGATCCACCTTCAAGAATGGAACTTCACCGATATTTTCCTCAAACGTGAACCCATGCTGCTCGATCTGATAGCGATACGACTCAAGCGTGTTGCGCACGAGTTCGCGCATATCGGTTTCGCGAAACTCATATTCTTTTCGGCCCGCTTCAATGCGGGAGAAGTCAAGGATGTTGTTAATGAGCGCTGTCAGGCGCTCACTCTCTTTGCGAATGATGGAGTAATATTCCTCGCGCTTATCGGGATTGGTGAGTCGGCCCAATTCCAGGGTTTCGGCGTACAAGCGAATCAGGGCCAGCGGCGTGCGTAACTCGTGCGAGACATTGGAGACAAAATCGGACTTCAATCGCGCCAGCGCCATTTCTTTATTTACGTTGCGATACGTGAGAAAAATTCCACCAGCCAGGAGAAATGACAGCCCGCCAAGGATCAAAAAGCTGGTGTGCATGAAATGCTGTCCGAGGGCGGCCAATGTAGTGCCGCGCAATTTCATTCCGAGGATCAGGCCGGGAAATACACTTTCCATGTTCCGTTCCACTTCAGCCTCACCGCCGTCCCAACCACTCCCAATTGCCATTGGGGTTGAGTCGCCCTTGCCGCGAACCATGATCACGGCGTTCTTGTCGGTTTGCGCTTCGGATACGTTACGGCTCATAACTTCATCCAGAGCCTGCGGGAAAAATCGCTCGCGCAAATAGTCCGGGTCCAGGGTGATGGCGGCTATGGCCCGCCTGCCGGTCTCTTCGTCGGTTTTCAGAAAAATCGCGGACGAGACGTACACGTGCTTGTCTCCTCGAGGTACCCAGTCACCCGTAAAGAGATAAGGCATGCCTTTGGCTTTCATTTTTGCCAGTTTCTGCGCAAGCTCGTCGTAGTCCAGCTTCCACCAGCCCTCCATCATTTTGGACATGTATTCGGCTTCCTCGTGATCGGCGGCATTTTTTAGGTGGTAAGGCCGGGACCGCATGACGAAGCCGTTTTCCGGGTCATACATCATCAGGTGTGAAACGTATGAGTAAGATCCAAGAATCCTGTCTAGTGTCATCGTGCATGCAGCACCTGGGGAGGGGAACTCACTTCCAACTTCGTCAACAAGTGCGTATGCTTTATGGTTGATCTGCTTTTCAGAAATCGCGAGCACCTGACTGAAATCGCGCTCAATCGCCGCCTCCACGACACGGTCTCGCTGAATGGTTTGCAAGTGCCTCGCACTCAGGATGACGAGGGTAGCGGCCGGCAAAATGACGGCCAGATGCAAGATCAATATCAGCCGCATGCGCGAACTTGTTAGGCGTTTGGCTTTCATTTAATCCGGGGCTCCTGATCCAGGCACGTGCATGAATCAGCCCGGCACCAACATACTTCCCCCGAACAGAGTAGGGTGTCAAACGGGAGTGAAAAGACGTAAAAAGTTGTGAATTGCAACTTCAACCCGGAATCGGAGGCCAGGGTAACTGCGCTCCACATTCGAATATTGTGGCTATATTTCGGATGCGCATGCCGCTTAAAGACGACGGTGAACTGAATATTCGCCCCAGCCGTTGAATGATTTGGAAGGCGGAATTAGAAAAACGGACGATGATCTATTGCGACGATCATCACTGGAGCCCCAGAGTGGAAGTGTGCAGATATGACTCTTTCTGGAGGTGAACTGAATCTCAGCGACTGGTCAACCAGCGAAATAGTCGTTTTGAGAAATCCAAAAAATCTCGATATCACTCGTCAATCGCGAGTCAGGATAGTTCTTTCCGTCCTGACTTGCGCAATCGCTCGCGGCCAAGGTCATGCGGCTCGTTTCTTCACAGAGGACAGGCACGCCCTCACCTCGCGGAGGACCTGCTCGTAATCTGCGGCTATGGCCCGCTCCACATGAATACGAACTCCTCTTACGCCTGCTTCTTGCGCCAAACTCTTGAACTCACTCTGAAGAAAGACTTCCAACTGCTTAGGTGTCAAGACGGCAATGGGGACAGTAGCGGACTGCCCGGTCTCGGTCTCGATCTTCACGCAGTATGGGGATTCCGACTCTTGCATTTCCGGATTCATGCGACTCATCCTTATTATGGAGCGACGAAAATGGCCAGCAAAGGTGTTGGAATTCAGCGCCTCCTGATGTTCCTCTGCGGGCTGCGTAGAATGGTTGAGACAGGCCAGCCCAGTTGGCGCTAAATCCCGATGGCTCTGATTGACCTCGAACCTCACTGCAAGAGTTGGCTAAGTGTGACGCTTTAAAACATTCCACCGTTTTCGCCGCTGATGTGAGAACGATGATAACAGGCCATCAGTCCCAGTTGCTTCTGCCGGGGCGTCGATCTCTTCTTCCTCACTAATCAAGAGATTTCCGCCCGCCCCATCTGACGTTTGATTAAGCTCGTCGACATCAGGGCCGTCGTCAGCAAGCAGCGCGGCCACGATTTTCAAACTATTAACTTCGTGGCGGACGCGAGCCAAGTCCGCTTCTTTTTGGCGCAAAACATCATTTGCACTTTTCATCGAGCGACCTCCTTAGATATTGCAATACCGTTATGTTGCGACTCGTGAAGCGTATACGTTCAGCTACATTCCCTCAAGCTGCTCTGCCCCTTCGTGTTAGACCGGTGTCGAGTTCGGCAGCTCCCCGATTCGCAATCAGCCGGGTGCGGCTATTTTACGTCTGCCGAGCGGTCTCCTTCGTAGTGCATGATGTGGTAGTACGCCTCCCAGCCATCCCACAGAACCGGTGGCGCAATGTGTGTTTCGTCGCCATTAACGAACCTCGCAAACACCTGAGCTAGTTCGCGCGTGCGATACACCCCCGTGAGCCAATCGCCCCGATACCAGTTCTTCCATTTGCCGTATTCCGCTGCTGCTTCCGCGTGCTGAATCTTGTCAAGCGCAGCGACCGCCTGACTGGCTTCATCACGCGCCCGCGACATGTTCCCACTCTCGGCATTCTGAATCGCCTTGGACAGCAGCCACAGCATGCGGTTGCTCTCTCGATTGATCGCGATCATAGTCACCACTTCGGCGCGGTAAAAAGGCTTGCGGGCGGCTGGAATCAACGGTTCAATCGCGAGCGCCTTTTTCCAGGTCGCATCCCAGCGTCCCTGCGCCTCACCACACTGCCGAATCTCGCGCTTAACGTTCTCACTCAACCACTCCTTGGGCGTTAAATGGTTCGGGCCGATTTTCGAATCCAGGAGTCGAGCCGACTCCCATTTTGGCGACTGGCTGGGAAGTGCGTATAGAGGCGAGTCGATCATGTACGTAAGCATCATGCGCCGCGCCTCGGTATGGTAGAACTGATCGCCGTACTCGTGACTGGGGTCGCCGAAGTGCGCGGGTGCCTGGAAATATTCCTTATAGAGTTCCGCCAGCTTTGACGCAGCCTGCTCCCCAAATTCCTCCCTGGACCACTCTGTATAGAACTGGTGTGCGGGGGAACTGCCGGCGGGAAGTCCTTTCCAGACTGCATCCATCACCGCGCGAATTGACATCGAGACAGGACGAATATCGCTTGTGTTCACGAGGAAGTAGTTCGTCGCGCCTGCCTTGATGTAGCGACCTAACTCCAAAAAGCTGCGCTCGACGGGAACCATTTCGGTGAGCTGATTCGCACGGCCGTTCATCATCGCGACATGATCGTATGCACCCTGTCCGGTTGTGACTTCGCCATGATCTTGCAGGTAGCCATAGCCATCGTCCGCCCAGACAGTCGAGACTTCAGGCGGAATCTTCAAGTCGCCCTGCTGCACCAGGCGCGCGCCTTCCTGCCACAGGTTGGTGACGAACTTGGCGTCTGGGCGAACCGAACGCACGATGCTGATCTGCGCGGCAATGGCCTTGCTGATGAGCTGTCCGAGCGCGTTGTTATTGTCACGAACGCTTGCGTCCATGGAGGCGTAAGTTTCGTCCGAGAGCCCGCGCAGGCCCACTGACCACAGCACCTCCTGGTCGGGCATATACGAATTAACTGCATTCTTCCACGCGCGTTCGAGAATATCGGGATTGCTGGTGTAGTTATACGGAACGTCTTTTGGCCAGCGCGCAACATTGAGTCCCAATGGGATGGCATGGTGCTGGGTGACGATGAGGCCGCGAGTGGCCGCGAGTTTCACCTGTGGCTCGTCTGGAAAGATCCATGTGCCCGGAGCAACCATGTTTCCCTTCAGGCGAAGAATGGTTTCGTAGATCTTGTCCCAGAGTTCAAGGGAAATGCCGGTCTTGTCCTTCGCTTCACCAGGCGCCCATCCCGTGAGCAGGTCCTCATCGTTAATAAAAAAACCGCGGTACCTGAAAACCGGTGCAGGGAAGTCGCGATTCAGCGATACCGGAATCTCGATTGCGGCACGATGTGCAGGTTCCTGGTCGGTCCAGTAATACAAGGGGTCGATGCCGAGATATTCCTGCGAGAATTCGTAGATCGCATACATCGTGCCGCGCGGGTCTGCACCCGCAAGGACGATCACTGGGCGCTTGCCTCCAGCCGTCGTATGCACCGATATGGAGAACGATTCTGGTGGCTTAAGATTTGCTGGTCGCAGCGACTCTGAAAGTTTGGCTTGTTCGCCGATCACGATTGATCCGTCGGCGTGGTTCTGATTCAAAATTCTTGGCCGCTTGCCGGTGATCTTTTCTATATCGGAAGCAAGGTCTTCAGCCGCATGGCGCACAGGTTCAGGTTCATCTGCGTTGACCGCAATTGTGCTTGTACCGTTGAGAATGACAACTCCGGATGCGGAGCGCGAACTCTGGCGACCGGCCGCGCTTTTCGGACGTGCAAAGAGCGAAGCTTGAAAAACAAGAACAGCAAACAAAACACCTGCGACCGTTGCTTTCCAGAGTGCGCTTCCTTTGCCCATTCTTTAGCGATCTCCTGTTCCTATCAGATCGATTTCGATACGGCAAACAGCATATCGCGTTGGCGCAAATGTCGACACAGACGACTTTTCCTACTGTGAAACCAACAACCACGAATCGCTGATGCGCCACGCAGGATTGCCCTCCTTGGCTGGCTGCCGGACAGAGCCGCAATATTTCGGCGCACCATTCAAAATCGACCTTGACAACGTTTCAAGAGGCCGCATACAGTTCGTCACTCAAATTAAGTCCAGTTCAGAGGCGAGTTCTTTGACCTCTTCAATCATCCATAGTTTGCGGACCCCAATACTACGCTCAGCAGCGGCAGTTTCGGCAATATTCGCAGTGCTGTGAACAGTGCCAGCAATGGCGGCGGCCCGGCTGACTCGCGAATTATTCAGTTAGCTCTGAAGATTTTTTTCTGATGTCTTAGCGCGTAAAACGAAGCCAGACTCAGAAACGCCCTTCAGGCTCGGAGTCAATGTACGTTTTGAAAGATACGTTTGAGTAACGGACGAACCCAATGCCGGTTTGGAGCAGCGAGTTGAGCTGCTGGCCTGGGCCCGTCGAGCTTTGACTGTCGCCGACCGCCAGACGAAAAACGGCCGACTCCGCTTCACTCATTGAGGCTTTCGATACTGAGTGTCACTGAACCACATTCGGAGCTTTGCTTCAGGTTGCTAGGTCCTTCCCAACAGCAGCCGATCGACCCGACGGCTTACGTCCTGTAGATAGGCTTGATCACCGCCGTCGAGTTCCACGATCACGCTACCCGTGAAGTTTATTTCGGATAATGCTTTGCGAACTTCGGGCCAGTCAGTATCTCCGTCGCCCAGGTTGACCCACTTGTATCCATCCTTTTCACGTTTGAAATCCTTGATGTGCAGTTTCACGATGCTCTTGCCCAGAGTGCGAATCCAATCTTGCGGATAGCCGTAAAGCAAGACGTTTCCTGTATCGAACCAGGCCTTGATCCACGGGCTATTGAATTCTGCCACGTAGCGCTGCATTTCGAGCGGGCTCAGCAGAAACTTGTTCCAGACTTCCTCGATGCCAATCACCACTTTGAGTTCGGAAGCAAGTGGAATCAGCGTACGGATCTGCTGTTGCGAGCGCGTCCAGGCATCGCGATATGCAGTCTGCGCGTTGACTACCGCCGGCACCAACAGGACCACATCGGCGCCCCACAATTTTGCATTGTGCAAAGAAGTACGCATTCCCGAAAGGCTCTTCTCCACGACTGCCGGATCGCTGGACGACAATGGGTAGTCCCAATGGTCCATGTTCATTACAGAGTCAATCAGTATGCCGGCGTTCTCAGCCGCGGCTTTCATTTCCTCAGCAGTGCGCTCGGCGGATGTCGTGGGGGCCTGCACGACTTCGAAACCGGCGTCCTTAGCCAATTTGCAGCGATCCAGATGGCTTAGGGTTTCGGGCAGCATGCTGTAGACAAGTCCTTTTTTAATCGCGAGAGACTTGGCAGAATTCGCGAACAGTGTTTCTTCCGCGAAAAGGCTGCTGCTACCAATGGCAGCGGCAGTCGCCGCTGAGGATCTGAGAAACTCACGTCGTGATGTTTCTCCCATCCAGGCACCTCCGAGGCATTAGCTCAATTTGTTTAGGTCGATCTTGGGATCTAACACTTCCTTCGACTTCACGATCTCGTCCCACGTAATTTCCCGTTTTTTCTCCGCCGACGTGCGTGCCAGAATGCAGGAGATCGCAGATTCGGCGCCCGTTTCGGCCTGATTATGAAAATTGCCGCTCGTAATGCTTGCGACGAACGCCTTCTTTTTCTCCGGGTCAGCTTGCTCGAGGTTGGAAGTGAACTTTCCCGTGGCAGAGAAATTCTGCGGTGCTTGACTGTTCGATGCCGCACCCTGCCATTGCCACGGCTCGTCACCCCAGATTCCGAGTGGGCCGGAGTACGGCGACTGCGACGTGCCCTTTGTGCCGAAGAAGCGCTCCGTCACATCCCACCACCCTTTGGCAAACTGGGTAGAGCTGAACGTAACATCAACACCGTTGGGATAGTGAAATAACACGTTGTAGTTTCCGCTTGCATCGCCGTCACCCGCGGGCCGGCCCTTGCGACCGCAGCTGGCGCTGACCCGAAGCGGATGCGCTTGCAGAATCCAATTACAGATGTCTATTACGTGGATATTCTGCTCTACGATGATGTCGCCGGAAAGCGCGCGATCGTAAACCCAGTTGCGCAGGCGCAACTCGACTGGCGAAGCATTCGGACGCGGCGGACGTTCGAGGTAGCCGGTCAAATAGTACGCTTCGCCGCACACGATGGTTCCAAGCGCGTCACTATGGATGCGATTGACCAATTCGACAAAAGGCGGACAATCACGAATCTGAAAGCCAACATCAAGGCTGAGTTTACCCTGAGCGCGTTTGCCAATTTCAATTACCTTGTGTGCGCCGGGGACATCCACCGCGACCGGTTTTTCCACGTAAACATGCTTGCCGGCTGAAACTACGGCCTCTAGATGCTGCGGATGATAATAAGGAGGAGTGGCGATGACAACGGCATCGACATCTTTTGAGGCAGCAATCTGTTCGTAAGCTTTAGGGCCGACGAACAGTTGCGAGGAATCCAGCGCCGCGTAGCCGTTTGCTTGTTGCAGCTGATCGAAGTGAGTTCGTGCCGCGTCAAGCTGATCTTGGAATAAATCGCCTAAAGCCACAACCCGCGCACCGGCGTCGACCAGATTCGATGCATCCTCGGTTCCGCGTCCGCCGCAGCCAAGGAGCCCGACTCGCACCGCTGAGTTCGCTTCTGTGCCAAAGACGAGTTGCGGCTTAATGAACATTACGCCAGCTCCCGTGGCGGCCACGCCGAGAAACTTGCGGCGATCGAAGTTATCGGGTGACTTTAAAGATGGTTCCAGTCTGCTTGCCATGCCTGCTCCTTGTTATTCACCGATCAGTTTTTCCAGGTATGTTTTTGCTGCTCGCACATCTTCCATCTGCTGGGGACCGGAAATTTCGCGCTCAATGGTGACAGCACCTTGATAGTCGATTTCTTTCAACCGTGAAATGATACGTGGAAAGTCAACTTTGCCTTTGCCTATTGGAACTTCCTCGCCGAGCTTTTTCGGATTCGTCGGCCAGAGGCCATCTTTGGCATGAATTCCCTGAACATAAGGACCAAGCAATTCGATCGCATCAACCGGATTGGCCTTGCCGTACAAGATCAGATTTGCAAGATCGAAGTTCACACCCTGATTGTCCATTCCCACGTCTTGAATCGTGCGCACGAGCGTAATCGGAGTCTCCTGCCCGGTCTCGTAGCGTAGATTTTGTCCATTCCGCTTGCAATACTCGGCTAGGTCGCGAATAGTTTCGACCGCTTCCGTATACAGCGCGTCATTGGGATTTTCGGGAATAAATCCGCAGTGAGTTTGCACCGCAGGAATACCGCATTGTTTGGCAAAATCCGATGCTTTCTTAATGTGAGCCACCCGTGCGGCACGCGTCTCGCGAGGAACCACTCCGATCGTGAGGGGGCCACCGTAAAAATCCCAGAGTTCCTTACCCGGTCCGCCCACAACGACGGCTGTCGCCTCAATGTGATGAGCCTCCAGCGCTTGGCGAAGGCGCCCATCGAGGCCCGGATGAAATTCGTCGACGTATATCTGCGCTGTGGAAAGGCCCAGGTCGCGAACCTTTCCCATGGCCGTATCGGGATCATTGCCTATTGCGATGATCAGGCCGAGACGAAGCGGTTTCTTGCCGTCGTTCGCCGCAACCCTCGAGGCATGAACAGTAGTTGCAGATGCCGACGCAGCAGGCGATTCAGCGTCTAGGCCTGCGCTCACGGCGAATCCCGCCCCGAGAATTGCGGCAGAGCTTTCCAGGAAGACTCGGCGATTTTGCTTTTCCATGAAGAACATCCTAAGTAAGTGATGCGTCGCAGTGTAACTTGCCTACGCTGAATTAGTTCGTTTGGCCAGCGCAGGCTAAGAGAAATACGTCCACCATACCAAAAAATACGACATCTTCTCGTTTGCACTTATACTCGCACCTTTTGAGTGAAAGCTGGATGCGCCATGGGAAGGAACGCCTTCGAACGCTGTCCCGGCGGAATCATGTCTGATTGTGGCGTCCGCGCAAGGGGAGCGTGTGCGATCACTGCTCGCGTTGAAAAATCCAGCCCAAAAGCTCCGGGCCGCGGGAGAAGACAGACCGATGACGCCAACGCTCGAAAGTGATGCACTCACTGCGAGCAAGATCGTGAACAAAGTCACGTGTCAAACGCTGACAAAAATCGTCCTCACGGGCGGCGAGATTAACCTCATCATTCAGCCCAAAGGATCGATTGTCAAAGTTGGTTGAGCCGACTACTCCCCATATCCCGTCGATGAGAAGCACTTTCACGTGAATCATCGAAGGCTGATATTCATAAATGCCGATCCCTTCTCTTAATAGTTCGCCGTAAGCAACTCTGCTCGAGTTCCTGGTCAGCCATAGGTCACTTTTCTTGCCAGGCACAAGAATTTGCACCTTTACTCCTCGGCGTACGGCCCGAATCAGTTCTTTTGTAATGCTGTGGTCGGGCAAGAAGTAGGGTGTAGTGATCTGGATCGATTTGCGCGCTGAGGCGAGGAGGATTTGAAAAAGAATGCGCGCGCGCGTTGCGCCGCCGCCCGAGGGCGTACTGTTTACAACGAGTACTGCGCCTTCTCCCTGGATCTGCGACTTCGGGAAGTATTCAGGTCCAGTCAACACCTCGCCGCAGCTTTCCAGCCAGTTTTCTGCGAATGTGGCCTGCAAGTTGGCCACCGCGTCACCTTCAACTCGGACCATTGTGTCACGCCAGGCGGGCGCGCCCTTCTGTCCTTTCCACCATTGGTCCGCAACTCCCGCGCCCCCAATGAAGCCCACTTGTCCATCGATCACGAGCAGCTCGCGGTGTGTTCGGTTGTTGACTCGAGGAAGCTTGTTCCACCTGGAACCGTTGTACCAGGACACGCGTCCACCAGCCCTCTCCAATCTTGCGAAGAAGCTCTTCCGGGTGCGCGCATTGCCAATGGCGTCGAGAACCAGGTTCACGTTGACCCCACTTGACGCTCGCTTCGCCAGTTGGTCTATGAATCGGCCGCCAATTTCTCCCTCGTGAAAAATGTAAGCCTCAATATTGATGTTGTGTTTGGCCGCAGAAAGCGCCGCCAGTTCTTCTTCGTAGAATTTTTCACCATTCGTGAACACCGTAAGGTCTGTCTGGCGATTGACCTTTGCATCGACCAACGCCTCTAATATGTGCAGGAACTCATCAGAGTCATTCGACAAGTCAATACCGGCCGAGACCTTGTATCCCAGCCCAGGCCCAAACAGGGCGACCAATATCAGTACTGCCACAATAATGATTGCGACGAAAGCGACAACCAGAAACACCGTTGATCCCACGTAGTCGAGGAGCAGAACCAACATGACACCCTCTCAGAGCTGCTTTGATGCGTGTTTACAACCCGGCAACATACATAATGAGTGATAAGGTGTTATGGGTAATTGAACACCGCGTCACTGAGTTCTTGGGATTATTGATGTTTGAAACCTGCTGATAAGATACTGGTTCAACAAGCTGATGGAGATAAGCATTGGACTGGAGCCAACATGGTGTAAAGATCGTTCATGCGGGAGACCTGGATACAAATACCCCGCAAACTTCTGGTATGACACGCGCGGCAGCGATTACCCATGCACGCACCGGAGCGACGAGACTATGGGCAGGCACGGTAGTAGTTCAGCCACATGCTAAAACAGGACCACACCATCACGGCGCGCTGGAGACAGTAATTTACGTTGTTCGAGGCCGTGCGCGCATGCGCTGGGGCGATCGGTTGGAGTTCTGCGACGAGGCCAGCCCAGGGGATTTCATCTACGTGCCACCCTACGTTCCCCATCAGGAAATTAATGCTCGCCCGGACATGCCGTGCGAGGCGGTAGTAGTCAGAAGCGGACAAGAACCCATTGTTGTGAATTTGGACATTGAGAGTCCCGAGCCGTTAAGTGATAACGGCGACGAATACCCCTTCCACCCTCCTTCTTCCCGCTGAAGCTGTGTCCGCTGGATGTGTGATATCTCTCGATTTCGTCAACTAACGACTGACCACTGCATCGCACAAACATCCGTCGAGAGTTGCTGCTGCACTTTCAATGAAATTGGAGCTGTCAAAGTAGCTGCCTTGGGCTATTTTCGTGATACTACGATTGTGCTACTTATATAAAGGCTATGCGGAGCGGGCCCATGCTCGGGCGCCGATCGGTCTTGATCGTGTGCGCTGCTGTCCTGGTCAGTGGACTCATTTTGTGGGGCGTCTCCCACTATCTGTTTCCTCGCGATGAAGTGCACTTCAGCACGGATATCCAACCCATCCTGAACCAGAACTGCGTGCAATGTCACGGAGGAGTGCGCCAAAAGAACGGCGTCTCCTTTATATATCGTGATGAAGCGTTAGGGGTTGGCAAGTCGGGAAAACGAACGATTGTGCCGGGCGATCCTGATGCCTCGGAGCTAATCGCGCGGATAAACTCGAAAGATCCAGAGACCAGGATGCCGTATCATGCCGCGCCTCTCACTCCGAAACAAATAGCGTTGCTTCGAAAATGGATTAAACAAGGGGCAAAATGGGAAGACCATTGGTCCTTCATCGCGCCGAAACCGCAGAAGCTTCCTGCAGTAAAAAAATCACAGTGGCCGAAACAGCCTATAGATCGATTCATTCTTGCGCGCCTTGAGAAGGTGGGCCTCAAGCCCTCACCCGAAGCTGACAAGGCGGAACTTCTGCGGCGGGTATCACTGGATTTAACTGGGCTTCCGCCTACCGCGGAGGAGCAAGCTGCTTACATGGCGGATTCGTCGCCGAAAGCTTACGAGAAGCAAGTGGACCGACTGCTAGCGTCCCCGCGCTATGGCGAACGTTGGGCGGCAATGTGGCTGGATCTGGCGCGCTATGCAGACACCAAAGGTTACGAGGCCGATCGTGCTCGTCCAGGAGTTTGGCCATATCGCGATTGGGTGATTGACGCCTTCAATCGAAATCTTCCGTATGACAAATTCGTGATCACACAATTGGCCGGAGATTTGCTACCGAATGCGACCTTTGAAGACCGGATCGCAACCTCGTTTCACCGCCAGACTCCGAACAATGATGAGGGCGGAACCGATGACGAGGAATTCCGGATGGTCGCTGCGATGGATCGCTCGGCGACGACATGGTCCGTTCTCAACGGGCTGACCATGAATTGCGTGCAGTGCCACTCGCATCCCTATGATCCGATTCGTCACAACGAGTATTACAAGTCGCTGGCATTTTTTAATACCACGCAAGATGCCGATTACCCGAGTGACGCGCCTGTATTGAAGGTGCCCACGGACCGCTCGCGATATCCGGAAGCGGCGCAATTGCAGCAGGAGATTGCAGCGCTAACGACGTCGGTAGTGGAGTCGGGCCGGAATTTGGAAGGTGGGACTCAGTGGGTACCGGTAACGATCACGTCAGCAACTGCCAGCGAGGCGCCGGCACTGCGTTGGGAAGTTGATCAACTGGAACGCCACATCGCCGAATTGCGTGAGAAAAAACTACCGGGCAAAGAGCCTGAAGCAAAGGAGCGCAAAGATCGAGCGAAGGAAGTTAAAGAACTAGCCGACGCCATTTCCGAAGAGAAAAAGCTTGCCGATAAAAGGTCGAAGGTCAAGCCGGTAGCGTTTCAAGTCCACGATGGCGAGTTCGGGGCGGTCGCGAACACGCCTGGAAAATCGGTTTACGAAATCAAAGCAAGTACAACCCTGCCGAATCTGACGGCGCTGCGGATCGAAGTATTTCCCGCTAACGCCGAGACGGCCCGATATACTCCCGAACTTGGTTTCATCGTCAACCAAGTGGACGCGTGGATAGTTGAGCCTGGCGGCCATGTGAGGAAGATCGCCTTCCACAATTTTGTTCCGGATTCTGAGACGAACCTTTCCGACGCGGTAACCAGGGCGATGGAAGCAAAGCCTGGACACGAAGAAGTTGCGGCGACTGGGGGCTTCGCTGCCAATCCCAGTCTGTTCCAGAGCCGCTGGATGATTGCGGTTCCTGCTTCGCCAATTCAGCTTGCTCCTGGCAGCTACATAAAGATTTGCCTTACGCAGGTTGACTCAATTTCAAGTAAACCATCGCTCATCAAGCGCGGGAGGCTTTACGCCAGCAGTGATTCCCGTTGGACGGAGCTCAGCGCAGGCTCGCGCTATAACGGAAAAATCAGTCGGCTTGTAAGTCTTGAAAAGCAACTAGAAAAAATTCCAGCTGTTGACACTCCTGTAATGGCAGAGCAGCCCGCATATCAAGTTCGTAAGACGCTCGAGTTCGAGCGCGGTAATTTTGTTACCAAAATCGGTCCGGCTCTTACTCCTGACGTACCGCACATATTTCCTCCGCTTCCTGCGGGAGAACCGCATAATCGACTAACGCTGGCGCGCTGGTTCTTTTCTCCAGGGCAGCCTCTCACGGCCCGAACTGCGGTGAATCGTTACTGGGAGCAGCTGTTTGGTACGGGGATCGTCGAAACACTGGAGAATTTCGGGAGCGTGGGTGAGGAACCGAGTCATCCCAAACTGCTCGATTGGCTGGCGCTTCACTTTCAGAACGACCTGCGTTGGGACATGAAGGCCCTGTTGCGCGAAATGGTGCTCAGTGCGACGTATCGCCAAGGCGCCAGGACGACGCCTGAACTAATCGAAAGAGACCCGCGCAATCGCCTGCTGGCTCACGGACCACAGCAGCGGCTTTCGGCAGAAATGGTCCGCGATCAGGCGCTGATGGCGAGCGGACTTTTGAATCTGAAAATGGGCGGACCACCTGTTATGCCACCGCAGCCTGCTGGAGTATGGAACTCGGTTTACAACGACAGCAAATGGATAGATGCAAAAGGACCAGATCGCTACCGAAGGGCGATTTACACCTACATCAAGCGAACCGCCGGATACCCGAGCTTTCTGACCTTCGACGCTTCGGACCATGACACGAGTCTGGCACGGCGTATCCCAACCAATACGCCGCTTCAGGCCCTGGTGACGCTAAACGATCCGGTCTATGCGGAGGCTTCCGAGGCCCTGGCTGATCGCATGATGAAGGCGTCAACGAATCTTGACGATCAGATTCAGTTCGGAGCGCGATTAGTGCTGTCGCGCGACTTGAGCGAGAATGAGCTTGCCACCATGCGCCGGCTGTACGCAAAAGCTTCTGGTCCGCCGGAGGGAGCGAGGTTAGTCAGGGCGTCGGCAAAAGTGAAGGAGAGCCCGCGCGAGAATCAAACGGCGATGACAGCGGTCGCGAGCGTTTTGCTCAATCTAGATGCAGCATTGACACGGTGAAAGTTTATGGCTAATTCCGAACTTCAGATGGCGATTCTGCAAGCGCAGACACGCCGTCATTTTCTGCGGTCACTTGGCAGCGGGATGGGATCGCTCGTGTTCGGAGCATCGCTTGCGAACTATGCCGTCGCCAGTGAGGCCCATGCTGATGAATCGCCATTATCGTTTGCGCGCGACGCTACGACGCCTCTTTCGCCTTTGCCGCCGCAGTTTCCGGCAAAGGTAAAGCGTGTGATCTACCTGCACATGGCGGGCGCTCCGAGCCAGTTAGAACTTTACGATTACAAACCTGAACTCAAGCGCCTCGACGGTCAGGACTGTCCCGCATCGTTTCTCGCTGGAAAGCGCTTCGCATTCATCAGTGGTGTGCCCAAACTTCTAGGGTCACAATATCCCTTCAAGCAGGCTGGGAAGAGCGGACAGTGGATCTCGGACCGCTTGCCGCACATCGCAGAGCACATCGACGACATTTGCTTCATCAAATCGATGCGAACAGATCAGTTCAACCACGCGCCCGCGCAACTCCTGGTACAAACGGGGAATGCGAGGCTCGGGTACGCTTCATTCGGATCGTGGGTGCTCTATGGTTTGGGAACAGAGAACCAGAACTTGCCGGGATTTATTGTTCTGCTTTCGGGAGGCAAGTCGCCGGATGGCGGCAAACAACTATGGGGTTCAGGTTTCTTGCCGAGCGTCTACCAAGGGGTGCAATGCCGCTCACATGGAGAGCCGGTGTTGTACCTGAATAATCCTGCGGGAGTTGATCGCAAGCTGCGGCGCACGATGTTGGATGCAATCGACGACATTGACCGACAGACTCATGCTGAATTCGGCAATCCAGAAACGGTAACCCGCATCGCGCAATATGAAATGGCGTTCCGCATGCAAATGGATGCGACCGACGCGATGGACATCAACAAAGAACCCGAGTCGGTTCGAGCGAGATATGGCTGCAAGCCGTCGGGAGCGGAGTTTGCGAACAATTGTCTGGTGGCACGCCGTCTCGCGGAGCGCGGCGTCCGCTTCATTCAGCTTTACCACTGGGGATGGGACTCGCATGGTGCAGATGCGAAGGAAGCGTTGAATATCGGCTTTGCTGATCGTTGCCGCGAAGTGGACCAGCCTACCGCTGCGCTGCTCGCCGACTTGAAAGAGCGCGGTTTGCTTGAGGACACGCTCGTGGTCTGGGGTGGAGAATTTGGCCGCACATCGATGCGTGAAAATCGCAATGGCCAGGAGATGAAGTACATTGGCCGTGATCACAATCCCGGTGCCTTTACCATTTGGCTCGCAGGTGGCGGGGTGAAGCACGGAATCGCGTATGGGCAAACGGACGAAATGGGCTATGAGATTGTGCAGGACCCGGTGGACATTCGCGACCTGCACGCCTCCATGCTCTACATGCTGGGCTTCGACCATCACAAGCTGACGTATTCGTTCCAAGGGTTAGAACAGAAGCTGACCAGTGTGAAACCGGCGCGAGTGATCGGCGAAATTCTGGCATGAGCGACTTTGCGATCTGTTGCTCCGCTTACTTCCGAGGTCACCTTTAATCATGAGTCCGTGGGGTTCCCTTGGCGCTGGACGCTTTTGTTCGAAGCTCGTCTGGTTCTCGCCGATTCTGCTGGTCTTCGTACTGATTGCGTTCTTGCCGCCTGAGGGCAAAGAAGGGGCCCACTGGATCCAGTTCATCGGGCGCTTTCATTTGCTGGTTGTGCACTTCCCAATCGCCCTGATCCTTCTGGTGCCGGTGCTGGAGGTTGTTGGCAGGTTCCAGCGATTTTCCTACTTGCGTCTTTCTTCGGGCTTCGTTCTTGGCGTCGCGACCATGGCGGCCATCGTTGCCGCGTTTCTCGGATGGTGTTTGGCTCGTACCGGTGGTTACTCAGGCACGCTGGTCACACAACACATGTGGGGCGGTGTTGGGCTAACGGCTATCTGCTGGTTGTGCTGGATACTACGAGGGTGGACCGGCGAACCTAACGCGCAAAAATATTACGCGGCTGCGTTGACCGCCGGCGTTCTTCTCGTTTCCTGGACTGGATATCGTGGCGGCCAGATTTCACAAGGTGAAGATCACCTTACGGAGTACATGCCTCTATTTCTGCGCCATGCGATTGGATTACCGGACAACACGCCTTTGGCGCTGGCAACGGCGGACAGTTTTTATACGCTGCGCGTGCAACCGATTTTTGCAGACCGATGCGTGACTTGCCACGGTCCTAAAAAGCAAAAGAGCGGCTTGCGCCTCGACTCCTACGGCTGGGTAATGCGGGGCGGCAAGCACGGCGCGGTCTTAAAGGCTGGCAATGCGCAAGGCAGCGATCTGTTTCGAAGAATCACGCTTTCCCCGGATCACGATGACTTCATGCCAAAGGGAAAGAAGCAACCTGTGCCGCCGGATCAATCAAAACTGATCGAGCTATGGATTGGCGCAGGCGCCTCCGGCACTCTTCCGCTGACTGCAATGAAGAATCTCCCCACCGGACGTTCGATTGCTGCGGCGCCGATCCAGGTCTCTTTCCCGGAAATTAATCCTCTGGCAGTTGCAAAGGCGCGAGAGAGTTTTGCTGCTGCTGTGGCACAACTGCAAAAGAAATTTCCCAACATCCTTGACTATGAGTCTCGGGGCTCGGCCGATCTGGTTTTGAACGCCTCGCTACTCGGCTCGAAGTTTGGCGACAGCGACTTGCAATCGTTTGCCACAGTCGCTGAGCACATTACTGTCGCCGATTTTTCCCGAACAGCAATTACGGACCACGCAGCTTCCGCGATCGCCACAATGAAGCGCCTTCGCGATCTGCGGTTGGGACAGACGAAGATCACGGATGCGACTGTAAAAGCGCTGATTGGCTGCGATCAACTTCAATCGCTGAATGTTTACGGCACGGAAGTGACGGCCGCCGCGCTGCCATTGCTGGAAAAACTCCCCAAGCTCGAGCACTTCTACGCGGGACAGACCGCGATTTCTCCAGGAATCACCGTTCCCCAACGTTTAACCGGCAAATTGGTCTTGTAAATCGGTTGTCTCGATAGGTCGCGTAACCTTCGCTACTCTTGGCAGTTGATGCAGCATGGGCGACACGAAGTGCCCCAAGACGCCAGAGTGGGGATGCCTGAACGACGACTTGTTCGAGCGGTTCTGAATTGTTTTGTAACGGCTAGGCATCTCACGCCACCATCCTATTAGCAAGAGCACCCAACCGAACCAATTCCAATGTTCGGCCCTGACCCAGAACACTTCCCGATTGCGAGGAGAGACTATGAATTGGCAATGCATCCTAGTGGCTTGCCTGATGACTGCCGCCTGCTTTGCGCAGCAAGAAAAGGAACCGCCTCGTTCCAGCGAGCCTGCAATCGCAACTCGTCCAAGCGAACAGGACAAGGCACGCGCCGCTGCAAAAGCGCCAGCCTTGAATGTTTCGGAGCAGGATGCTGCCAAGGCAGCGGCCGCGTTCCTTGACTGGGCGGGTGCTTCGCCTGCGGGTCAGCGCGAAGACGTCCGCCGCATGCTTGAGCAGGCGCGCGAGTACAAAGCGATTGCCGCTGCCTTCTGCGATGAAGCGAACCGCACCGCCGAGTCTGATTTCACGCGCTCTCTTCTCGCGCTATCACTTCTGGGTGAGATGCGCAGTCCAGCCGGCGCGGATTGCTTCCAGAAGTTGCTACACCGCCCACTTCCAGAAAAGGGAATCGTTGCAAACGGTGAAAACGTGGAGCAGACAAAGTTGGCCATGCTCCAGGCGAAGGCCGTCGATGGCCTGGCGTATCTGCGTACAGCCGCGACCGACCGCGAGGTCCTGTGGGCGGTCGGCAAGCACCCTTCGCGGATCGTTCGCGCCGAAGCCATCGAGGCTTATTTGTGGAACCACAAGGATTCCAACGAAGCCCGTGACACTCTGCTGAAGTACGTTCAGCCGAAAGAAAGAATCTTTGTCGATCGGGTACGCAGGGAACCTACCGAGGAAGCTGCGGTATTCAACCGCAAGCTGACCGCATTTCTGAAAGCCCATCCGGAGGCGGTTGCCCCTGTTCCAAAGCGGATCGAACAAAAAGCTGAACCGGCAAAGCCACCCAAAGAAGATGAACCACCGGTCCGTTGAATCATTCGGTCGAGTAAATCATTAAAGGAGCTGATTATGACGAATTCCTGGAAAGTGAAATTGGCGGTTTGCCTGACGGTGTTGTTCTCGACCGTCGCCATGAGAGCTAACTGTAATCAAACGACCGCGAGCCAGGCTGACAAAGATCTTTGGAACACGCACGGATGCTGGCAGGATTTTTTCCTGTGGCAATATCAGGCCTACGATATGCGCGGGTCAGACTGGGGTTCACGCGGCTGGAACGATGCCTGCAACGTCAACAAGGAATATCCCAAGCACTGGAACGCTTCTTACCTGCTCACCTATGGACTGCAGGACAATTGGCAATTTTCATTTCACGGCACGGTGGACTATCGCGCAACCGCCGAGCGGTGGGACAACCAGTTTCATGATGACCTCTATCACACGGCCACCGACGACACCAGCATATTCGGCGCTTTCACCACTCACTTCTTTGGTCCGAACGAGGTGCAGACCTCGTGTTTGCTTTATGACCCAAATCTCGCGACCAACGCTAACCCAGGCTCCCGAGCCGGCGATTTCAACCATGAAGGCTGGCACGCCTGGATGGACAAGTACAACTGGGACAACGGATCGTGCGGCGGACACCGCTGCGGAACTCCCGGAAACTGCACGGCCAAAGACGCATGCGATTACTTCTACTTTCACGGTATTGGCGCCTATGCCTTTGGCGCCATGTGGGAGAACAATGGCACGGCGAGCCGCTTCCACTCTCCCAACCAGGTGCAAGTGGAATTCTTGTGCGATGTTGCGGACTATCCACAGTCGTGGGTGCCGAACAGCGTGCGATTGGCTGCCAAATCCGATGCCAACACGCGCGCATCGACGCGGTTCATCAACGGCCCGGGATATTTTTGCGGAGACCCGCGACCCTGGTGATCGGGGACAAGCTTTGGCTATCTGGATCGCGCGACTTACGCGCTATTCGCGCGAGTTCCACTTGACAAACAAGTGAAGCGTAGTAGTCTCTCATGAGAGAGACCACTTGGATGTCTAATAAAGAAAAAGAATCAATTCAGCTGTTGCAGGGGACCCTGGATCTCATCGTTTTGCGCACACTCGCGACGATGGGCCCACAACACGCTTATCAAATTGCCACGCGGCTCGAGCAAATCTCTGATCGGCTACTCAACCTCAACCAGGGCACTCTCTATCCGGCATTAGTACGGCTGGAGCAGTACGGGTGGATAAAGGGAACCTGGGGAAGGACCGAGAGCAACCGGGAAGCCAAATACTACGCAATCACCAAAGCGGGACAGAAAGCCTTAGGCGAGGAGACACAGGCGTGGAGAAGAATGTCGGCTCTAGTGGAACGGCTCTTGCTTGAGGAATCTTAGCCATGAAGAACCTGAGACGCTTCTTTCTTAGATTTTATCTGCTCTTCGCCAACTCCAAAGTGGAAGCGGAACTGGCAAGAGAAATTGGCACGCATCTGGCGTTGCTCGAAGATGAATATCTGCGCCAGGGTATGACCCATGAGGATGCTCGACGGGCGGCCAGACTCGCCTATGGAGGCGTGGAGCAGGCGAAGCAACTGCATCGCGATGAGCGAGGGTTTCAGGGGCTGGGCCAGATTCTGCAAGACACTCGATATACCTTTCGCCAACTGCGTAAGTCTCCCGGATTCACGGCGGCGGCCATCCTGATGCTGGCGCTGGGCATTGGGGCGACGACGGCGATTTTTTCCATTGTCGAGGGAATACTTCTGCGCCCGCTACCGTTCCCCGACCCTGGTCGTCTGGTCATCCTGGGAGATGTGCTTGAAGGTTCCCACTGCACGTCCTGCGCTCACTCCAGCGTAACCGCTCCCGACATCCGCAACTACATGCGCGACACACAGAGCTTCAGCAACCTGGGTGGTTATCGGCAAAGATTGTTCGAACTATCCGGCACCGGCGAGCCTGCGGCGGTGAATGCGACGCGCATGAGCGGCGAGGTCTTTGCCGCGCTGGGAGTGCCACCGCTGCTGGGACGCAAGTTCACGCAACACGAAGATGAAGAACAGCAGCAAGTGGCGGTGCTGAGCTATGGCATGTGGCAGAACCGCTTCCACGGCGATGCGAACGTGCTGGGCAGCAAGATCTTTCTCTACCGCAAGCCTTACACCGTGATCGGTGTGATGCCTCGCGATTTCGAGTTTCCGCTCAACCCTGGGCATGTGAATCAGAGCGAGCTTTGGCTTCCGCTCAGCCTGCAACCGGAGGCATTTTCGGCGGGCAGCGCGGTGTCGTGGAACTCACGCATGGTTGGGCGCTTAAAGCCCGGCATCACTGTCGAGCAGGCGCAGAGCGATGCGCAGCGAGTCGCCCGGGAGACGATGGAGGACTATCCGGCCTACATGGGCAGCCTGCGTATTCACGCGGTGGTGACCCCGCTGCAGGAGGATACAGTAGCGCAGGCGCGACCCCTGGTGCGTACCCTTTTCTTTGCAGTGATCGTTGTTCTGCTGATCGTCTGTGCAAACCTGGCAGGGCTTTTGCTGGTGCGCGCCATTCGCAGAAGAAGAGAGATCGCGGTGCGGCTCGCCCTGGGTGCTCGTGCTGGCACATTACTCCGACAGGCGATCGTGGAAAGCATGGTCTTGAGTATCACCGGTGGCGCGATCGGGCTGGCATTGGCGGCTGGCGCTCTTCGGGTGGGCGTAAGCCGGCTACCGCAGACATTACCGCGCATCAACGAGATCGGCCTGGACTGGCCGGTCATGTTCTTCGCACTGGGACTGACGCTGCTGACCGGCTTCCTGTGCGGATTGGCTCCGGCATTTGCGGCAACCAGGACGAGCGTGAATGAGACGCTCAAAGAAGGCGGACGCGGCGGCGCCTCGGGCAGCGGACATGCCAGACTACGTTCGGTGCTGGTGGCGGCGGAGATTGCTGTGGCGCTTACCCTGCTCACGGCCTCCGGCCTATTGCTGCGCAGCTTCGAAAAGATGCGCGACGTGAAACTGGGCTTCCGCCCCGACAAGACTCTCGCTGCGCTCTACGTGTTGCCGCACCAGCGGTATGGAACGCAATCCGCGATCGACGAATTCACGAAGACTCTGCTGACCGATCTAGGAGAGTTGCCTGGCGTGGACGCCGTTGGCATCACTTCGTTTTTGCCTGCGGGCGGTAATAACTGGAGCATAGCTTTCACGATCGAGGGCTATGTTCCTCCCAAAGGCGCGGGGTTGAATATGGCGGCGATGTCGCTGGTGGAGAGCGATCCCTTCGAAGCGCTGGGCATTCGGCTGCTCCGCGGGCGCGTCTTTACCGAATCGGATAACGCCGGCTCACAGTTGGTGGCTATCGTGAATCGAAAGATGGCCGAGCGCTACTGGCCAGGCCAGGACCCGATCGGCAAACGGCTGCGCAGGGGTTTGGCGGAGACCTCCACGCCGTGGATGACGGTGGTGGGCGAAGTCGATGACGTCAAACTGGGATCGCGGGATGCGGAGACGATGCCACAGGTATATCAGCCGGTAACACAGTCTGTCGCCAGTGAGGGCGTTTTGGCCTCTGTCGGGGAATTGAGCGGCGCCGACGGCTGGATCGTTCTGCGCACCCGTATGGCTCCGGAGCAGATGGAAGATACGGTGCGCGCAACCGTACGGAAAATTGACCCGCAGTTGCCGCTCTACCAGACGCAGACGATGGAGCACGCGATCTCGAAGAGTGAGGCGCCGCGACGCTTCAACACCATTCTCATCTCCTCGTTTGCCATCGCTGCAGTGCTGCTAAGTGTTCTCGGGATCTATGGCGTGATTGCGTTCTCCGTGGCATTGCGCGAACAGGAAATGGCGGTGCGCATGGCCCTTGGCTGCCAGCGCTCCGGATTGGTCCTGTTCATCCTAAGTTCCGGCGCCAAGCTCGCGGCTGTTGGCTGTGGCTTGGGCTTGCTTGGCGCCGTGGCCGCATCCCATTTGCTGCGTTCTTTTCTGTTTGAAGTGAGCCCGTTTGATCCGGGTGTGCTTGCACTTTGTACCATAGCAATGCTGCTGCTGGCGCTCGCAGCTTCTGCACTACCGGCCAGGCGCGCATCGAGTACGGATCCCATGCTGGCTTTGCGAGGCGAATAGGAAGATGCCGGATCATGCATATTAAGAAATATTCTGATTGCCGGCCGAGTCATAGGAATTCGGAAATCAATTGTTGTAGTTAGCTGCTCCCGTGTTTACGCGAATTTGCATTCACCAAAGTCCAGGGTGAAGGGTGTTCTACGACCACAACTATCTCCTCGCTTAAACGTAGTCGAACAGAGTCATAAAGCCAAAATCCATGTGCAGCTGTTGATGGCAATGGAACAGAGTCATGCCTGGATTGTCGGCTACGAAGTTAACTTCCGCTTCTTGATAGCCTCCGAGCATCATGACGTCTTTCATAACGCCAGCGGTCGGTTTTCCGGCCAACCTTGTCAATTCAAAACTGTGCCGATGCAAATGGATTGGGTGAATATCGTCGCTTGCATTGCGCATTCGAAGGCAATAGAGCTTGCCTTGTTTCAGGTGGAAGGCGGCGGGCACTGGGTCTTCAGTCATCGGATACCCGACTCCATTGATGGTCCAGCGGTTGAAACCTTCTTCAGCTGCGTTCTCTTTGGCGAATATCATTTCGATCGTCTCGTCAGGAGAGGAAGCGCTAGCGCCTGTTTTCGCAAATCGTGAATAGCTCCACTTGAATGGTGGCGGAGCAATCCACTTCGGATTCCCATGACGGCCTGCATATTCAACGATAATTCCCATTCCGTGCCCTCGATCACCGTCGTCCAGGTCGCCGAGGATCCAAACGCCGGGGTGATTCATATGAACGATTGCCGATACGCGTTCTGCAGTGCCAATCCACAGCACAGGAACTGCGGCGGGATTCGGGACGCGATTTCCATCCAGCGCGAGCACCTGAAACGAATGTCCGGGCAATGCCAGGCTGCGAATTTCAGTAGCACTCCCGTTCAGGACGTGGAAGAGCACTCGTTCCCCTTGTTTCACACGAACGGGTTCTCCGTGGCCCAGCATTCGTCCATTCATAGTGAATGATCGATAGCCAACCTCGAAGCCATGCGGCATGCCCTTGGCGAGAGAGGCCTCCATCGACGATTCACCGGCTTGTTTCAATTCTTTATTCGGAGAGGTCTGAAGAAAATCCTGCGCCATGTCTCCGCCGCGACTGAAGCTCGGCTCGAACTCCTTGAGCGTAAGAAAGACCTCGCGATCGTATTCGCCGGCCTCGTGAGCAGGCTCAATGTAGACTGGCCCCACCTCGCCGCCGTATTGACCCGCAGCAAGATTTGCACCGGCTCGGTTATGTGTGTGGTAGAAGCGAAAACCTGAGGGCCCAGGGGTGAAAGTAATCTGACGCTTGCCATGTGCGGGAATAAAGGGGGTACCTTCCTCCGCCGCTCCGTCTACAGCGACTGGCACTTTTTGACCGTGCCAGTGAAGTTGTTCAGGCGTGTCCGTATCGTTGTAAATATCCACGGTGACTTGCCGACCCTCTTTAAAGCGAAGAAGAGGGCCGGGGAACTGCCCGTTATAGGTGATGGCCGAGATGATCTTCTTAGGTGCTATCTCAATAGGAGAACTCTTGATGTGAAGAGTGTATTCTGCAGCTTCATCCTGACCGGCGAGAACAGACCCCACCCTGCCCTTGATCGTATAAGAAATTCCGATGCCAGTTAATGCTCCAGCGCCCGCCAGGAATTTGCGGCGCGAAATGGAAGTTAAAGCCCTGCAGGCATCCTTCTGAGGTATTGTCTGCCCATTGCCCATTTCATGATTGTAGATAACAGGCGTTGTCAACCCCAACACGTATCAGAAATCGCCTGCCATGGCCTCACGGAAGCTTGAATACTAAAGTGATTGTGGTTGCTCTCCTTATAGGCTCTCCGTTGAGCTTGTATGGTTGGTAACGCCACTGTGAGACGGCCTTCATAGCCGCACCCGCTAGCACCGGGTCTCCGTTGACGACTCTCAGGTTCTGCAATCTGCCGTCTTCTGCGACAACGCCGTCCAATGTCACCCGCCCTTCTCGCCTCTGCATAAGAGCTACAGGGGGATAAACAGGGTCTACCTTCTCCGCCAGCGTGCCTCCGGAAATCCCTTGGGACAATCTCGTCACAGGTTCGCGTGGGATGGCGATTGGATCGGATAATAGTGCAGCAATTCCGTTATCGGAGCTGCCCGATACCATCGCAACCGAGGGTGGAATCGGTGTGCTCTCATCGGGAGATTGCAGGGATCGTGAATGGGGTACAGGTACGTTCAACTCCGGAGTATCGGGGTTAGATACGGCTTTAGGCGACACCTCCGCAATTGCAGGCTCGTTCGTGATTTTGCTCGCCGTCACAACACCAGCTTGAGGCCTGGTTCTAGTATTGCCATCGCCCACAAGTAAGCGCTCCGAAGGTGAAAAATCTGCTGCTTGGGGAGAGGATTGCAATTCCGGCGCGTGCCCCGATGCTGCCGCCAAGTTACGATGTTCTGGCCCTTTCCTCACGAACAGCCAAACCGCAAGTGCGAGGACCACAAATCCCGCTACGATGAACTTGCCTTTGGAGAAACTCAGGGGTATGTTAGCCAGTTTGTCGCGTAGGGCAGATGATTTTTTGCTCTGCAGGGCTGCACTCACCACCCCGGCTAGGTCCTCAAGCAAACTTATTTCACTGTCGCCGAAGGCGTCAGGCTGCGCTGAGAATGCCTCTAAGATGCCATGAAGATTTGGGCTTTCCCCAATCGGAGCCGCAGCCAGCGAGCGCAACCCCAGACGTCGGCAGGCCTCAGCATTTACGCGGGAATCGTCCCAGGCATCATTGCAGCAAAGCGCTTTACCCGATCGCAGACACTCGCCGGAAATGCCCGAACTCTTGTCCAGTCTGCTGCTCAAATCCGGCGCCATTTCCCCGGCTCGGGCCCGGCAAACGATCCACTTGTCCTGCTGCAAGGCTATTGCGGCTCCATTGGCGACAGTTAAGAGTTGCGCCGCGTCGACAATGCGCTGAAGCATGGCGTCCAGATTTATGCCGCCAAGAGCAGTGCTCGCGCGCAGCTGTGCAAGAATTTGCTTAGACTCCCAATTCGCAGTGAATGCCGCCAATTCATGCTCGGGCAGTGATTGAACGCTGGCTCCGTCTGGCATTCGAGGCGCGGAGGAGAGTGATGGG
Source organism: Terriglobales bacterium (assembly GCA_036557105.1). GTDB lineage: Bacteria > Acidobacteriota > Terriglobia > Terriglobales > Acidobacteriaceae > Gp1-AA145. Next base: position 46,642 of record DATBIE010000108.1, read on the forward strand.
TCCATCATGCGGCAACTCCTTCTGTCCGCTTTCTCCGTGCGTAGGGATTGAATTGTAACTCGAAGAGACCTGTGATTGCTTCGCCGCAGATCATCAGCCCAGATGACAAGTACATGGTGGTAAAAGCCATTTCTATGGGGGGACCTGCGGTACGTACAGAGCTAAACCATGTCCGTGTTTCCCTTCGGCGAGGAAAACCCGAACAATGGACGACTATCTCGGACTTCAGGAAAGAACCAGCCGCGAGTTTTTTGCCTGAGAGATCTTGTGCGTCGCCCTTGCGTCCCAAAAACCTCGTGCCAACTGGTGCTGATGGCTATAGTGAGGAGGAGCTGAAAATCCGCAAGTTACAATAGCGGCTGGAATCGGGGTTAGGGCCGATGAACAAACGTCAGCTCTCCCTCGATCACTTCATTTCGTACAGCGGCTTGCATTCTGACGCAGGCCCATGGAGCACCTCGTTATGGGTGGACAAGGAATCGAACGGCGGGAGATTCTCCGCTACATTGGCATCGCTTCGGTGGCGAGCACGTTTCCGGGATTCAGCAAATGGGCGTTTGCTTGCCCTGAGGGGCACACGGTCGCTGCAGCTTCTCAACCGGCACCGGGCGCATATAAGCCGCTTTTCTTTTCTCCCGAGCACTACGAGATGGTCGAGCACATCGCCGATATGATCATTCCCGAAGACGACACGCCCGGAGCCAAGCAGGCGGGTGTCGCCGAGTTTATCGATTTCATGGTTGCGAATCGCGTTCCCGTCACCGGAGCGCGCGAAGTGCGCTCTACGGAAGATGCGATTGAAATCGGCAATGAAGCGCAGACCAGGTTTCTTGCCGGACTCGACTGGATGAACGCGCGATGCCACTCCGAGTTTGGCCATGCATTCATGGACTGCACTCCCGAGCAACAGAACGCACTGACGGAAGAGCTTGCCTACAAGGAGAAATTCAAGCCGACAACCGAGAGCGGCCGCGCATTCTTTGAGTTGATGCGTGTTTACACAGTGGTCGGATACTACACGACGAAGATTGGACTCGAGTCTCTTGGCTATCCCGGCCTGCGGATGAGTTGGCCAAAAATGCCGGGCTGTTCACATCCGGATGATCCGGAGCATTTGAAACTTTCAAAACCTGGGGCGGAAGAAACTTCGGCGCACCAAAACAAGGTCTAGAGAGGATTCGTTCATTGGCGACGAAAATTTACGACGTGATTGTTGTAGGAACCGGAGCGGGTGGCGGCACGGCGATGAAAATCCTGTGCGAAGCCGGCCTGCAAGTCTGCGCAATCAACTCCGGGCCGCGTACCAATCCCGCGACCGACTATCGGCGGCATCGGCAAGTCTATGATCTGAAATACCGAGGCTACGGCGATCCGTTGCGCTTCAAAGGGAAAGCGCACCAGGAGCCGTATTCGGTAGAAGAATCGGAATATAGCGAGGGACGAGATCTCTTCGAGCACGATGTCGCCTATTCGAATGCTCCGGGTACCGACTGGTATTGGAAGCGCTGTAAAGCGACAGGCGGTAAGGCGAACTTCTGGGGCCGCTCATCGGCGCGTTTTGGCGACATCGATTTCAAGGCTGCCGATCTCGACGGTTTTGGCGAAAACTGGCCTGTGGACTATGCAGAGATCGCCCCCTGGTTTTCAAAGGCCGAGAAATACATGGGAGTCGCAAGCACTGTGCAGAACCGGCCAAGCAACCCGGATGGTGAATATCTGCCGGCGATGACTTGGCGCTGCCTTGACTACATCATTCAAAAAGGAGCGGAAAAAATCGGCGTGCCGTATTTGCCGGACCGTTGCGCACAATTGACCGTCGACCACAACGGGCATCCTGCTTGTCACTATTGCGGAAACTGTAGTCGCGGATGCGATGTGGGCGCGTTTTTCTCGCCTACCTGGTTCACGATACCCGAAGCGGAAATTACTAAGAATCTCACTCTGCTCACGAATGCTCTGGTGCGAAGCGTGCTGGTGGATGCGAACGGAATGGCGAAGGGCGTGGCCTATGTTGACCGCACGACGAGAAAGGAAGTGGAAGTTTACGCGAAGGTTGTGGTTCTTGCAGCCTCCTGCGTAGAGACGGCGCACATCATGCTGAATTCCACGTCACGGCATTGGCCGACGGGAATCGCCAATTCGAGCGGCCAAGTGGGACGAAACTTGTGCGACCACTTGTATGGCTGTCCCGGGTACGGATATTTACCGCAGCTTCTGGGGCAACCTGCTTTCCCGGACAACATTGCCGATTCCACCGTCGCCTGGATGCCGCGTTGGCAGAACTTAAAAGATCCGCACGAAGAAAAATTTATCCGCGGCTATTCGATATATATGGGAGGTGGTTGCGGAGAGTTTCCCGGGTACTTCGGAGAGCTTGAAGGCTTCGGCTCCAAATTCAAACGGGACATCAAGCGTTACTATCCCACGCCGGTTGGCGCACTCATTCAGGCGCCGTCTCTGCCGAGCGCTACTAACTATGTGGACATCGATCCTGAAAAGAAAGATATTTTCAGCATTCCACAGCTGCGGTTTCATTTTGAATGGGGAGAAAATGAGCTCTTGATGTGGGAGCACTCGAAGCAGGTGATGATCGATTTATTCAAGGCAATGGGCGCAGAGATGTGGGGCGCGGACACCGAGCCAAATCGTCCCGGAACCAGTTTGCACGAAACAGGAGTTTGCCGGATGGGCAGCGATCTGAAAACGTCCGTTACGAACAAGTGGGCTCAAACCCACGATGTCCGAAATCTCTACATTTGTGACGCCAGTATCTTTCTCAATTGCACTGACAAGACCACGACTATGCCCATCGTGGCATTTACCATGCGCACGTGCGATCACATGCTGACCAATTTTAAGAGCGGCATTCACAAGCGTGCCTGAAAGAACTCGAGTGCCGCCGAAAAAGTTTTAGTGAGTCGCCTGCGATCTCTCTTCAGTCACTGTGTTCAACTTCGTGAGCATCCGCCCAATCTCTGGATTCGACATGAACTCTTTCCAGACGAGTCCGGTTCGATAGTTTTCGATCATCACCGTGATGGGAGCTTGATTCAGTCCCATATAAATTGGTGAAACCCAGTTATGTCCCGGGTCGTACGCGTCGCGAGGGCCGTAGATGTCCCAAAGCTGCGCGCCAAGGTCGCGATAGTAATGTTTGAAGGCGGCCATAGAAGCTTCGGGCGTGTAGGGAAAAGACGCGAGCGCTCCCGTCGGAACAAGCGTCCCGCGATCATGGTCGGCATCAGGCGCGTGCGGCACATATCCCTCAGGGCCATCGGCCGCGGTCAGGCCCCATGCATCGGGACCGTAGCCTGGGAAATGCTTCGGATCGGCGATGCAATATGCACGATTGATAAGAGCGATATTGCGATTGTTGTCAAAGTAAGAAGACGTGAATCGATCATGCAGGCTATGTGGGTCGAAACCAAAATAAGAATAGTGGGTGAAAAACAAAGGTCCGCCGGTGCCGACGCCGACGTCGAGCTTGATTCCATAGTATGTGTGGCCGTTGCCATAGTGATCGCCATCAACCGAACCGGACCAACCGCCCCGATAGTGAATCGCCGTTTGCGACTGGCTTGCCCACCCGGAGTAATACATATCAACCGGCACACCATGCGTCGGCGATGACATTGCGAGCAGATATGTAATCATCACCTCGTTAAAGCCAATGAGAGGATGATGAATCTGTGCTGCCCATTCAGCAGACCAGTGCCAGTAAAGAAAATCACTCTTCGGGTCAGTGCGGTACCAATCCCATTCCACTGTCTCCCAGAGATGCGTGATGCGTTGATACAGATCCTTTTCGGCTGCGCTGTTCCCTTTGAAGTATTGACGTGCGGCGAGCAGGCCTTCCATCAAGAAAGATGTTTCGACCAGGTCTCCGCCGTTGTCGAACATGCCGAACACTGGCATCGTTTCGCCCGTCTTGCCGTTCATGAAATGCGACCACGCGCCGTGATAGCGCTGTGCGTGCTCGAGAAACCCAACGATCTTCGTCAATCGCTCGAGACCTTGCTCGCGGGTAATGAACCCGCGGTCCACGCCAACAACTAGCGCCGCGATTCCAAAGCCACTTGCCCCTGTCGCGACGATTCGGTCATCTCCGGGAATATCTTCGTGAGTCATACCAGAGTACGGATCGGCGCCTTCCCAGTAATAGTGAAAACACGCTTCTTGCAGCATGGTCAGCAATTCGTCGTCGCTGAACTCGCGTGTTGATGCGCTTACTGCATTCGAAAGAGGAGACACTCGGTACTGCTGGTCCTCGGCAGCCACTTTGTAGCTCGCCGTGACGCCAGACTTACCCAAAAAATCGGTGAAACGGGTATTTCCCGGTATCTGGATCCCGATCGGTTCAAAGTCTTTCGAATCGCGCGAGCGATAAATCACATATCGCCCCAGTGCCGGATCGTTAATCGCATCCCAGGTAAGGGTCACATGGCGGTCGTATCCCACTGCGCGGACATTTTGCGGAGGCGTTAAAGTCTCAGCGGGTGCGGATGGCGGATCAGCATCAACCCGTACTTCATCGAGAATCAACGTGTGTTGCACACCATCCGCACGGCCCTGATGAAAGATAACGTTCTGAAGATATTGCGGGCGGAATGCGTAAATTGAAGCCGTCTGGAACTCGGCAAATGGAATTCGCACACGCACCCAGCGCCCGGCCGGCAGACCGTCCACAATCTTGCCCATGGGCAAAGGCTTCGTAAACGATGCCGGGAACTCGGCGACCTGCAGACCTTCGCGGGCCGTGGAGAGCACGATCATTGGCAAGTCTGCAGCCGCAATTGCCTGCGGAGCGAAACACCAGAAGTACAAACTTCCTCCCGACAATTCGGGAGGTCGATTGCGGAAGTTCATAACCCGCACCTCTGCTTCCCACCCACCGTCCTTCTCTGATCTCCATTGCAGGCGCAGCGCATTCGGAGGCGTCAAAAAGTGCTTTGTCTCGACCGGCAGCCGCGAGTTGGATTGCTCTACGAAACTGGCGCCATTGGCCATTGCAGCGCTGTAGAAATATGTATCTGGTGTAAGGCTGTTATCAAAAACGACGTGCCGGTAATATTCGGTGTCGGCCAGCGAAAACGTTGAGCAGAAAAGTAAAAGTGCAGTAATGGAAAAGCGCGCAATCTTCCAGGGACCACAATCTTTCGGCAATCTCATTCGTGTGCCTCATTCCTCGAATGGGTTCTATTAAGTGTTATACATTTTGATCGTCACTGGTAGATCGGCACGTGTGAAAAAACAACGTCCGGAGCGCATCCCTTGGCGCGAGTGGCCTATTTCCACTTTTATCAGTCGGATTGCTTTGTGATCTGCTTTTCGGAAATCGTCACCACGTGACAAAATCAAGGTCAATCGACTGCCTCTACAGAGCGATCCTGCTGGATGGTATGCAAGTGCCTCGCACTCAGACTGTCAAACCATGGTGAAAGGACATAAAAAATTGTGAATTGAACGTTGCGAAAGGTGTACTCTTCTGGACTGAAGAAAATTGACATTCAATTCTAAGGAGTCTCCAGGACTTCGTCCGGACCATTCCAGCGAAAGTAGTAGTTGATCTGATGAGCTAATGATTATGAATAGTTTGACGCGACGTTCGCTTCTCGCAAAATGCTCAGCCGCTAGTGTGGTTGCGGTTTTCCCGCCTTTCTACGTTCATGCGTCGGATAAGTCGGGCAACCGATCGCCAGTTGTCGGTTCGGGCGCGCATACCTACGAGTGCATCCATGATTGGCTCGCCCCTCCTCCTGGTCTGGTGTGGGGTGATACGCACGGGCTCTGTCAGGACCAGCAGGGGCACATCTATGTCGGACACACAGTCAACAAGTCGAGTATGCGCGGCGAAGCCGTGGTTGTGTATGACGAGAAAGGCCGGTTTATCCGGGCATTCGGCGAGGAGTTTCGTGGTGGCGCCCACGGGCTTAAGTTACGGCGCGAGGGAACCGAAGAATTCCTTTATCACAGCGATATCAATAGTTGCCGTGTCGTAAAGACAACCCTGATCGGAAAATGGATTTGGGTTCACGGATATCCAAAAGAGGACTCGAACTATAGCGAAAAACCCATCGACTTTGTGCCCACAAATGTCGCTTTCGCTCCGAACGGCGACTTCTATGTAGGCGATGGTTACGGATCGAGTCACATATTGCACTTTTCACTGAATGGCGAATTCTTAGGTGAAGTGGCAAAGCCCGGGCAAGAGGACGGAGAACTGCAAACACCGCATGGCCTATGGGTGGATCCACGGGGAGAAAAGCCGCTCCTCGCGGTTGCTGATCGGGGAAATTACCGCATCCAGATATTCGCACTCGACGGCACGCATTTGCGGACAATCAAGAATGAAGTCCGCATGCCGTGCAACTTCCATGTTCAAGGCGAATGGATGGTTTGTCCCGATCTTGACAGCCAGGTTTGCATTCTGGATCGCAATTACAATGTGGTTGCGCAACTCGGCGATGGACAGGCCGAGAACGGCGAAGTCGGATCGCGGCGCAGCCAGTCTCGTTCGCAATTCACTCCCGGCAAGTTCATTACGCCGCATGACGCAATTTTTCTTCCCAATGGCGACATTCTGGTAGCGGAGTGGCTCCCCATCGGGCGCATCACTCTATTGCGCAAGACCTAGCGCAACGGATCCAGAGAATAGAAGTGCGGCTAGAGTTCGATCAGCGAGTTACATCGGCAGTCGTGGCTGATTGGCCAGAATCAGCGGACGTGTCGAAAAAATAGATATGCCGTAGGTTGGGCATCTTCTTTATAGGTTCGAGTGCGCTGCTGGTGACCTTTGTTCCGCTCAGGTTCAAGTATGTAAGGTGCGACAGCGAGGACAGTTTCGCGAGCGTTTTTCCGGTGATTGCCGTATCTTCCAGATGAAGAATGCGTAACTGGGTGAACTTGCTTATCGTGTCCATGGATGCGTCGGTCACTGCAGTCCGCCCAAGTTCTGCCTCGACGATAAAAGGTGCGAACCGCTGGAATCGCGCGAGTTGTGCGTCGTCAAAGGTGGCTGCTACATCGACCGTCCGAAGAATCAGACCGTCGGAGGCGCGAGCAGAAACCGCGACTAGTTTCGCGCCGGAAGATTGTTGCATCTGCCGAATATCTTTCATCAGTCCGCTGTAGTCGCCTACCGGCTCAAAGGGCACGTCAGCGTTTGCAGCAGCCAAAGTAATTCCCTGAACGGTCGTGGCAGATGGGGAGGCGCCGGCAAGAATCCAGGCGCGAAGAGTGGAAATTTCGTCCGGAGTTAAAGGCGTTCGCCCTTCTGCCGGCATAAAGTGCTTATCACCAGGAGAAAGCGTCACTCTTTGCACCAACAGGCTGCCGTCGGGATTTTTCGGTTTGACCACGATGCCGTCTTTCCCACCCTTCATTAAGAGCTCATACAAGTCGAGACGAAGGCCCGACTGTTCTTTGCTTGACCCATGGCAGGCAACGCACTTGGCGTCAAGAATCGGATGAATGCTTCGCATGTAAACCGATCCGACATAGGCGGCGTCAGAACCCAGTGAACTTGATCCGACAATCCGCTTCATTGGACCCGGCATGTAGCGGGTCAGGTAATCACTCCCGTGGGTGAGCGAACCTCCGAGGTGTGCAGTAAAAGTAAGCGTCAACAAGGTTACGGCGAGCACTACGGGATAGACGCGCCGGACCTGACCTGCGGCCCATGGAGGTCGAACGATGAGGCAAACGAGCAATTCGACCAGCAAGACGATGCCCGCCCACATGTGTCGGGTGACGGTGGTTCCGCTGACGCCGCTGCCGTAGGCCAACAAGATTCCGAAAGCGAGTGTAATCACGCAAGCGGCGACGGCAATTTGCAAAACGAAGCCCGCGGCTTCGCGCAAAGCAGGCCGGGTGCTTCCGGCAAGCTCCAGCAATGGCAGCAGCACGAGGAAGCCGATTGGGAGGTGTACCAGCAGAGGATGGAAGCGCCCGAAAAACTCCAGCCACTCCGCATGAGGACGTCCATCGAGATGAATCAGGAACGGCAGAACGAACAGAACAATGGCGGCTCCAAGCACGAGAAACCACTGCCTTGCCCTGGGTTGCGCCCAGAGACTGCGCACCGCAATTTCGACCCTCTTGGCAGCGATCAAGCCAACAGTCCCTGCACGACATAAGCTGGCACAGGGCTGGTCAGCTTTTGATCGAGGCCTTGGAATTTGTAGGTAAATTTATTGTGATCAATCCCCAGACAATGAAGAATAGTCGCATTGAAGTCGCGTACGTGCACCGGGTCTTTCACGACGTTGTAGCTGTAGTCGTCGGTCTCACCATAGGTAATGCCGGGGCGGACACCGCCGCCGGCCATCCACGTGGTGAAGCACCGGGGATGATGATCGCGGCCGTAGTTGTCTTGAGTGAGGCCACCTTGGCTGTATACCGTGCGGCCAAACTCGCCCGCCCAGATCACCAATGTGTCATCGAGCAGCCCGCGCCGCTTCAGATCAGTAACCAGCGCATACGTCCCGCGGTCTGTCTCTTGACACAAGATGGGCAGCACTCCGACAACATCGCCGTGCACGTCCCATCCGCGCTTGTAGACTTGCGTGAAGCGCACGCCCCGTTCAGCCATGCGGCGGGCGAGCAGGCAATTGTAAGCATAAGTTCCAGGCTGTTTTGCGTCAGGACCGTACAGGTCCCACGTGGACTGCGGCTCCTTGCTGAGATCGGTGAGTTCCGGCACCGATGATTGCATCCGGAAAGCCATTTCGTATTGAGCAATTCGCGCGTTGGTTTCAGGATCGCCAATTTCCGCCATGGTCTGGCGATTGATCTGTTCTACGGTGTCGAGCATTTTGCGGCGCGTGTCGCGATCCACTCCCGCCGGATTGTCGAGGTAAAGAACCGGATCGGCACCCGAGCGTAACCCTACGCCCGCGTATTCAGAAGACAGAAATCCACTGCTCCACAAGCGCGACGAAACCGGCTGATTGTTTTCTTTGGTGTTAGTCTTGGTCTGCAGGACCACGAAGGTGGGCAGATTGTCGTTCATGCTGCCCAAGCCATACGCCAGCCATGCGCCCAGACATGGTTTCCCGGCATTCATGTTGCCCGTGTTCATCAGCATGATGGCGGGCTCATGATTAATCGCGTCAGTATTCGTGGTCTTGATGATGGTGAGATCGTCCACCATCCGCGCGGTATAAGGTAACAGGCCGCTGATCCATGTACCGCTCTGGCCATGCTGCTCAAAAGGCCAATGCGAAGGCGCAATGGGGAAACGCGCCTGGCCAGCCGTCATGCCGGTCAACTGCTGGTTGCCGCGCACCGAGGCCGGCATGTCTTTGTCGAATTGAGAGGCAAGGTTCGGCTTGTAGTCGAAGAGATCCATTTGCGGCGGGCCACCAGACATAAAAAGGTAGATTGCGCGTTTCGCCTTCGGAGCAAAATGCGGAAGGCGAAGATCGTTGCCGTCCTCGAGCGGCGACGTTTTCACGTACGCTTCGTCGGCAAAACCGCGCCGGCTCATTCCACCCAAGAGTCCAGCCAGAGCGGCCCATCCCAGCACTTTTCCGGATCGCCCGAGAAACCGCCGCCGCGTTTCCATTGCGGCCCACTCCTGCTTAACGCGGGCAGGAATAGGAAGATCCAGTGGAGTCGTGGAACATTCGCAGTCTGTACAAAGAGGATGTTGCTTCATATAGGTTCCCGTTACTTATTCATAGTTTCATCAAGATTCAACATTTCGTTGGCAACCATCGTCCAGGCGGCCAACTCCGGTTCCGGAATCGATGCGTCACGTTTTTTCTCGCCAATGCCGACAAGCGAGTGTGCAGCTTTGCGATCAGTGGCGTAGTGCTTTTGCATTTGGTTGAAAGAAGTCTCGAGCGCGGTTGCCATGGATGACGATGCATCGTGTCCGAGCAGAATTTCGCTCATACGATTGATGCGCTGCCCGGGGTCGGGGCCGGCCTCGTGAATCACGCGTTGCGCCAGAGCGCGTGACGCCTCGACCCATTGCACGTCATCCATCGTGACAAGCGCCTGAAGCGGCGTGTCAGTGCGTTGCCGGCGGGTGCACACCGCATCACGCATCGGCGCATCGAACGTATCCATGTTCGGCGGAGACGCCATACGCTTTATATATGTGTACATGCTGCGGCGGTAAAGCGCATCGCCGTGGTCCTGAACGTAACGCAATGTGTCGCTGGTCGGATAGCTGACTTCTTCCCAAATATTCGGGGGTTGATAGGGCTTTACGCTCGGGCCGCCAATCTTTTCGACGAGTAGTCCGCTGGCCTGCAGCGCGATATCGCGCAGCATCTCCGCATCCATCCGGAACCGGGGCCCGTGAGACAAGAGCAGATTCCGGGGATCTTTGGCGAGCTGCTGCGGATTTGATTTTGCACTCTGCCGATAGACCGCCGACATCACGATCAGCTTGTACATGTGCTTGACGTTCCATCCACTGTCGCGGAATTCAACCGCCAGCCAGTCGAGCAGCTCGGGATGAGTCGGCCTCTGGCCCATGATGCCGAAGTCTTCTGTGGTTTCGACGATGCCTGTCCCGAACAGCTCGTACCACATTCGGTTCACCGTCACACGCGCGGTGAGGGGGTTCGAGGGACTCACGGTCCACTTGGCCAAGGCGAGTCGATTGTGAGGTTCGCCCGACGGCAATGGTGGCAGGAAGTGCGGCGTGTCAGCTTCCACGCGCTCGGTGCGGGCAGTGTAATTACCGCGTGTCAACACGTGTGCATAGGCGAGCGCAGATTTTTCCCAGGAAACCTGGGTGAGGTTGCCGCCCTTTGAAAGCTGGTCAAGTTGTTTATTGAGCGGAGATATCTCAGCTCGAATTGTTTTAAATGAGGGATCCACATGATTGAGGTAAAACTCGCTCATCACGTGCCACTGGTCTTTCGTCCACTGCGAAGCCGGATGCGATGCAATTTCTGCGGCATAGTCTTCGAACGGAAGTCGCTCGACTTCATCAGGTGTGAGAGCGCGCGCGTATAACCGCACATCCTGATAGCGGGCGTCCTTTGCAGGATGGTCGTCAGGATTGCGCCAGCCGAGTTGCATCGGCGCCTCAGTGCGGATCGTTGCCCGGCGGAGATTATCGCTGACGACGCGAGTTGCGATTGGCTGTCCGTTCACGAAGATTTTTATTCCGGAGGCACGATCGGAGCCGTCGTAAGTGAAAAATATGTGTTTCCATGCGCCGTCCAAAGCCAGCGGAGTAATGGAGACAACGCGGACCGCAACCTCCGGAGTTTTGTCCGTTGGAGGTTCTTTCATCGAAGGCTTTTTTTTCTTCGCCTCGGCTTCCCCTTTTTTGGCTGCGTCTTTCTCAGCCTTGAGCTGCGCGGGCGGCTTGTTGGGAGCCAAATCTTTCTTGCTGAGGTCCTCTGGAGTGGGGTAGTTGAATGGTTCCTTGGCCTCGATTTTTTTCTCGGCTTTGTTCTTGGCTGATTTCCTTTCTTTCTCCTTCGAATCAGCATCCCTCGACATCTGGTTCACCAATGCCACGCTCAGGAATCCGTCGTCGTCAGCAGAGAGTTCCCAGCCCCTATCGTGCTGGGTGGAGTCCATCTTCGAAATTAAGGTGCCAAAGCTTCCCGGGTGAAACGGCGCGGAGCGGAACATGAACCAACCGCCGGACGAGAAGGCCTGAGTGGCCTCGTAATTACCGGTCTGTCCGAGGAGCACTCGCGTGCTCGACTGCATGCGGAAATCCGGCCACAGCCATGTGGTCTCGCCCCACTCTCCCTTAAGCGTAGAAGTGCGGAATACAGCAGGGTTCGCGTTAGGCACGCTATTTTTTAATTCTTCTCCTCTGCCTTCATCGAGCCGCATGCGCACGACAAGATCATTGGTCGACACCGCGCGAGGAGGGTTCTTGCCGGAAGCGAGCCATTGAGCTACCAAGCCATGGCTGTTGCGGCGCATCTCGCGCAATTTGTCCTGAAGCTGGGAGCGCTGAGCGACAACACGATCGTAAGCATCACGGTTCCGCGCGGTGGGAATGCGCACCACCGGAGCCCAAACCGGACGGTCGTCATTAAATGGTTTCTCGTCTATGTTGTTGAAGAAGGCGCTCAGCGCGTAGAAATCGTGCTGCGTAGTTGGATCGAACTTGTGGTCATGACACACAGCGCAACCGACCGTAAGTCCCATGAATGTAGCGCCGAAAGCCTCCGTGCGCTCGCGGGCGATGTTCACGCGTAATTCCTCGGGAATGGTGCCGCCCTCATTGCTGCTAACTCCTAACCGCACATACCCGCTGCCTATCAATGGATCGAGATTCTTCTTCGGCATGAGATCGCCGGCAATCTGCTCCATCGCGAACTGGTCAAACGGCTTATTGGTGTTGAAAGAGCGGATCACATAATCGCGATACGGCCAGATGTCGCGACTGTTGTCGAAATGCAGGCCGTAGGTATCGGCATAGCGCGCGTAGTCAAGCCAGTAGCGAGCGCGCTGCTCACCGAATGTTGGCCGTGCGAGGAGCCCGTCCACCCGATGTTCATAGGCGTCCGGCGATTTATCGTTCACGAATGCGCGAACTTCCTCAGGAGTGGGCAGCAGTCCCGTGAGGTCGAGCGTGACGCGACGGATAAGAAGAGCCTTGCCAGCTTCCGGAGAAGGAGACAGGCCCGATTGTTCCAGCTTTGCAAGAATGAAGTTGTCGATTGGAGTCTTCGCCCACCCGGCGTTGTTTTGTGTGTTGGGGACCGCCGGACGAACAGGTACCTCAAAAGCCCAGTGCGGACGATACACCGCACCTTCACGGATCCACTCTTTGAGCGTCGCGATCTCGCCCGCGCTCATCGGCTTTGCCACGCCCTGAGCATTCTGCGGCATGAGGTAATGCGGGTCAGTCGACTCGATGCGCTTCACCAGTTCGCTTTTTTCCGGATGCCCGGGAACGATCGCGTCCGGACGATTGGGCCGCTTCCGCATTGCCCACTCGGCCAGGTCAAGACGAAGACCCGCTTTGCGCATCTCCGGGTCCGGACCATGACAGCTGAAACAGCGACTGGAGAGGATTGGCTGCACGTCCTGGTTGAAGTCAAGCCGCGTTTGTGTCTTATGGCAAGCAGAAAGCGAGGACGCGAGAAAGCAAATTAAGAGAGTCTGGAACACCAGACCTACGTGCCGATTCGGCCTAGAGCGTGCCGACGTTATGTGTTCTGTCTTCACGACAGATTGTTTGAGGATTGGATCGGTCCCTGACTCCACGACCCGTACATATTACTGCTGATTCTTGTCGATTTCACGATGGTTTAACTTCGCTATTTCTTGAATCTGAGCCACAACCGCGCGCGTTTCGACCAGAGCTCAGAATCGGATTGACCACACTCCATGCGATCTGAAAGTAGTGTTTCGCTTCCCAATCTTCCATGGCTCACCTGTTGAGAAGAGACGCAAGGCCGTTACGTGACATTCGCCAATCTTCGTTTGATATCTTTGGTGAGCCCCAGCGGTACCAATGACTCCGCAACAGGACCCACCTGTCAGGAGTCATCAGCACCCTTCATCGGATGCGGTTAAGGCGAACTCCCTCGCCTTTTCAAGATGTGACGACCCCTATAGCAAAACCGTCAGCATGCAGCACATGTTTAATTATTGCTCGACTGAGATCGCGGAAACCTTCTTCATTGCCGGTCTCCTTCTACCTCTTGTCCTTAAAGCACGTCCATGACCTGGGAGCGTACAGCATCCCGTCGGAAACCGGCCTTTTCATCCCATCTGTTTACGATTGTTCTAAATACTTTGCGACGACCTGCTCCAAATTAAAGTGCATCCCTTCGCGACCCACCACCTTATCAAGCCCAGCGCGCTGGACCACATCCAGAACTTCCGGGTTGAGTCCTACGAGCCATGTTGAGATTCCTAGAACACGTTGACGCCTTTCTCCTTCAATCAGCATTCTGAGCGCTGTATATTCGAGATCCGGAACAGCGCTAAGATCGATGGCTACAATTCTTGGAGAAGTTCGTCTTATCAATGCTCGAATCTTTTCTGCGACGCGCTCGGCATTTGCGAAAAAAATGCGCCCTTCCATTCTTAGCAGCAACAAGCCAGGGAAAGTCTCGTCGTCATAGTGCTCATCGGATAATGGCCGGAAGACGTTCGTGCCCCGCTTGCGACTCACCGCATATACCGCCGGATTTGCCGCCTGATACGAAAGTGCTATCAGTGAAACAACGATCGCTACGAGGATTCCTTTGAGAGTTCCGAAAAGCACGACTCCAGCAAATGCGGTGAGTGCCCAGACAAACTCAGTTCGTCTGATTTTCAGAATCGATGAGAACTCTCGGGGTCGTATCAGTCCGACCGAATAAACGATAACGACAGCAGCGAGCGTTGCTTGCGGCATTAAGGCAATCAGAGGGGAAAGCAAAAGCATTGTCGCAAGTGCCGTGCCTGCCAGCACTAATTCCGCGATCTGGCTGCGGGCCCCCGCCAAGTGATTGACAGCCGTCTGAGTCGTACCGCCGCCGGCTGGCATCGATCCCCAAAAAGCTCCTATCGCATTGGCAAGACCCGTTGCCAGCAACTCCCGGTTAGGTCGCGGCGTGGGATCGTCAACTCTGGCAAACGCCCGGCCGGCGGCAATTGTCTCAGTGAAGCTCATCAAGGCGATGCCCAGCGCCCCCGGCCAAAGCTGCGCAGCGAGCGTGAACTCCGGAACTGTTATAGGTGGCAAACCCGCAGGAATGCGTCCCACCAATTCCACTCCATGCGCGTGCAAATCTAAGAATGAAGCGCCGAAGATTCCCAAAGCCACGGCGGCCAGTGGAGCTGGTATGCGCGGCGATAGCCGCTCTGCTCCGGCGAGAAATAGCATCGTCACGAGGCCGACAGCGAGAGTAAACAAGGACACATTAGGAACCTGATGGACGATGTTCACAATGTTGGTAAGGAACGAGCCCCTTGGGAAGTGGATACCGAGGATTTTGGGTACTTGATCCAGGATAATTACCACTCCTATGCCAGCCTTGAACCCCACCAAGACTGGCTCCGAGATGAAATTCGCGACGAAACCCAGCCTGAGTAGCCACGCCAGTATTAACGCGATTCCGACCAGGAACGTGAGCACTGCTGTAGCTTTGACCATGGCTGCTATGTCGCCACTGGGAACCACCTGTGCAAGCTCAGTGCTGGTCAGGATCGCGAGTGTAGTTGTGGTGGTGACGCTGAGTGGCCGAGAAGTCCCCAAAATTGCGTAAATGACCGCTGGAATGAAAGCGGTATACAGACCTACCTGAACTGGCAAGCCGGCGATAGTCGCATATGCCATCGCTTTGGGGATGACTACGGCTGCGCTTGTAAGGCCGGCGATTAGGTCTGCTTGGAACCAAGCTTTCTGATACGTAGCTGGCCAGTCTAGTACCGCAATGTGACGTCTAAGCGACGACGATTTCAGGTTAGGTGCGGACTGCATTATCCAGATGCCGAAAAAATGACGATATCCAACCGGCATGGATCTGAACTCTGTCAATATGTTCAGGGTATCGAGCTGAGTTATCCGCCGAGTGCGATGGTCAAAGCAACGAGGGTGCAGCCGAGCACTACCAGCGTTGCTCCAGTCAGCCACGGTTTGTACTCAGCACATTTTCCGAATGCGTATCCTGATACAAACAGGAGCACGACGGCAATCGCGTTAGAGACGCGCATGGCATGCCTAACTTCATTCATGACCAGAAACGGAATTGCTACCGGGAATGTGACAATAAACACCCAAAAGAACACCATCAAGGCAGCGAACCATTCCTCTTTTCGCAATCCCGGATACTCTGGACAGCGAGGCAGCTCCGTCAGCTTTAATCGCATCACCTCATATTCCACGGGAGTGAACATTCTGGCGATGACTGGTGGCAAGACACCGCCGATGGCTTCATAAGCCAGTTCTGGATTTTGGGCATTCTCGAGCGCCCGCCAAGCACGGATCGCATGCCCCTTCTCTGCCAGGCACCCCATCAAATAGAAAATTCCATCGATGAGACCCCACGCTATGTTGCAGCCCAGAGCGGCGATCAACATGGTGCGCACCTCCGCACGGCCCGACTCGGCGACGCTAAGAGAACCGGTAAACGTCAGCACCATGATCAATCCAAACAACACTTCCGCGATCCGTTCGCCCGCGGTCAGAAATCGTGTCGATGGGACAATGCCTATCATTAGTCCGTCCCGAGCATTTGTGTCTCCATAAGAGAGGACAAGTGACGCAACGATTAACGCCAGTTAGATCTTTATTAGCGATCTATTAATCATCGCCTACTGGCATTTTCAACAGTGGACGCATGAACCTCGTGCATCGAAGATCGGACTGTGGACGGCACTAGTGATGACTCTCCGACAGACATTACTTTGTGAATGGATAAAGCGTCTGGGTTACAAAATGGGTAATCAGGCGAAACTCTACGGGATGAGATTCCACTTAATTTCGGATCCATTCTGTATAGCGAATGATCTTGTGGTTGTTGATACTGAAGAACTAAAGTCGGGCAAAAAAATCCGTGTACGCCTACCCAGCGGCCTCGTGCGAATTGCACATGTCGAGATTCCACAAGACATTGATGGATGCCCTAGAGCGCCAGGACGATAACACAAACAATCAAATAATGCCGCTCGTTCTCTTGATCGTCAAAGATATCTCGCGAGGATTACACAAATGTCGCAAGTACATTCGAAAAGGTTTCATGTTCTTGAGCAACAACCCAGCACAACCTCCAAAAAGCGCCGCTGCCAGCATGTCAAAATGGTGATTGCGCGCATTTTTTCAAAGCATCGTGAATACATGAGACGAACTTCCCTTCGGCGTGTTGTGGCGGATGACGAAGATACGGATTGCAATTTTCGCTACTAGTACTCATTCGAATTCGAGTTTGTCCGCTATACAACCGTATAAGAAAGTACAGTGGGACGGGCTTTCAGAGGCGTAATATGCAGGTGTCACCATGGGTTGGGGCGGCCAAAACCAACCACACGGCTTGGTTCTTTCCGGCTCTAATGTTGTGACAGCTGACTATCCCAGCTGGGCGTCCACGGCCACTGGATTTTGGGGATCAACTTTGGGGCGCTGGCATCTGGAGCGATAAGAATCCGCGCTTCAAGGCCTTGGTACTCATTCAAATTTAAAGATGGCGTGTTCACAATTATCTACTATCCGGGCTCGTCCATAACAAACATGACCAGCGTTAGTGATAAGGGCGTGATTGTGGATGAGCTGGGTTCGGGCAGAATACGCGAGTACACTATTGCGCAATGCATGTTCAATCGGATACGACTCTACGCGGTTCTGCCGTCGGACTTTTCCTGTTCGACATTTGCGAAGAAGTTGATCTGGACCGAGTGCGCTCCGTCCTAGGGGCTCGACGTTTGGGAGAGGGGCTGAAGCATGCGGCGGCGGAGCAGCTGTTTTTTGAACGGCCGCCAGTTGTCGAGCACACCCACTTGACCGGCTACGACCAAGCCCAGGTTCGCGTGAAGTACTACGACTACGGAGTCCTCAGTGTTCTGGTGGAATTTCCATTCGCGGGTGAGTGGAGTGACCTCGTTGGCCTTGCTTCCCGGTGGATTTCTGGAAGTGACTTGCCAAAAAGGGCCGAGGAGATAGCGCGTGACAGAGTTATGCGAACCAAGTCTGCTCTCAACAAACCTTACGACACATGGTTGAGTGAGGACTACTTTATCTTCTTCATTCGAGAGATCAAAGGGTCGCCCTCGGCTGAACAATTGCTGAATTCCTGTGGACAGCATATCGCCCAGGTTGTGCGCGGGGAAAACTTACCACTTTCTTCGGATGAACGGCGCGAAATTCTGCAGTCTGCAATGTCGTACTACCCCAATGACCTGGCCGTGCTCAGCTGGAATGGCGCATTCATCTACGACTCAGCTGCCGGCTCTGAAACTACTCTCCAGTTGCTCGAATATGCCAACTCGCAACTTCTGGAGTTCCGCCACTATGACGAGCTGATGACGAAAGAATTGGCGCGCGTGTACGACGTCCTGGAGCGGCATTCGACTCTATTGAGGCGCTGGCGTTTGCCGCGAGAAGCCTCACGCTTGCAGACCGTCCTGCTGGATGTAACCGAGCTAACCGAACGAGCCGAGAACGCGATCAAGTTCCTGAGTGACATGTTTTCAGCTCGTCTATATCGATTGGCGGCAGCCAAAGTCGGAGTGCCTGACTATAGGAGTCTCACGCAAGAAAAACTCCGTACCGCAGAAGATCTTTACCGCTTTCTGATCGATGAATTCCATCAATCGCGGACGTTTTGGGTCGAAGTGCTGGTTGTCTTAATTTTGCTTATAGAACTCGGGTATGTCTTTCGGGGAAAGATGTAGCTTGGCCGAAGACTCGCTTATCCGGAAAAAAAGCGAGTGCGGATCCCGCCACAATCTTCAAGATCGCAGGCGGAACGAGCCCGCCTAACGGCCTGAGTGTCCGGCCATGGAAGCCAGTCTGACAGAGGACATCGGGAGCCCTGGAGAACTCAAGTAAGCCGCGAACTTTCTCTAAAAAGACCGCGGTCTAGTTCGCCGCGTCGGCTGCTCAGGTTATCCAAGCGGTCGCATACTGGCAATTGTGGCAGTGTCCGGCGACAGAGCCCCAACATTAAAATCCGATTCGCACGTGCAATTCTCAGCTGATCGCTTGTCACTCGGCAATCCCCGACGTTCACGAAGGCATGAAGTGAACAAAAGACTAACAGTGAAGATGTACCATCATTGGTTAACCATGAGCTGTTTGTGTCTGCTACTTCTGCTTTCAAGCACGACTTCTTTGCGCGCGCAATCTTCGAACTCGTCTTCTCAGTCGTCCTTACCGGATCATCCACAACCGCAACCTGGCTCGCCAAACAATCCTGCCTCTCCCTCTTCTGCCGCCGGTGCTAAACCGACGATTGATACACCGTGGCCCCGCGAAGTTGATCGCGGCGAGGAGAAGATCGCGATGTACCAGCCGCAAATCGAGGCGTGGGAAGGAAACCAGCTACGTGCCTATGCGGCACTTTCCGTGACAAAAAAAAACAACGCGCCCAAGTATGGTGTGGTTTGGTTCACGGCGAAGACAGAGATTGACAAGATCAACCGTCAGGTGACGATGGACGATTTCCAAATCACCGCAGTCAACTTTCCCGCCATGAAGGATCGCGAGAGTGAATTTAAGGCTTTCCTCCAGACAAGATTGCCCACGAAGTCGAAGGTGATTGCCCTTGATCGTTTGGAAGCTGGATTGGCCGCAACCAATGCGGCACAGGCGGCAAAGAAGGGAGTTGCTGTTAAGAACGATCCTCCCCGGGTGATTTTCACCAGCAAGCCTTCGATGCTTGTCCTCATCGACGGACCACCTAAGTTCGTGGAAGTAGATGAAACCGATCTGCAACGGGTCCTCAACACGCAAGCCGTGATTCTGGCAGACGCAAAATCTAAGAAGTATTACTTGAACGTGATGGATGGCTGGCTGGAAGCACCGGATCTCACAGCAGGCCCATGGGCTTATGCGGACAAAACGCCGAAGAGCATGAAAGATATCACCAAGGATATTAAGGAAAAACAAAAAGATAGCGTACCGGAGGGAGAAACTCCGCCTTCTCTGAAAAAGGCAAAGAAAGAAGGAAAGATCCCCAACGTCTTCGTAAGTTTGGGTCCTGCGGAATTGCTTGTAACCGAAGGTGCGCCAAAATTCGAGCGTATTCCCGGGCTGAGCTTGGAATATGTAAAGAACTCGAGCGCCAACGTCTTCCTAAATGGCTCCACTCGCGATTACTACATCCTGATTTCGGGAAGATGGTTTCAGTCCAAGTCTCTTGAGAATGGTCCTTGGGAGTTCGTTGACGGAGAGCATCTCCCGCAAGAGTTCGGCAAGATTCCCGCAAACAGTCCAAAGGCGGGAGTATTAGTGTCAGTGCCAGGAACGGGGCCTGCCCAAGAAGCGTTGATTGCCAATTCCATACCACAGACTGCAACCATCACGCGTAGCCAGGTTCACTTGGACGTTAAGTACGACGGAACTCCTCAATTCAAAAACATCGAAGGGACGGATCTGCAATATGCAGTAAACACAGCCACACCAGTGATTCGGGTGAATGATAAGAACTATTTCGGGGTCGAGAATGCAGTGTGGTTTGTGGGGCTGTCACCAACCGGGCCATGGGTCGTGGCAAGTTCAGTACCTGCTGAAATTTATGCTATTCCGCCCAGCTCTCCGCTATATTACGTCACTTACGTCAAAATTTATGACTCGACGCCGGAGGTAGTCCACGTTGGCTATACGCCCGGTTACTACGGGACTGTCGTGTCTTCCACGACCACCACAGTTGTTTACGGCACCGGGTTTTACTATCCACCTTATGTCGGCACTTACTGGTATGGAGCTCCTTATACGTACGGCGTAGGCGTTGCATCAACGTGGAGTTCAGGAACTGGTTGGAGCGTCACAATCGGCGTCGGGTACACTGCCGGTGCTTTCTACTATCCGTGGTGGGGGCCGTGGGGCTATTACGGACCGTGCTGCTGGGGCACGGCATGGGGGTACGGGTGGGGAGGATATGCCAGTGCGAACGTGTATGGTCGCTGGGGCAATACTGCGTACGCAGGCACTCGCGCTGCTTGGGCCAACCCATATACCGGAAACTACGGCGCTGGAACGCGAACTACGTTTCAAAACGCGCAAACAGGGACCGTTGGAGTCGCCGGACGCGGAACTAACACTAACGTCTATACCGGAAACACGAGAGGTGGTCGCGGCGCTGCGGCATACAATCCGCAAACAGGAGTAGTCGCCGGCGCCGGCGCAGGATACGCAGGAAATATATATAGCGGTCAAGGCGTAGCTGGTCGTGGTGGCTTCGCATACAACACGAACACAGGAGCAGGTGTCGCGACCGGCGGCAACAACATATATGCCGGCAAAGATGGAAGCGTGTACCGCTACGATCGGCAAAACGGCAATTGGTCCCAAAATACCGGGAATGGGTGGCATTCGACGAACGCACCGGAGCGGAGCCTCCAACAGCAATCCCAGGCGCGGTCTTTGGGCCAGCAACGCACACAGAATTTCAGCCGTTCGATGTCCGGTGCGCGCGCTGGAGGCCGCAGGCGATAAATCAGCAATATCCCGCACTGTTCGGACTCGCGAACAGAAATGACTAACGCAACCAACATCTTTCGGCTAGCGAGGTTGCGATTCCGGCAAAATCGTGTCCCGCGAGGGCGTAAAAGCTATGCAGAATTTGGCAGGAACCTATCGATCTCTCAACCAATCGCGCCGCGCACGGCGGAGTCAAGTCCTGGTTTTCCTCAGCACCATTTCTATTGCGGGAATCAGATCCGTATCAATGCGAGCTTTCAGAACATATCCAGCGGCCCCTATCGAAGAGGCTGCCACACGGTAGTCATCATCGTCATGGACTGTCACGAATATCACCTTTGTCGTGCAACCCAAATCCCGAAGCTGCGATGCCATCTGAATGCCATTGAGAATGGGCATGGAGATGTCGCTTACAAGAAAGTCAGGATTGAGGCTCGATGCAGATTCAATCGCCTGCTGTCCGTCTGCTACCGATCCGATGACTTCAAAACGCAATTCAAGTAACTTTTCTACCTTTTTGCACATTTCCGCGTTGTCATCAACCAATAAGATTCGTGGACGTTTTTTTCCATTCCATTCCTTAAGCAGCATTATGGATCACCTTCTCTGGATCTCGTGCCACGGCCACCGGAACGCGAACGTTGATCTCCGTTCCATGCATCGGCTGGGATGTGATAAAGATTTTCCCGCCAACTAAGTTGGCCCGTTCTCGCATACTGATTAGACCAAGTCCTTGTTTGCGCATAGCCGAATCTACATCAAATCCAATGCCGTTATCGCGAACGGTGAGCTGAATCTCGGTAGAGGTCCCACGAAGCTGCACCTCGAAGTGTTCAGCATCGCTATACTTAATCGCGTTCTGAAGTGATTCCTGCAGCACTCTGAACAGAGTCAACGAAACATCCTGAAGCAGGCTGGATGGTACCCCGTCGGCATCGAACTCGATTCGAACGTTCTGCCTGTTAGCAAGCTCCTTACAAAAGGCCTTACACGCTGAAACTAAGCCGAGGTATTCCAGCTTGGAAGAATGCAAACGATGCGATATCGCTTGAACCTCTTCGCTGATGTCTGACAAACTTTCTCTTATCTCTTCAACGCGATCCTGAAGATCGGTTCGCGATGCAGGAGTACTTTGTCGCACTTCGCTCAAGTCCACCTGCAGCATGGCCAATCGCTGATTGATATCGTCATGAAGCTCTCTAGCAATACGTGTACGCTCTTGCTCTTGTGCTTGGATCAATCGTCTGCTCACAGAGCTAAGAGCCTCTTCAGCGAGCTTTCTTTCCGTGACGTCGGCAATCATGCCGACGATATGTTCCAGCTCACCATGCTCATTGAAATATGCTCTGCTGCTGCGTTGCAACCAAGTGACCACCCCATCGGGACGAATGATTCGGTACGTACTCTGAAAAAAAGGATTGTCAACATTTAGCTTGGCCAAAGCGGTTTCCAATTGCTCTTTATCATCAGGATGCACCATAGCCGATACTGCGACGCCTGTTGTTTCCTGCTTTGGGTCGACACCCAGAATCTCTGCATATTCTCCGGAGCGCTCGATTACGTCGGTAGCCACATCCCATGAATAAGCAAACATTCTTCCTGCTTGCGCTGCAAGACGAAGCCGTTCTTCACTTTCTCGGACTGTTTGTTCCATGTGCTTGCGCTCAGTTACGTCAAGCGCGCAGCCAATGTAGCCTGCGAATGAGGTACCCTGAAATCTCGGGATCCCAACGTCCAAAACCCAGCGGTACGCACCGTCATATCGTCGGATCCTGTATTCCATCCTAAATGTTTCTCGCCGATCGAAAGACTGAGTGTAGTTATCGAGGCATTTCCGAAAATCATCGGGGTGGACACCGTCCATCCATCCATTTCCAAGCTCTTCTTGCAATGATCGCCCGGTCAAATGCAACCAGGGCTGGTTTACATATGTGCAGAGCTTGTCCGTACCCGCCATCCAGATGAGTACAGGCGCAGTGTCCGCGAGTGACCGGAAGCGTGCTTCGCTTTCCTTCAATTCGCATTCGGCTTTTGCTTTTCTACGTCGTTGCCAGAGCAGCCCAAATATCAGGAGCGCCTGTAGCAGAACGAGAGAGATGCTGCAGATGACGTACCACTTGTAGGATTCCCAAAAGGTTGCATCTCGATTGAGAAGAACACTGCCGTATGGGAGATTTGTTTCTTTCAATCTCCAGCGCTTGAGTGCTCGCCAATCGAACATATATGTGGTGCCGGCTTTTATCACCGGAATGCCTCGAGGTTTTTCCCCGGCCAGCAGTCGCAGCGCCATCCTTCCTGCAATCGTACCTTGTTCGGTTGCATTTGAGAGGTCGCCACCTACTTCTCCATGATTCAGGTATCTGTCGCTCAAGCTGAACACCGGAGCATTCGCTGCGCCGACAACAAGTGGCCCGGATTCATCTGCGGTATATGAAGTTCCCGCGGAATCCCTGCCTAACGCTGTTAGTAGGACGACGGTATGACTAGGCAACCTTTTCAATCGGTCAATGAGAGTGGGCATATCGAGATCGGTCAGGTATGCGATGTCGAGGCGGTCCTGATAAATCTTGAGTTGCTCTTTGATCTGGACTTGCTGCCGCCTATCATAAGGTGCCAAGCCACCCACGACCGCCACATGCCGAGTATCCGGCAAAAGGCGCAAAGCTATGGCCAAAGTTGCAGCTGACGCAACGCTCCCGTCCACGCCAGTAAAATCAGAATCCAGGCTGACGGGCCCGGCTGGTGCATTGGGAAAACAAAAAACAATGGGAACGTCCGGGAAAGATTGTCGGTGGGTTTCGGCCATGAATCTGAGTGCCGATGATCCGACAGTGATGATCACATCGGGTCTGTGGTTCCGGTATTTTCGAATATAGAAATCGCGAAACATCTGCTGATCTGCTGAGTCGGGAAAATAAACTGTGTCCAAGAATTCGTGGTAGAACTCGATCCGGTACGATGCGCTCTGTAGTGCGGTTCGAATCCCCTGATCGACCCGGCTGATGAGAGGCCATGAAGGTCCTACTTCGTTAAGAATCAGAATTCGCCGAGTGGGATTGACCTGGCCTGCGGAATCAGTTGGAACAAGACAGGCAAGGAAAACTAAAATGAGAGCGATTGGCGCTCGGGTACATCTAGTATCTTTCGTTCTGCAAAGCCTGAGAAGGGAAGACCTGAAACCTTGTCGACCTCTGCCCGTCCACGACACGCCCTCACACGACAACTCAGCTTGTGAACTCAATGGAGTCATTAAATCTGTTCTGCTTGTAACTCCGACCCGCTGAGGCCCGTAACTGTCAGTTTTGACAGCTTCCACTTTAGACATCTGCCTTTAAACTTCCCCGCACTTGCCGGACACTTTCTCTCAAAACCAAAGCGATTGTCGGCGTGAGTCGTTGCTCGAAATCGGAAGTGTTATTCGCTGTCTCTCTACCATGCATGTCTCTCCAAAAACGCTATTATTTCTAACACTGCCTTGGGTCTTCATTCTCCCGGTCGCAAATGCGCAGACCACCTCGACTGGCGCTGTCACCGGCGTTGTAGTGGACTCATCAGGTTCTCTCCTTCCCGGTGTGCAGGTTCGGTTAGCAACCATGGATGGTCATTACGTACGAGTTAACATTTCGAACAATAATGGCTGGTTCGGCTTCGCAGAGCTTCCTGCCGGCAAATATCAGTTAGAGGCTAGCAGACCCGATTTCAAACGGCTGAGAATCCAAGGAATTCAGGTCCACGTGACCGAAACTCTTCGCCTCAACTTTCAACTTGAACTTGCAACGGTCGTAGAGCGCACACAAGTCAGTTCAAATCAACCGATGATTAAACGCGATACCCCCGCGCTTGGCAGAACCACCAATGAAGAAGCGATTCATGAACTGCCCTTGGTCACACGGAATTTTTCTCAGCTGGCTGGCCTTTCTGCGGGCGTGGTGACCGGCGTATACAACGCAGGGGAACTTGGAATTGGAGGAACCGCACTCTCACAAATCAGTCCGTCCACAGACGGTCTCTACGTGCACGGAGCACGCTCCTACGATAATCAGTGGACGCTCGATGGTATTAGTGTCAGTGACGTGCTGGGCACAAGCACGGCGAGCGGAGGCATTCCTATCCCCAACCCTGACGCTTTGGCGGAATTCGCGGTTCAAACCGCAGTTTATAGTGCAGCGTATGGTCGTGCAGCAGGTTCTAGCGTCAGCGTGATCACGAAGGCCGGTACCAATCAGTACCACGCTACATTGTTTGAATTCTTGCGAAACGACATTTTTAACGCAAATGACTTTTTCTTGAACGAAGCGGGGCAAAGGCGGCCAACTCTCAAACAAAACCAATTTGGATTCGCATTCGGAGGCCCAATTCAAAAAGATAGGTTGCTGTTTTTTGCGTCTTATCAGGGAACGCGACAGACCAATGGTGTCGCGGCCGGTCAGGCGCGCGTAGCATGCAGTGCCACGCTTCGCGAGCCACCTCTCACGAGCGACCGATCACCCGGCGCACTTGGAGACCTTTTTGGTGGCATGACAGGGGTATTTGGTGGCACCGCGGTTAGTCCTGATGGATCGAATATTAACCCGGCGGCATCCGCCTTGTTGAACTTCAAATTGCACGATGGAAGTTTCTTGATTCCTACTCCTCAAAGCATTGACCGATCCAGGCCGTTTGCAATACAAGGCTTCTCGGTGTTCAGTGATCCTTGTGACTTCAGTGAGAATCAGGTTTTAGTAAATCTGGATTACAAAGCCTCGCAAGACAGCCAAGTCGCATCGCGATTTTTTTTATCCCACAGCAAACAACTCGTAACGTTTCCCGGCAATGGCAAGATAACATTGGGGAATATTGCTGGTTTTAGCAGCCCTGGCACCGGAGACTTCGTCGTGTTCTCCTTGGCACATAACTACATCCTGAGTAATGCCCGATTGAACGAAGCCAGAGTCGGATTTGTTCATACCATAAGCGACACAGGAGCGAAGGCACCGTTCGCGTGGTCCGACGTCGGCATATCCGAAGGTACGATGAACAAAAACAACGAATTGCCTAGCTTGCAGATTGTTGGCTCTGTAAGTATGGGTCCCGCGTTTCCGAGAACGTATGCTCAAAACAGCTTTATATTCGACGATGTCTTTACGGCTATTTCCGGCTCTCATTCTCTGCAATTTGGCGGATCGGTCATCAGACTGCGGGACCCCCTTCAGTTTGCTGGCTTTGACTCGTTTTTGCAGTTTCTTAGCTGGCCCGATTTCCTGCTCGGATTGAATGCAAGTGGTAACGGAAGTGGCAGGTTCAGCAACGTATATCAATCGGCAGATGGCTTCGGGCTTTTTGATCGTGACCTTAGAGCTTGGGAAGTGTCTGGATTCGCGCAAGATGATTATCAAATTAACCACTCTTTGGCGCTGAATCTTGGGATTCGTTATGAGCGCCCCGGCCAATTCGCAGACAATTTGGGCAGGAGTGCGAGCTTTGATTTCGTCAAAGCTAATAGGAACCCGCCTGCGGGAGGAAGTCTCGACGGCTACCTTGTTGCTTCTAATTTCCCAGTCTCTCCACCGTCTGGTGTAATGCGTGTCAATAATGCGTTTGGGACTTATGGAGATGGGCAAAACACGATTGCTCCCCGACTTGGGTTTGCCTGGCAGATCTTGCCGCGAACAACTCGGCTCGTTCTCCGAGGAGGGTACGGGGCCTACTACTCCCGTCCGACCGGACAAGTTTTCACCGCTTCCGTACTGGCGGCCCCGTATGGGTTGACTCGAACCAGTACAGGCCCTGCAAATGCAGCAGCCATATTACAAGCGCCATTCGCGGAGCCGTTCCCAACCCCGACTTCCTTTCCAATGTTCCCGGCCTATTCGCAAGGGGCAGGAGCGTCCATCAACGTCTTGGCACCGAACTTCAGACCCGCGATGATTCAGCAGTTTTCACTGAATACTCAGGCGGAATTGCAGAAAAACTGGTTGTTAGAAGTGGCGTATGTAGGCACCAGAGGTATTCACTTGCAGCGTTTTCGCTCTCTCAACCAGGCTCTGGATGCATCGCCTGGTAATCCTGTCAGGGGAGTCACGTCGAATACGGTAGCAAATATACCATTGCGAGTACCAATTCCCGGAATAGTGCCTGATTCGCTACGTGAATTGGAATCATCAGGCAGTTCATGGTACAACGGCCTCGATGTAACCCTTACAAAGCGAATGAATCGAGGCCTGCAAGTACTCTCTTCTTATACTTTCTCCAAGGCTCTCGATAGTGACGGCGCGAACGTCAATGGTACATCGGCTGCAAATTTTTTAACACTTGGCGATCAAAACTCCGCTGGGGAGCGGTGGGGACGCGCCAGCTTCGACCGCACTCACCGCTTCGTATTCAGCGAGTTGTGGGATATTCCGGGGCCAATTGACGGCGTGCAGGGTCTCTTTCTGCGAGGGTGGAACATCTCCGCAGTGCTTACGATTCAATCGGGCACGGCACTTACTATCGCGGAAACCAATGCGAACAACGTATTCGGCATCAATGAAGACCGCGCACAATTAACCGGCCACTGCACGAACGGCCAGCTGGTGCGCAAAGGATCGATCCAATCCAAACTAAATGATTATTTCAATCAATCCTGTTTTACGACTCCTAAGGTGATCAGCCCTGACGGAATCGGCACTGCGTTCGGCAACAGCGCGACAGGAATCGTAGATGGGCCTGGTCAAGCGAACCTCGATCTTGAGCTCTCAAAACTCCTGCAGTTGAATTGGCCACGGGAGAAAAGCACGATCCGGCTTCGGGCCGAGTTCTTCAATGCTTTGAATCATCCGCAATTTGCTAATCCTGATACCAACTTCTCGTCTCCCACATTCGGCGTGATTAGTGGCACGGCCGTCAACGCTAGGGTGATGCAACTTGCGCTAAAGTTCGCTTTCTAGATTGATGAATCTGCCTATTCTTGCTTTTCTTGGTCGATCCGGGAAGTTGCGGCCATCCAGTCTGGGTTGTTTTGGGATCCTTGAATCTATAGGGCCGATCTCGCACGGCTGTCTGGGACTCACAAGTCAACCGTGCGAGTGTGCATCCATGCGTAAATAGGAATTCCCAAAAGCAATAGGACAAGTCCATACCTCACCGCTTCCGCGCCACAGCCATAAATGGTCCAAATGGCGAAAGCAAAGGCCACAACCTCGACCGCATTGAATCGTTTCTTATGACCTCCGGCAGTGCTTTTCCGTGGCAGCAAGATCGTTCCCGCGAGAGCGCAAAAGCTATATGGAATCACAGCAGCCATGGTGCTCAATTTCACGATGAAGTCATAGAAAGCCACCAGGCCACGCGAGCCCGATGATTCGACGAGCAGAAGAACCGTGGCAAGAGCAGCTGAAATGACAATGGCGATAGCAGGGACGCCGCGACGAGAACGCCGCCCGAACCAGGACGGAAAAAGGTTGTCGTGCGCTGCTGCCATCGGCACCTGCCCCATCAAGAGCGTCCATCCATTGAGAGCGCCCAGCGAGGAAATCAGCGCCGCGACAGATACGAGTGTGGCAGCCCATGGACCCCACATCGCGGTAGCTGCATCAGAAAAAGGTGAAGATGAGTGCGCCAGCTGCTCGCGCGGCAGGACTCCCATCACTGTAACAGTGCCAAGAACATAGAGCAATGCGGTGGCGGAAATGCCCAGCAGAGTGGCCCTCGGAATAGTACGAGCGGCGTCTCGAACATCGCCGGCGGGCACGGTCGCAGATTCAAGACCGAGATAGGCGAACATAATGAGTGGCGCCACCGCTGTTCCAGCTTTCAAGAGCGGCTCACCGCTTGGATTGAATGGAACGAGATTGTGGCGTTCGACCCATAGCAATCCCAACGTTGCGATCGCAAAGAACGGTATCACTTTGGTGAAGGTAGTGACCGACTGAAAAAGACCTGCTTCGCGAACACCGCGCAAGTTGACCAATGCAATCAGCCAGATCACTCCGAGAGTAATCAGAATCGCTAGTAGTCGACTCTGCTTTATTGCCGGTGCGAGTTGCGCGAGATAGCCAGTAAAGGTGACCGCAATAGCAGGCAACGATGCCCAAATTGAGATCCAATATCCCCAAGCGACGAGAAAGCCCGCAAAATCGCCATAGGCTGCCCGAGTGTAGGCATACGGACCGCCAGTCGCGGGTACCGAGTGCGCTAGCCTTGCAAACACTAGCCCCAGGCAGATAGCACCTATCCCCATGACGATCCAGCTAACGATAGCTAAGGCGCCGTAAGGAGCGAGAGACGCGGGTGAGAGATAAAAGCCCGAGCCCACCATGTTGCCGATGATGAGCGCGGTGCAAGCCGCAAGGCCGAGCGCTTTCTTTTCAGTAGTAGCTGCTCTATCACGTACTAAGTGAGGCGTGCTCATCAGTCACCAGTGTCCGTGCCGCGGTCCGCGCGAGGTCAATTCCCCGTTCGGCTGACTTCAGGCAATACACGAAATATTTGCCGCCAATGTTCTCCACCCCGTGCGTATCGTGACCAAAACCAGGGAAGCGTTCATCCCATGCTTGTAAGGCTCGCAGATAACTTAGGTAAGGCCCATGCATTTCGCCCGCGTATTCGCCTGGCATTAACATCGGAATACCCGGAGGGTAAGGCACGACGCTGGTCGCGACTACTCGATCTGCCAAGACGTCCAACGAGACTTTTTCAACTTTGTTCAACACGAGCTGCCGGTAAGCATCCCGAGGTGTCATAAGAGGGCTGGGCAATGTTGAAAACGCCTTTGCCAGCCAATGAGTTTGTTCGGATTCCTTAAGTTGGGAGAACATCTCATT
This sequence comes from Terriglobales bacterium, assembly GCA_036557105.1. Lineage (GTDB taxonomy): Bacteria > Acidobacteriota > Terriglobia > Terriglobales > Acidobacteriaceae > Gp1-AA145. Next base: position 76,489 of record DATBIE010000108.1, read on the forward strand.
TGAGAGATCGCGCAGGCCACGATTGCTGTATCGCTCTGGATAGGCGCGTACCAGGTCTGGCAAGACTTGTGCCAGCGATACGTCCGAGTCGTAATCGTGTTTGAAATCCAGGAAGGCATTGACTAAGGTGCCCCATTTTCCCTTGGTTATGCCAATGGAGAAGAGAAACAGGATCGTGAAGTCAGTCGTTTTCTCGACTTGAATCCCGCGTCGGCCAAGATAGGCTGTAACGAGACTTGCTGGAATTCCCGGCTCTCGCAAAGAGCCATCGACTGCTACGCCCGGAGTCACAATAGAGACCTTGATTGGGTCCAGCATGCAGTAGTCATCTTCCAAGTCCTCGAACCCATGCCAAGTGTCACCTGGATGAAGTACCCAACAGTCCGGCTCCGTCACCAGCAGATCTTGCGGTGCGGACTCAAAGGCAATACGCTTTCCGCTTTTTGGATCTGTCACCTCATCCGCGTTCCAGGCGCCGAAGAACCACTCGCCCTTGGCTTCAAACTCTTTCCGAATTCTAGAAATTGTCTGGCGAAACGTTACCGCTTCCTGGATGGATTCGGTTGTAAGTGCCACGCCTCCCGGCCCGTCCATCATCGCGGCGGTCACGTCATTCGACGCAATGATTGGATAGAGTGGCGAGGTCGAACTGTGCATCATGAATGATTCGTTGAATCGGGGGTGGTCGATGGGATTACGTCCATCGCGAACATGAAGGAATGAAGCCTGAGAGAGCGCTGCTAACAGCTTGTGCGTGGAATGCGTGGTGAAGATCGTTGGACCTTTGTGATCAGCAGGATCTCCGTGCATTCCAAAACGTTCACGGTAAATTGGATTGAATCGTGCATATGCGTACCAAGCCTCGTCAAAATGTATGCGATCGACCGATGACTCGAGCAGGTCAGTAACTCGCTTAACGTTGTAGCACAAACCATCATAGGTGGAATTGGTAATCACGCAGTAGACGGGATTCAAGTTCGACGAAGGACTCACAAGCGGATTTGAAGAAATCGCGGAGCGCAGCGTCTTCGCATCGAGGCGGTCAGGATGAATTGGTCCAATAATTCCGTAGCGGTTGCGCAACGGCACGAGATAGTTCGGAATTGCTCCAGTCATCGTCAAGCCATGCTCGATTGACTTGTGACAATTGCGATCGCAGAGCGCAATCTGACTCTCTGAAACTGCGGCCATAAAGAGAATACGGTTTGCTGTCGAAGTTCCATTGGTGACACAGTAAGTGCGATGAGACCCGAAAACCCGAGCCGCGTATTTCTCTGACTCACCGATGGGCCCGGTATGATCGAGTAACGAACCCAGTTCGCCGACGCTGATGGAAAGATCCGAACGCAGCAGGTTTTCCCCGAAATAGTCGTAGAAGACGCGTCCAACGGGCGACTTCAAAAAGGCAGTTCCCCCTGTGTGTCCGGGGGTGTGCCACGAGTATTCGTGAACAGCTGCGAACTTTGCCAGCGCAGCAGTCATTGGAGGCAAAAGATTGTCGCGATAGCGCTGCATGGCTGCACGAATGCGTCCAGCGACGAATCCGGCAGTATCTTCCAGTTTCCAAATGAATTCGTCCGCCATTTGCATCACATTCACGGGAATGGCTGAGGCATGCTCCCGTTTTGCCATCAGAAAAATGGGGACCTTCTCATCGCGAGAGCGCACAAGCCTGATCAAATCCAAGGCTTGGCTGTGACTACTCGACTGATCCTCGCCGCCCAAGCCCCAATCGAGAAGGATGCTGTGGAGAGCAGCATCGGAAACTACAACCGACATGCCGTCTTCGACGGATCTGGCCTGCACAACCTCGATCTCCCATGAGAGAAGTTCGTCGATCAATGCCTGTAGTGCGCGACCAGTGGCCGTGGGCTGACCAAGTTCGTTATCAATAATCAGTGCTTTGAAATGAATTCTCTTGATTCGACGCTCAATCACGTGATCCTTTCCCTTGCTTCTGAGGGCGAAAAGCTGGCCTCAAATTCGGATTCGAATCGGGCATTCGCCGCCCGGACTCTACCAGTCGCGGCGACTTTGAGAGCAAAATAATGTGTTCATCGGAGCCGCTCCACTGGTAAAAATGGCAGGACTATTCCACGAAAGTCTGCGCTGCTACGCCAGTTTGCTTTCCTGCGAAAGATTCAGGCCGCCAAAGTCTGTTTGGAGGGTCCGCATATAAGAGCCCCTGAAGAGTGCACCGTAGTTCCTGCCTCACCCGCAATGATCCTGTTTAGATCTGAGAGCGCCCCAATTGCTGCGGGCTTCCCGGTAATAGCGGCGAATCGGCATGCAGCGTCCACCTTCGGTCCCATCGATCCCGCGGCAAACGTAATTCCTTTCATTTCCTGCGGCGATGTGCGAAGGATTGGACGCTGCGTAGCCTTACCCCAGTCCAAGTAAACGGCATCTGCATCTGTCAACATTACGAGTAGGTCGGCGTCAAGTTCACGCGCAAGCAATTCAGAACAGAGATCCTTGTCGATGACAGCCTCAACTCCAATGAGTCGACGATTTGCGGCCGGATCATACATCGTGGGTATGCCGCCTCCGCCAGCACAAATCACGATTGTGCCGCGATCGAGCAACCACTTGATCGGGCGAATCTCAAAAATGCGCCGGGGCATCGGCGAGGAAACTACTCTGCGCCATTTATCTCCATCCCGTTTGAATACCCAGCCTTTCTCTGCCGCGAGATGATTTGCCTCGCCTTTTCCATAGATGGGACCTACAAACTTCGTTGGATTCTGAAAGGCGGGATCGTCGGCATTCACTTCGACCATGGTCAAGAGTGTCGCGAATGGAACTTCAAACGGAAGTAGGTTTCCCAGTTCCTGCTCGATCATGTAGCCGATCATTCCTTCGGTTTCGGCACCCAGCACGTCGAGCGGATATGTCTCGACAGCGTGATACGCTGCGCCTTGCAAAGCGAGCAGCCCGACTTGGGGCCCATTACCATGACTAATGACTAGCTGATGCGACTTTGCGACGGGCGCCAGCGCTTTAGCTGCAACCTTAATGTTGGCACGTTGGACGTCCGCATTCATCGGCTCGCCTCTCTTGAGCAGCGCGTTTCCACCGAGCGCGACCACAACACGCATGATTTACTCTCCCAGCGTCGCCACCAGCAACGCCTTAATGGTGTGCATCCGGTTCTCTGCCTGCTCGAATGCGATGTTGGCCTCGGACTCGAATACATCATTAGTGACCTCAAGTCCGTTTGTTAGTCCGTAATTTTCCGCAATTTGCTTGCCGAGCGTAGTCTCGGTGTCATGAAAAGCCGGCAGACAATGCATAAAACGCACGTGGGGATTGCCACTCGCCCGCAACAACTCGTTGTTCACCTGGTACGGTGTCAGAAGCGCGATTCGCTTTTTCCATATGTCCTTCGGTTCACCCATCGAAACCCATACATCAGTGTGAATGAAATCCACACCGTTTACTGCCTCTTTCGGATCATCAGTTATGGTCAATTTGGCTCCACTGCTGGATGCCAGGTCATGGGCAATTTGCCGATATTCGTCCGAGGGCCACAGCGACTTGGGGCCGCAGATGCGAACATCCATTCCCACCAGGCACCCGGCGATCATCAGAGAATGTCCCATGTTCGATCGTGTATCGCCAATATAGGCATAGCTGATGTCAGAGATGGGTTTGTCGCTGTGTTCGCGCATAGTCATAATGTCGGCAAGCATCTGTGTTGGGTGATACTCGTCTGTGAGGCCGTTGTAAACAGGCACTCCCGCATAAGTTGCGAGTTCCGCGACCCCGCATTGCGCTGCACCTCGATATTCGATGGCGTCAAACATTCTGCCCAGCACCCGCGCCGTGTCCTTGAAAGATTCTTTATGGCCGATCTGAGAACCTGCAGGGTCGAGATAGGTTACGTTCGCACCCTGGTCGTAACAGGCGACTTCAAAAGCGCACCGGGTGCGGGTAGAAGTCTTCTCAAAGATCAGGCATATTTCTTTGCCTCTGAGGTGTTGCTGCTCTGTCCGGGCGTACTTTGCGCGTTTAAGATCACGAGCAAGATCGAGTAAGTATCGAAACTCACGCTGTGAGTAATCCTGTACTGTGAGGAGCGAACGATTGCGTAAATTGAAGCTCATAAGAACGTCTCCTGGATTGTTAAAGTCGGTTGTCCTCGAAAGTCTCGCTAATAAGCTGGCTCTCGCCATATAGGACAGGTCATGCAATGACCTCCGCCCCGACCCCGGCCTAGTTCGGCCCCGCGGACTGTAACTACTTCAATGCCCGCTTTTCTGAGCAGTGTGTTTGTGTAAGTATTGCGGTCGTAAGCAACCACGACGCCCGGCTGCAGCGCTACGACATTGTTCCCGTCATCCCATTGCTCGCGCTCCGCCTGATATGCATTGCCGCCTGTTTCGACAATGCGAAGGTCCTTAAGTCCTAAAGCTTCCTTGACAACTTCGATCAAGCTCTTTTTCTCTTTACAAATCCCGTAGCCACCCTCCTCATCGGTCGGATAAACGCTGTAGCATCGAATTTGGTCCACAACTTCTCGAAACATGGTCACTACATGTCGGTCGCAGAAGCTGAATACGGTATCCAGATGCATGGCAGCACGGCTTCTCGGCATGAGACAGGCGATGACGCGGCTGGCGGCATTTTGCCTGAAGAGTTCCTGGGCAACCTGCACTACCGCATGGCGGGTTGTGCGTTCTCCCATTCCAATAAGGACGAACCCCTTGCCGATCGGCATCACGTCTCCACCTTCGAGCGATGCACTGCCGTGGTCTTGATCTGAATCTCCCCACCACAACCGGAAGTCGCCTCCCTTGAACATGGGATGAAACTTGTAGACGCTCCTTTGCAACAAGGATTCCGGTTTTCGAGCTGGCCAGTACATCGGATTGCAAGTGACGCCGTTGTAAATCCAACAAGAAGGATCGCGCTGGAACAAAGTATTAGGGATTGGCGGAAGAAGAAATTCTGTTCCACCGAAAGCTTCGGAGAGCATTTTCTTGATCTCCATATCCGGCAGATCAGCGACTGCAAAACCGCCAATGAGGTGGGCTGCCAATTTCTTGGACGGCATTTCATCAAGCCAAGGCCGGATCGCCTCAGCTGTTCCCGGGCCAACGGAGTTCGCTGTTACGCGCCGATCGAGAATGAACTCGCGAGCTTCTTTCTGATTTAGGACTTCCTCGAGCAAGTCATGTAATTCCAGAACCTCGACCCCACGTTCCTGCATTTTCAAAACAAAGTCGTAGTGGTCCTTTTGTGCTTCCTGGACCCAGATAACATCATCGAAAAGTAAGTCGCGACAGTTGCCGGGTGTGAGCCGTTGATGCGCTAGGCCAGGCCGGCAGACCATGACTGTGCGCAGTGTTCCTACTTCGGAATGGACACCAAAGTTGTGCATGACTCCTCCTCCTCCACCGTTGCCCGAATGCATGATTGAGAATTCAAATTGTTGAATTCTCATTGAACAACGGTGTTCAGCCGAAAAAAGTTCAACGTATTCTGGTCAGGTTCACCGAAAAATTTCCGATATAGCCTTTGTGTCTCACCGGAGCGGCTGAGCCGGCTCAAAGATGTATCCACCAGCAGTCTGAAATCTTCATCGCTTCTCGCCAGCGCGAATGCGAAGGGCTCGTACGTGAACAGGCGATCGAGAACGATCATGTCGTTCGACGAGGAACTACGGTGTTTTGTGTCGAGCAGCATGGAGCGCTCGCCAAAAAAAACATCTGAGCTGCGATCCAGCACGCGCTCGACGCCAGCTTCCTCGTTCTCGACAGGAACAACTTTTGCGTTGATCTGAAATTCGGCGATTTTGCCCGACAGCCAATTAATTCCTGTTGTGCCTTTGACGGCCGAAAAAGTGCGCTTCTGAAGGGCGAGTCCCATCGACGCACGCCATTGTGGCCGGTATGGCGGTTGATGACCGGAAAGCACATCCTTAATCTGCGCTGGGGCATCCGCGCGAATTAGCGCGCCAAGGCCGCCCGGAAAGATCGGGGTAGCGAAGGAGACCTGTTTCCTTCGGTCCACTGTTTCTACTGAAGGGGCGCATAACAAATCGATCTTGCCCTGCTGGACAGCGTCAAAGCGATCGGCAGTTGTGACCGAGACGAAGTCGATGGCAAGAGTTGGCAATCCCAGCTGCTCCTTGACGTCATCAGCAATTTTTTGGCACAACGCGAGCGCGTAGCCATCTGGTTTCCCCATCTCGTTCTGATACGAGAACGGCCTGGCTTCCGGGAAATAGCCGAGCTTCAGTGTGCCCGTCTCCCGGACGCGGCCTAAGGTTTGTATCGACGCCGGCGCCTTACTCGCAGGTCGCAGGATTGACGGCATCGAAGCGAAGACGAGTGTCGCAATCCAGAGACCGCATGAATTGCGATTGAATACTCTGGCGAATTGCATAAATTTCCTTTCCGTCCAGTGATCGCTCAAGCGGCCCGGGCTTCATGCACAACGACCGGCATCGCGGGAGCAGCGGCAAAGCGGTGGGCGATGAAGCCATAGATGACGTAGCCAATTCCCATCACGATCATTCCGCCGAGAACGGCGTCCTTGCCGGACGCAAAAATGGCATACACGCTATAAAGCATTGCAACCATCGCCACGACGGTGTTCCTGCGGTAAACGGCTTGGCTGACGCCGACATTTTGCATCATGACCATCAAGCCAGAGAGGGCAAGAACGTAGGGGACCACATTGGTGACGACTGCCAGACTTACGAGTGCATTGAACTGCTCGTTGAGACTCGGCGAGATCGTGGAAAGCGCCATGATCGATTGAACAAACCCCATAACGATCATTCCCGCAATAGGTGCGCCCACGCGACTAACCTTCGCAAAAAGGGCCGGAAACATTCGATCATCTGCGGCTGACTTCGCGGTTTGCGAAATAGTGAATTGCCACCCGAGAAGAGATCCTAGACACGCCATTACTGCAAGGCCCATCACGATTGAGCCAACCAGAGGGTTGAACATTCTTGCGTATGCCAGCCCGAATGGACCGGTGGATTCCACAAGTTCGGCATTCGGCACAATTCCCTGAATAACCGTCGTGGAGAGGATGTAGACAAAAGCTGCCCCGAGAGTTCCTAACATGCAGGCAAGGGGGACGTTTTTCTTGGGGTTTTCGACCGCGCTAGAGTTTTGCGCAGCCGATTCCATGCCAAGGAACGCCCACAACGTAAGTGCGATGCTCGATCCCAGACCTTCCCCGATACTTATTCCTTTGGGATTCCACGCAGCGGCGAAGGTCTGACCACTAAACCAGAACCACCCGATCAGAGATAGAAGCCCGACTGGTAAAATTACGCCCCAGACAGTAACCGAGCTAATGCGGCCTGTAATGTGAGGTCCTCCAAAGTTTGCGATGGTTGTAAGCCAAATTAATCCAATTACGCCGATGCAAGTGGCGATTGGCGTTGAGGAGAGCCATGGGAAAAATGTTGCGAGATACCCCACCGCAGAAATTGCGATGGCCACGTTCCCAATTGCCAATGAGAAGAAGTAAAGATAGAAGGTCATGAAAAACCCAGCCTTCCCGTGTGCCTCTTCCGCATATGCAGACATTCCGCCGGGTCGCTGGTTGAAAAGGCCGGCCTGAGCAAAGCTGTAAGCGATCGCCATTGAACCAACCGCAGTAACTCCCCATGACAACAGCGAGATTGCGCCAACCTTGGCCATATTTGCCGGCAGCATGATGATGCCGGAACCCATCATGTTGACGGTGACAATGACGGTCAGCTGCATTAGCGTCATCTTCTTTTTTGGTTCCATACTCTTCCTCATCTCGATAAGAGTGCTTGCTCGTGCTACTGCCGCATCACTCTCGAACCACGTACGTGAAGAATTTGATCTTGCCGTCAACGCGTTCCTGAAATACGCCTTGTACTTCGTAGTTGAATCCAGGAAAACGGTTAAATGAATCCTGGAAGGCAAGGAAATAGTCGAGCATTGGTTGGGCCTTTTTGTCCCATCGCTCGCCAGGAAGTACCACCCCGATTCCGGGTGGATATATTAGAGCCAATGTTGACGAGATTCGGCCTTGAATGTTCTCCAAAGCGACATAATCCACTTCGTTGGCGACCAGAGCTTGGTGAGCATTCTGCGGGCTGATCGCCAGCTCTGGGAAGCTCACATCCCTAAAACAGAGCCGCTGGAGATCCTTTATGCGCGCCTTGCGGTATACATCGTGCATTTCGCAGCAAATTTGCCTTAAGGTATATCCCGCGTAACGGTTGCTATACGCCGCAGAGATAGTCGGGAGGACCTCAGCAAGGTTTGCATCTCGATCCCAGTAATCCTTGAACCTCACAAGCTTCGCAATCAAGGTGTTCAGCTTGCTTTCATCTTCGGCGGGAGTCATCAAAAACAGAATGCTGTTGAGATCGCACTTTTCACTAATGATCCTTTGATCACGAAGATAATTGGCCACCACGGTCGCGGGGACACCGAAGTCCAGGTAATCACCCGTCGTCCGGTCAATTCCGGGAGTTAATAAGGTCAACTTATTCGGATCGACCATGGCGTAGTTTTCAATCATTCCGGGATATCCATGCCAGCTGCTCTTTGGAGAAAAGTTCCAGCACTGCTGCTCTCGCTTGAGTACTTCGGTCGGGACGTCCTCCCAAGCAGTTGTCACGTCACTGCTAAATGCTGAGTTGCGGATTGTGACCACATCGGGAACGAAAGGATCGAAAAACCATTTTTCTTGGTTGTTCCGGCCAACCGTGGAAAAATGCTTTACCAGCTCGCGGAGCTTTTTACGGGTCTCAATGCCCAGCTCTATGCACCGGTCCCACAACATCTCGCCAGCTTTGCCTTCGTGAACTTTCGCATTCACGTCCAAAGAAGCAAATAGAGGATAGAAGGGCGAGGTCGACGCATGCATCATGAACGCGTCGTTGAATCGCTTGTGACCGACATAACGTTTCTGCGCACGGATATGTTCGTCGCGCTTATGGATCTGTGATGCCTGCGAGAAACCAGCACCCTGCTTGTGCACGGATTGCGTGGAAAAAAGTCCCGGCATTTCCGGGCCGAGAGTGTCCAGCCGCATTGGGCTGTAATTCCTGAAGAGCGGGTGGAATGCGTTATACCCAATCCATGCTTCGTCCCAGAGCACGTAATCACATAGGTGACCTATTCGTTCCATCACCTTCGCAACGTTGTAGATTGTTCCGTCGTACGTGGCGAGCTGAATACAGGCGAGGCGGAATGGCCGCTCTGCTTTGTATCGCTGCGAGTCAGTCACGAGCGGATTCTTCTGGATCTGTCTGCGAAGATATTCCTCGTCCCAAGCGTCCCAATCCACCGCTCCGATCATGCCGAAAGGGTTTCGTGCCGTGGGAAGAAAAATTGGTATGGCGCCAGCCTGAACTAGAGCGCCGTGGTGCATTGATTTGTGATTGTTGCGATCGAACAGGACCAAATCTCCCCGCCGCAGCAATGCGTTGGTAACCACCTTGTTGGCGGTACTTGTTCCGTTCAACACGAAATATGTCTTGTCGGCCCCGAAGACCTCTGCAGCGTGTTTCTGCGCCTGCGCGGCCGGGCCTTCATGGATCAGCAGGTCTCCGAGGCCAACGTCGGCATTGCAAAGATCGTTGCGAAAAATGCTTTCGCCGAAGTGCTTGAAGAAAAGCTGACCAGCAGGTGATTTCCGATAGAACTGACCGCCTTGATGTCCGGGGCAATCGAAAGCGATGTTTGCCTCGGCATCGTATGCCATCAGCCCACCAAAGAAGGGCGGCAACAAGTCCATTCCATAGTCGATAAGGCTAGCGATCACCTGCTTGGCATAGAATGCTGGTGTTTGTTGCCCCAAGTAGATGTATCCAGTAACTTCGCCGAGGAAATCAAAGCTGCTTATATCGGAGATGCGGTGCGAATCCGCCAGGCCCCATAGCGGGGTCTGAAACCCTACTGACCGCACTGCGCGTGCTAAAGACCGAGCTCCCTCGAGCCGAGCACCGTCAATCATTGCAATGTAGGCACCTACGCTGGCGTCCTCAGAGACATCACATTCGAAGTCACCTCTTATTTCGACATTGAAATTCTCTGCATTTAGTCGGTCTAGCAGCTGCCGAACGTGCGCATTGTCTACATCAACAATGGCTACTATTTTGAGTAATTTGTGGAAGGATATGGGAATTGTGGGCGTTTTCATCATGTTCTTCCCACGCCCACGCACCACAGCGCCTCTTTCAAATGACGAACGCAGGACTTCATTCTTTTTGTCCGCTTGGATAGAGGACTGCACTTGATTGTCCTTGCTTTTTCGCATGAGTGGGTCAGAAAGAATAGGCAATGTACACCATCCCATAGACGAAGTTATCGGTTCGGTTATAGGCCTGTTGAACGGCCTTGCCTGGATCGGCAAAAGCGCCGACGAGACTTAGGGTAAAGTTCTTGTTGATCTTCCAATCGGCATAAGTGTCGACTTCCAAAGCGGCATCTGAGGATGTGACGCCGGTGGGCCCGAAGGAGCTTGGTCGAGGAAGCCGAAACCAGTAACCGATGACACCCCAGCCGAGGCGGTCTGATGGCGTCATGTGAATGCGTACCTGATGCGATATGAGATTAGAGTTTAAAAGGAAGTATTCGCCGGCAATCTCACCCTGCCACCACGTGCCCCAGTCATAAAAGCCGACATACAATGGATCGAAGGCCTCATTTGTGGCGGTTCTCGGATCGTCTCCCTGAAAAAAGGCGTAGCGATAAGACAATTTTGGTTTCCACGCTACTTTGCTCAGTTGATATGCTCCTTGGGCATACCAGGCTGTTGAGCGCAACAAACGATGGTTCTCCTCGTACGCGTATTCTGCATCAAATGACAGGTCCGCTAATTGGGGGATCGGAGCTGTAAACGCGCGGGCATTGAAGACGTCCATTCCGTCGCGATCTCTCAGGACACTTGGGTGAGCAAAGGTTCTGAGATAGGTCAGGCCGAAGGTAGAAGTTTCTGCCGGCGAGTATTCGTAATTCACCCCCGTAAGTCGACTTCCAGTGTCGTTTTCGGGAACATCGTCCCGCTCAAGATAAAATCCTTCCAGTGTGTGCTTTCCAGGCTTGAGGCGAGCGATGCCGGCGAACCTCCAAGCCTTTCGTGCATTACTCCAAAAACCGCCGCGGCTCCCTCCCTCGCCGGCTCCGTCCCAAACCAGAAAGCCGTGTCCGATCTTGAACGGCGCGCGGCCAATCGTAAGGTCTATTGCCGAACTGTCTTCTGCCCCCGAACGCCAGCCTACATAGATATCTTCCTGCTTGAACGACGAGGCGCTCTCCCCGACGAGTGAAGGCGGGGCACCATAGGTACGTTCGCCAACGGCGCTCAACTTACCGTAGAGTTCGCCATTGTCCTCCAAAGGAATAGTCGCCGACAACGCAGGTTTTATGAAGCCTTCAAACCAGTTATCGCTAAGGTTGCCCGACGGATCGGGTCGGACGTTTGTGTAGAGAGAGTTCGCAAAGCCAAACGTGCCCCAGGCAGCGTCAAAGTTGAAGGTCCACTTCACTTTGTTGGGCAACCCTGTCGATCGCTCTTCTTGCTGTTTGTCCTCGTGCGACTCCGCCTGAGGATCGGCTGGTGGTTCCTGAGCGTTTATTTGCGCCGCGGCGATCATCACCAATACTGTTCCAAACACAAACCGGAGACCACGGACCCTAGCGTTCGCTCTATCAGCAATCCTTAGCGTGCATTTCCGTACGTTGGTAGGTCTATTGTCTTTAGTATCGCGTTGGTAAGCCGCAGCTAAAAAAGGCAACTGTCCGCAACAAGCTCTGGCGATGTTATTCGAGAACTGTTGCAGGTTGACGCCCATCAGAGCATTTATCCATTTCGGAAATGACTTGTGCTCAAGCTATATGGTGAGGCAAGTATGGAGAACTGTTATGAGTTACAGTTCTGTTCGCGGCGTCAATGGCGATTGCGAGCTGCACACAGATATCAGCTCTGACCTACTACTTAGGATATCGAGCGGTCAGTGCTCGTTCGCAACCACATGTAGTTCGTAACATGTGGTTCCATCCTCTGTCAGTTGTTTCAGCGCGGGAAAGAAGAACGTAACGAGGAGGGCGGCCCTAGTCTGGACATCCGCTAGGGGTGAAAACACATTCTTCTGTCATGTAACCTTGTTTGTAGTGCGTCTGCAAGTGTGGCCTCTTAGTTCGGGCGGTTACCTTAACTCTAATCTTGCGCCAGCGATTTGGAACGGAATCGGGAGGACGATAGCCGATCACATACTGACTTCTAAGCTCGCGGCTAATTTCCGCTGCTGCCTCGGGAACATTCGATCTGTTCTCTACTGCGATCGTCCGTCCGCCTGTGATGTCCGTAATTCCACTCAACCACTGCTTTCCGAGTCTCTCTTCAATAGTTTTAAAAAAGAATGTTTCGAAAAGACCAATGGCATAAATCTGAACGTCTGATTCCTGCGCCAGCTTTTTGATGTCTCGCATGGTATATCGACTGGAGTTGTCGCCACCATCAGAAAAGATAACAATTGCTTTACGCTGGAATCGCGCTGAACGCAGTTCATGAATTGCCAAATATATCGCATCCAGCATTGCCGTCGGGCCGGCAGGCTGAACTGCTGTCAACTTCTGCTCCACGTCATCGATCGAGTCCTCAGAAGCTGCTAGAACTCGCGGGCGGTCGGAAAAGGTTATCGCAAAATACTCGTCCTGCGGGTCAGCATTCTTGAAGAACTCGGCGATGGCAGCCCGCTCGATGTCAATCTTGTCGGTCATGCTCCTACTAACATCGACAAGCATGGCGACCGACAGCGGCCCTTGCTCCGTTGAAAAATATCGGATCTCCTGCCGCTTTTCATTGTCATAAACGGCAAAGTTGTCTTCCGTCAATGTGGTCACCGGTCGATTCATACGGTCAATCACGCTGACCGGCACTAAGACCAAGTTCACGTTTACCCGTAAAGAAGCATTGGGTTGATTTGAATGAAACCGACCATCATGCGTGTCATGAACCGCGGGTGGAGACGGGTTTCGAGGCACGATGTGCACATCTTCCTCAGACTGTCCATGGGCGGCGGAGTTGGTGAACAGAGCCGTCAAAACAAGAAAGGAGAGGAGGAGGCGGGCTACAACCGGGAGTTCAGGTACAAAACAATCGCGCATGATAATGAATTCTTCCCACAAGAAAGTGCGGGTCGAATGACCATCATCTACGGAAAATATTGTGTGTCAATGGAATTCAGCTCAGGTCCTTAACAAATTCGCTATCGCACTGTAAAAACTGACAGGAGGGATTGCAAAAAGTGACAGTATTTTCTGGTGTGCGCTGATCCACAACAACGTTGCATTGCATTCAGCGGTGACGACGCTTTAGGTGCAATTGAGCTAAGGAGCGGCTCAACGCGGCGTTTGTAGAAGCCACTTCTTCGGAAGATATCTTTTCACGAAGGCGATCTGCCGCACGCTGTCGAGCTTCTTCGGCCGCCGCCTCATCTATCTGATCTGCACGAACTGCCATATTCGTCACGATTGAAACTCGATCATTTGTGACTTCAACCAGGCCTTGACCAACCGCGAGAAAATCGTCGTGAGAGTCCTTGCGCACAATTAATTCGCCCGGAACTAGTTGTGTCATCAAGCGCACATGATCCGGAAGAATACCCATTTGCCCTTCCACACCGGGAAGCGTGACCATCTCCACGTCGTCAGAGTAGACGATCGATGTAGGCGTGACGATCTCCAGACGCACAGTATCAGCCATGAAATATCTCTAGCTCGATTGAGATTTAAGCCGCAATCTCCTGTTCTTTCACTTCGTTGATCGATCCCTTCATGTAAAAGTTGCCTTCTGGGACGTCATCGTGTTCGCCTTCAAGAATTTCCTTAAAACCGCGGACGGTTTCCTCAACCGGCACCTGTTTCCCCTCGCGACCAGTGAAAACTTGCGCAACACTAAAGGGTTGACTCAGGAAACGCTGAATTTTGCGGGCGCGAAATACTGTCAGCTTGTCTTCCGGCGACAGTTCATCCATACCGAGGATCGCGATGATGTCCTGCAGGTCCTTGAACCTTTGCAGCACTTTCTGTACTCCACGCGCGGTCTCATAATGCTCACGTCCAACAACTTCAGGCGCGAGAGCTCGAGAAGTTGAAGCCAACGGATCCACCGCTGGATAGATGCCGAGCTCTGCAATTGATCGCTCTAAAACGATTGTGGCATCCAAGTGCGCGAAGGTCGTTGCCGGGGCAGGATCAGTTAAATCGTCAGCAGGAACATACACGGCCTGGAAAGAAGTTATCGAGCCTTTCTTGGTGGAGGTAATCCTCTCTTGAAGGGCACCCATCTCCGCCGCCAGCGTGGGCTGATAACCAACCGCGCTGGCGCTACGGCCGAGCAGTGCTGATACCTCCGAACCTGCCTGAGAAAATCGAAAAATGTTATCAATGAAAAGCAACACGTCCTGATTCTTTTCGTCGCGGAAATATTCGGTGATGGCCAGTCCGGCCAATGCAACGCGCAGACGGGCCCCCGGTGGCTCATTCATTTGGCCGTATACGAGAGCGATCTTGGACTCGCTCAGATTGTCCTGCTTGATGACGCCCGCTTCCGACATCTCCTGGTAGAGGTCATTTCCCTCGCGTGTACGCTCGCCCACTCCCGCAAACACAGAGACGCCGCCGTGCAGCTTGGCAATGTTATTAATAAGCTCCATAATCACAACCGTCTTGCCGACTCCGGCTCCGCCGAACGCACCTACCTTCCCACCTTTTAGGAAGGGGCATATCAAATCGATAACTTTAATGCCTGTCGGAAGAAGCTGAGGAGAGGTTGATTGGTCTGACAGCGGTGGCGCAGGCCGATGGATGGGATAATATCCTTCAGCCTTGACGGGTCCGCGCTCATCAACCGGATTCCCGGTCACATCAAACACCCGGCCCATCACACCTTCTCCGACCGGCATGGAAATGGGCGCTCCCGTGTCCGCTACGTCGAAGCCACGTTTCAGGCCTTCTGTTCCTGACATGGAAATCGCACGAACGCACTTGTCTCCAAGGTGTTGCTGCACTTCAAGTGTCACCTTAGCGGGCTGGTCTTGCATGTTGTATTGGACAGTAAGCGCGTTGTAAATACCTGGTAACGCGCCCGGAAATTCGACATCCACTACAGGCCCGAGCACTTTGACAATTCTGCCGCTGTTCATAGTCATACCCATTCGTTCGTTATTAAGCAATCAGGTTCTACTCCGATTCGCCCCCTGCTACCTCGAGCAATTCCCTTGTGATATTCCCCTGCCGCAGCTTGTTGTACTCGAGAGTTAAATCTTCGATCAACTGTTCGGCGCTGTCCGTTGCATTCTTCATAGACACCATCCGAGCGCTCTGCTCGCTGGCTTTGGCGTTCAGCAGGACCTGGTAGATGTAAACATCCAGGTAATGCGAGAGTAGATACCGGAGAACCGTTTCAGGGTCGGGTTCAAATAATGACTCCGTGACGTCAGTGGTCAGTTCTTGCTCAGATCTGACGTGCGGAATCTTCAGTGCCTTAATCTCGCCGACCGGGAGAAACTCAATACAGACTGGGTGCTGAGTGAGTGTATTTACGAACTGCGTGGCGATAACTCGGACTTCGTCAACCTCTTTTTTCAAGAAAAGATCGCGAGCAAACGCAGAGATCGCCCGGGCTTCCGAATACTGCGGTGTGTCCCCGTAGCTAAATTCAGCCACCAGTGTGCGTTGTGTTCGCGCGATGAACTGCGCCGCTTTGCGACCTGCAGTAATAAATAAGGTAGAAGCAGGGTCGAATTCCGCCGCCAATCGAAACACGTTGGTGTTGAGTGCTCCGCACAGTCCTTTGTCGGCGCCGATCAGAATGATCGCGCGCCTGTGAACCGGACGCTCCTCCAGAAGCGGATCAATGAAATCCTGCACACGCGTGGTCGCCTCACGCTGGATTCGATACAAAATGTGAGCAAATGGACGTCCAGCTATCGCTGCTTGTTGCGCTTTACGCATCTTCGAGGCCGCCACCATTTGCATGGCTTTCGTGATCTGTGCAGTACTACTTACAGAACGAAGTCTCCGTCGTAAATCTCGAGGGCTATGCATAATTGTTGTCTTTTGCCACTCGTGTGGTCTATTCTCCCATCGACTAGCTTGCGGAACTTGGGCTTGAGCCAGTCACGCAGCAAGAACTATCGCCAGGTCTCTTTGAATTGCTCTGTAGCGGCCTTAATTTCCCCAGTCAACTTCGGAGTTAGTGTCATCTCCGAGCGAATTGTGCGAAGCAACTCTGTGCACCGTGTAGTTAGGAACTCGGTTAGCTTCGTCTGAAATTCTTTGACTCTATCGACGGAGACATTGTCAAAATATCCATTCTGTATTGACCATAGAATGACGACTTGCAGCTCTACGGGAATTGGACTGTACTGAGGCTGCTTAAAGACCTCCATGATTCGCTTGCCGCGATCGATTTGTGCCTGCGTCTTGGCATCCAATTCGGAGCCAAACTGCGCAAAAGCGGCGAGTTCCCGAAACTGAGCAAGGTCACCCTTAAGGCGTCCGGCAACCTGCTTCATGGCTTTTAGCTGGGCGGCGGAGCCAACTCGTGAGACCGACAGCCCAACGGAAATTGCCGGCCGCATACCTTGATAAAACAGGTCCGTCTCCAGATAGATCTGTCCGTCGGTGATTGATATTACGTTCGTTGGGATATAGGCGGAAACATCGCCCGCCTGTGTTTCAATGATTGGAAGCGCGGTAAGCGAACCGTTCCCGTATTGCTCGCCTACACGAGCCGCGCGTTCAAGCAATCGGCTGTGAAGGTAGAAGACATCGCCAGGATATGCCTCGCGTCCGGAAGGTCGTTTTAGAACCAAAGATACCTGCCGATATGCGACAGCGTGCTTGGATAGGTCGTCGTAAATGATTAGGGCGTCCATGCCGTTTTCCATGAACCACTCACCCATCGCGGCTCCGGCGAATGGTGCGAGATATTGACTGGTGGCCGAGTCTGACGCGGGTGACGCCACAATAATTGTGTACGGCATGGCCTTAGCGTCTTCCAGAATGGAAATGGTTCTGGCAATACTCGATTGCTTCTGACCGATCGCGACGTAAATGCAATAAAGGGGACGATATTGGCGGTCTCCCGAGGACTCAGCCTCATGGTTGAGACGGGCCTGATTGATAATCGTGTCAATGCAAATTGTCGTTTTGCCTGTCGATCGGTCGCCAATGATCAACTCGCGTTGACCTCGGCCAATGGGAATCATCGCGTCAATCGCCATAATGCCGGTCTGAACTGACTGTCGAACGGGACTGCGCCGAATGATGCCCGGGGCGATTTTTTCCACCGGATAAAACAAATCAGCTTTGATTGGACCTTTCTCGTCCAGGGGTTCTCCCAAAGTGTTCACAACCCGGCCCAGGAGACCAAAGCCGACTGGTACCTGCAGCAGTTTGCCAGTCGTGCGCACCTCGTCTCCCTCTTGCAGTTGCGTGTAGTCGCCAAGGATGATCACTCCTACTTCATTCTCTTCAAGGTTGAGAGCGAGTCCGGTAATGCCGTGGCCAAGATCCAACATTTCGTTAAGCATGGCGTCGGTCAGTCCCTCGACTCTCGCGACACCGTCTCCAATCTCACGGATAGTACCTATGTTCTGCCGGACAGCGTCCGTCTTCACGCTAGCAATCTGAGATTCGAGTTCTTTCAATAAATCGACCATGTCGCGTCACCTTTGCAATTTTCCCAGGGCTGCCCTGCCGAGAGCTAGAAGCCAGCACTTTTCCCGTCTGCGAGTCCAAAGTACTTTCCCAAAAGCCCTAACTTGAAACGCAGGCTACCGTCGTATACATCGCTCCCGACCTTTATCCGCATACCACCGATCAGGCCAGGGTCTTGAGCGAAGCGAGTGTTAATATCTTCCCCATAAGTCCGTTTGATCTCGGTCTGGACGCGACGTCGAAATGTTGGGCCTAGCAACATCGCGCTTCGAATTTCCGCTGTATGTCGCGCGCTATCGAGCTTCACCCAGCGCAAGAAATCTTTCAGCAACGCAAGATATCCACGACGTTTAGACCCCAGAACTTTGCCTACCACACTCCGAACTCGGTCTTCGTCCAACTTCCCGTCAACCAGGCAAAAGCGGAAGAGCCGCTTGGCGTCCCGGTTAGTTTGTTTTCTCGATGTCATTTCTGCGTGGTCCTCATCAATCAGGCGGCAATGCGACGGGTTGTTTCGTCCGCGAGTCGTTGCTGGTCCTCAGGGGTCAGGATTCTGCCGGTAATTTTTGCAGTGGCCTGTACTGCTAACCGTCCAACCTGATTCTTCAGGTTAACCAACATCCGATCGTAATCCTGGCTCGCCGTTTCATGTGCCCTGAGAACGATCTGCTCGGCAGCCAGAATCGCATTCTGAGTTTCTTGCTTTTGTACCTGCGCGGCGGCAGCATGTGCTTCTTCGATCAGCTTCGTCGCGTGAGCATTGGCTTGAAACAGGATTTCCTGTCGCTGTGCTTCGATACGCTCAAGTTCAGCTTTGATTTTCTTGGTATCTGCCAATCCTTGCTCGATCTGCTGACGCCGCTCAGTCAACATCGCGAGTATTGGTTTGTATGCGAACTTATAAAGCAGGAAGCATACGATACAAAAGCTGATGATTTGCGCAATCAAATGAGGCCAGTCGACCCCAAACGTTCGGGCAATTTCCGCGACTTGTCCACCTCCATTCTGAGCGAGCACTAAGGTTAGATAGGTCATAGTCCTCACTTGTCTACGTGCGATGAACGGGTGTAGGCGCGCATCATTGTGTCGCTCTTATTTCGCCAGAAATAGCGCATAAAATACGATCGCCTCGGCAAAGGCAATCGCCAAAATGGACTGGACAAGTATCTTGGTGGAGGCGACCGGATTGCGTCCCACCGCTTCCGAAGCGGCCATGCCAATGAGACCTACCCCAATGGCCGCCCCAAGGGCCGCCAAACCTATGTGAATGCTTCCACTCATGTAATCTCCCCTTTCTCGTGCTGTGTCGCGCCGTGGAACTAAACCTAGTGATTGTGAGCCGATCAGCCATGTGCAGCCGCAGGTGTCTCCGCCTCGTGTTGACATATCAGCATTGTGAAAACCGCAGTCAGCAACATGAATACAAGCGCCTGAACTAAACCCATGAGTAGTTCAAGGAAATAAAACGGGATGGGGACCAGCCATCCAAAGCCAGGGACCAGTCTGGACATCGCTTCTAGCAAATTCTCTCCTGCGAAAATATTTCCGTAGAGACGGAAACCCAAGGAGATCGGCCGAAATAGGATGGATACAACTTCCAAGCAACCAGCAGCAAAAAACACGATGATCATGAGTACTCGCAATACTCCGGTACTATCGCCTTTTGGGGCGAACAGCTCTTTGATAAATCCTCGCAAGCCGATTTCTCGAAGTGCCCACACGATCCAGCAAGCAAAGAAGACCAAAGCCATCGCAAAGGTCATGTTGACATCCGCATTGGCGCCGCGGAACAAAGGTTGATCTATTTTGAAGCCGTGGGATGTGGCGTGTCCCCAGCCGACAGAGCCGACTCCGGGTATGAGTCCGACCCAATTCGCCGCCAGTATGAAAATGAAAATTGTAGCGAAAAACCAGAATGTGCGGTCAGCCAGATGCGGCCCGATTATTCCTGCTAAAAACTTGTATAGGCCTTCAATCAGCCACTCCAGGAAGTTTTGTGCGCCAGTCGGAACTTGCTGCATTCGTTTTGTAGCGAGCTGGGCAAAGAGGATCAGGCCAATGGCAACGATCCAACTTACGATCATCGCATTCGTAATTGGAAAACCAAATACCCGGCCAACCTCCACGGCACTAGCCGAGAGACCGTGTTCCTCAGCACTCGCTGTACTATCTGTAGCGGCTTTTTGCGTCACAGAAGGGTTCACTAACTTGGCGTTCAGAGCTGGTGCAAACAGGAAAGTAGAGATAGTCAAGACTGCAAGGAGCAGAAGCAGCTGAGACCTGATTGTGAATCCAATGATCATCATCAACTTTCAAGGGCAAAAAAGTCACAAGCCGCCTTTATGGGACCGCACCTCCACGGCTCGACGAGGAAAGCCTAGCAATGGTGTCCGAGTTCTGAACACTGGCAAAAGCACCAGTTAGGAATTGACTGATTTTTGCGCTGTTTGGTGGCGAGTGGGACCCTCATCCGAGTGATAACAGGTAAAATCCCTCCTTAAGTGCGTAACACTACTTTCGTTCTATACTGTGGATTTACCTTGGACCCAGAAGGGAAATGGGAGTGGAAGAAATGCGAGACAAATCTGCTTCATCTCTCTTTAAAGAGAGCCGTCTGTGCCTTCGCCAACTTTCCTCCATCGTTGTCGTTTCAGTCTTTTTTTGCTTCTGGAGGATAGTTTTTGAATAGCTTCGTCACAGCTTTGTTCAGATTTTTTTCCTGTTTGTCGGGTTTGGCCTTCTCGTCGATGGTCTTGCTTGCCAGTCCTCGCCATACCAGATCATGGTTTGCTGAATCGTACATGTCCACTGCCAATTGCCCGACATAAATCGTGTCGGTCTGTCCGGTAGTCATGCTACCCCCCATGCCACCGCTATACCAGCCACCTCTGTACCATCCTCCTCCGTACCCCCAATCTGTGTTATAGGACGTGAATTGCTTCTCCTGACCTATCGCCGCCTGATAACCAACGAAAAGATTCGCTGAATCATCCTCGACTTTCGTCAGTCCTTTTGTAGCCAGCTGTGCATCCACTGAAGTCTTAATTTGTCTGTCGAGTAAATTGTCCAGCTTTGGCGCATCCTTGATATCCACCCATTTGTAAGTCTTAAATCGTGAAAAGTCGGTGTTTTTGTCAAAGTTGTACCGAACATCCTGGGCCAATGCGGCAGTTGTGACGAGCAGTAGCCCGGTTATGCAGAAAAACAGCAATTTGTTCATGCCAGTCCTCCATGGCCCTTAACTCGCTACAGGGCCAGTCGATTCACGCACTCTCCAGTACAGAGCGTCTCAAGGGATAGTAGCGAGGCAAAATGAGTAGGAGGAACTGGTACTAGTGACAGTCTATATACAAGGTGTATATCCGCAGCAAGTGTGTCTCTATCTCTATTGTTCCGGAAGTACAAACAAACTAAGGTCGAGTGCTTCAATCGCTGTCTGGCACAAGTACCAGTTGTGATACGTCCCATACAGACAACACACTGCAATGTACGGCGTTGACACCAGCCTATCTGTTCTCGGAGGGGACATTGGCCAACAACAAACACAACAACCATGACGATACCAAGCTGAAGAGAAAGGAATACGAGCGGGAATTACGCAAGCTTCAAACCAACCTGGTAGAAATGCAGGAATGGGTGAGGTCTTCGGAGGCTAAGGTGGTCGTTGTATTTGAAGGCCGGGACGCAGCCGGTAAGGGCGGAGTCATCCATCGCATTATGGAGCGCGTGAGCCCGCGGGTGTTCCGCCATGTAGCACTTCCAGCGCCGACGGAGCGCGAGAAGTCACAGTTGTATGCTCAGCGGTACATGAAGGAGATGCCATCGGCCGGAGAGGTCGTGCTTTTCGATCGCAGTTGGTACAACCGCGCCCTGGTGGAGCATGTGATGGGGTTTTGTAGCGATGAACAGTACACCGACTTTCTCAGCATGTGTCCTAAATTCGAGGCGCTGCTCACAAAAAACGGCATTATTCTCGTGAAGTATTGGTTCGAGGTGAGTGAAAAGGAGCAACACAGGCGCTTTCTGCAGCGCATAGAAGATCCAATGCGACGCTGGAAGCTGAGCCCTATGGATCTGGAATCTCATCGTCGCTGGTATGATTACTCGCGTGCCCGGGATGCGATGTTCGCTGCTACAGATAGGGAAGACTCGCCATGGCACGTGGTTCAGGCAGACAACAAGAAACGTGCTCGCCTGAATTGTATTTCTCATTTACTTACGGCTGTACCGTGGGTAAAGACATCAGCTTCTCACGTGAAACTTCCCGATCGGCAGAAGGCAAAAGGATACACGGCCGCTGATTGGAAGTATCGTTGGATTCCGCAAACATATTAGGCCACGCACACCAGGTTAGGCAGTAAGGCGCGTTGTCGTGGCGCATTAGATGAATAGATAGCAGCAAGCGCCAACCGCAACCACAAGAAGCAGCGTGAGCGAGAGTACGGCGATCCCAAGTGGCAAGGTGGGCGGAAGCGCACGATCCCCAAGCATAACCAAGGTGTCGTTTGCGGGATTGTGTAAAACGGCGCGAGGCAAGCACTCCCGGTAGTCAGTCGACGAATCCAAATAGAAAATCGACGCCCAGATGTAACAATCCCCTACGTATGCGACGCCGGGCCGAATATCGTCGTGATCTGTACAACGATCCATAGAGTAAATCCGGTTCAGAAAACAATTCCGTTATATTTACGATCTCTCCACAATGCACGAACGATCCACTGACAAGAGTGACAGGGTCACACACATTGTCGATAGGCCTATGGCGACATACGTCGACACTTCCCGAAATCAGACCAGCCCGGCAGAGGAGTGTACAAGATGGCTGTTACTCCTGACAGTTACAGCCACACTCGCTGCCCACTAAAGTCAGTTGCTGAAGTCACGGATGCCCGAGTTGTGAGTAGCAGGGTGTCGTCTTGGATGTGTCGGTGAAGTCATCGTTTTCATCATTCATTGCAAGATCACAGCAACGCGTCTCCCGACAGTTGCTGAAGAGGTTGGAGCGTACTTTGCTACTTTGCGGATTGTTGTTACTAGTGCTATTCGCAGGTGAACGGATCGGTAGGTCTGTGCTGATCCGGGCAGAATTGGAGCGCTTCGGGGAGATCGACTCTACCCAGCCAATTCAAAGCTCCGGCACTCTTTCCTTGGCGTCTGGCTCCCCGTCGAATTTGAAATGGTGGTCTCGCAGCGCCATCGCAAAATATAGACGCAGTCTGACTAAGCACATCGACCCTCCAATGGCGGTTTTGCGGATTCCGAAGGTCAGGCTCGAGGCGCCTATCTTCGAAGGGACCAACGCTCTCGTTCTTGACAGAGGATTGGGGCATATTTCAGCGACGGTTGTCCCGGGTGCGGATGGGAACATCGGAATCGCAGGTCACCGAGACAGTTTTTTTCGGACTTTGAAATATATAGGCGTCGGAGACGTTATTGAAGTGGTTATGCACAGGCGAACGGACGCATACGTGGTCGATCGCACTTTCCGTGTAAACCCGCAAGATCTATGGGTCCTTGAACCACGCTCGGTCGCGTCAATCACGTTGGTGACGTGCTATCCGTTCTACGGCATAGGAAAAGCTGCACAAAGATACATCGTCCAAGCCTCTTTCGCTACTTCGATTGCGAACGCGCCGAATGGCGAACCAGGAGATGTAGAGCTCGTGAATTCGAATTGACGCTAGGATGTCGATCACAGGGGCAGCATTTGTCAGAAAAGAGTGTCTAAAAGGAGAACTTCCATGAATACAACCCACAGTTGGTCGCGAGTATGGTTGGCGCTTGCCGCTGTAATGGCTTTCGCAATAGGAACGAACGCACAGGTAAAGACAGAAACTACGACGCATGAAGGCAATCCCAGCCAGCAGGTGACCGTCGAAAAGGGCGAAGTTGTTACTGTCAATGGCAACGACTTATTTGTAAAAATGGAGGATGGATCTGTCCGGCACTTTCCGAATGTACCGGAAAGTGCCCGTGTCATGGTGGAGGGTCGCGAGCTTGGAGTGCACGACCTCCAACCGGGCATGAAACTGGAACGCACGATCACCGTGACCACAACCCCAAAGACTGTGAAGACCGTGAAGACGGTGACGGGGAAGGTGTTTCACGTTTCTCCCCCGAACTCGGTTGTTCTTACATTAGAGGACGGCACCAATCAAAAGTTCGACATCCCTCGCGGGCAGAAATTTAACATTAATGGCGAGGAGAAGGATGCCTTTGGTTTAAGGCCGGGGATGAAGATATCAGCCACGAAGATCACCGAGGCTCCAGAAACGCATGTCCAACAAGAACAAAAAGTCACAGGATCCATGCCGCCGTCCCCGCCTCCTGTGCCACCGGCGGATCAGCCGATCCTAATAGCCCACATTGCGCCAATGCCCGTTCTGGCGGCTGAGGAACAGTTACCGAAAACGGGGAGCATGCTACCTCTTATCGGTCTGGTAGGCAGCTTGTTTGTTTTTGTTGGGTTGATCATCAGAATCGTGCGCCGATCAGTTTTGAAAGCCGGCTAGAAGCTGTCCGGTTCGACATCTGGCAACGTTTGACTCATTCCGACCGCGTCGCTGGGTTGTCTTTTGGTGTCACGGGTGCACAGGTGCCCCGGGCCTCGAACAAGACGGCTCGGCGAGCGGTCGACGATGGCGCGAGGAAGTGAACATTGGGCGACTGATGGACTTGCTGCAAGCAGTAGTCGAGCTTGGTAATCTCTTCTGCGTTGCCTTGGAACTGGCCTAAAAGGTCGTGTTTCCCCCACCACGCATCACCTTCTAAAGCTGCCTCGCCCGACCGCGCAGTCTGAATAATCACGCTGTAACTAATGCCAGTATACCGACAGCTGCACCGCTTTTATTTTGAAAACGGATTGCTGTTGATAATAGCAACACTATCAGACATGAACAACGAACAGCATTCCTATGCTGCTCGAGCAAGCCTGTCGCAGTTATGTTGCAGTGGTAACACTTAACGAGAATCCTGTGCATTTCTTGTTCTCCCAAAACACAGGGGATTCGAGAAATGTAAGTCAACGGCAATTGGGGGCAGCAGATGACTTACTTTTCATTCGCTCGTAGTGGAAGCGTGCTCCGAGAAAGCAGCTTTCTAGCAATTGTGATCGCATGTCTATCGACAGGTTGCACAAAGAAGGAAGTAGTTCAAGCAGCGCCTCCCGAAGTTAAAGTTACTCAGGTCCAGCAGCAAGATGTCGCGACTTATGGCGAATGGGTAGCACAACTGAACGGTCCAATAAATGCCGACATTACCCCGAAAGTACAAGGATATCTGCTCAAGCAAACCTACACAAACGGATCGCTTGTTAAAAAGGGGCAGCTACTATTTGAGATCGATCCCCGGCCGTTTGAAGTAGCGCTGGAACAGTCCAAGGCACAAGTGGCAAGAGCGGAATCCTCGTTGTTGAAGGCCACGAACGATGTCCAGCGCGACACTCCATTGGCGGCCGAGAACGCGATTCCACAGAAGCAGCTTGATGACGATAAGGCCAATCAGTCATGGAGCAAGGCCGAGTTGGCTGCCAGCAAGGCAGCGCAGGAACAGGCTGAATTGAACCTCGGTTGGACAAGAATCTATTCGCCTGTAGACGGTATTGCCGGAGTAGCGAACTCGCAAATTGGCGATCTGGTCGGCACCACAACCAAGATGGCGACCGTCTCGCAAATCGATCCCATCTGGGCGTATTTCAACATTAGCGAAAGCCTATATCTGGCAAAATCGCCGGAGATATCAGCGGTATTGCAACGAGGCACGATAAAAGGGCGCCTTCCGGTCGAATATATTCAGGCCAATGATGTTCCCTATCCACTAAAAGGAAGCATCATTTTCGTTAACCGTGAGATCACAGCAGGGACGGGCACCATTCAATTGGCTGCTGCCTTCCCGAACAAGGGTGGCATTCTTCGACCTGGAGGCTTTGGAAGAGTGCGCGTGCAAACTGGGACTGCAAAGAACGCCTTGCTGGTGCCACAAGCCGCCGTGATTGAGGTGCAATCGCAATACCAGGTGATTGTCGTCGATGCGGAGAACAGGGCTGCTGTGCGGCAGGTGATGATGGGAGATCGTGTTGGGACGAACTGGATTGTAACTGACGGCCTAAAGCCAGGTGAACGCGTTGTGGTCGAGGGTATTCAGAAGGTGGAGACAGCCGCGGCACAGTCTCCGAATTCGGCAAAGGAAGGTGTTCCTGTTTCTGCTAAACCCTACACGGCCACTGTGGGTGGGAACAGCTAACCATGGCCAAGTTTTTCATTAATCGGCCCATCGTTGCAATCGTGATCGCCATTCTCATGGTGCTGGTTGGGCTGGTCTCAATGCTCAGGCTACCCACGGCGCAGTTCCCCAACATCGCCGATCCAATGATCCAAGTGAAAGCAACCTACCCCGGGGCGGATGCTCAAACGATTGCTGAATCGGTTGCAACTCCGATTGAGCAACAAATGTCTGGCGTGAGTGGCATGAACTATATGTATTCGCTAAGCGCCAGCTCCGGCGGTGGAATGTCTTTGTATGTGGATTACAAACTGGGCACTGACGTCAATACTGATCAGATCCTGGCACAGATGCGAACCGGGCAGGCGAACTCGCAATTGCCGAGTGAAGTTGTTCAGCAAGGTGTGCTTGTACAGCCAGGCACGACCGCGCCTTTTATGTTGCTGGACCTGTATTCCCCGTCGGGAACCTACGACAACATCTTTCTCGCAAACTACGCAACCATCAATTTGCAATATGCCCTGACCCGAGTACAGGGAGTGTCACAGGTTCAGATTTATGGCGCCGGTCCATATGCAATGCGCATTTGGGTGAACCCTGACCGGCTAGCAAGGTTGGGAGTGACGGTATCCGACATCACGAATGCAGTAAAGGCCCAGAACAAGGTCAATCCCGCGGGACAAATTGGCGGTGAACCGGTGCCTTCAGGCCAGCAATTCACATATAACGTCCGCGCGCCCGGGCGTCTGCCTACCGTCGATGAGTTCGGCCAGATTGTAGTGCGAGCACAGCCAGACGGATCCGTTCTCCGGTTGAAGGATGTAGCACGGGTTGAGTTAGGGTCGCAATACTATTCATACCTGGCACGGTTGGGAGCAGCCGACGAACACAAGCCCGCACAGCCGGCAGCACTCGTTGCACTCTATCTCACGCCCGGCAGTAATGCTCTGCAAACACGCGACGCCGTGCTGAAAATGATGGAGGAGTCCAAAAGAAGATTTCCCCAGGGACTCGACTACATTGTAGCCCTCGATACGACACTCGCAGTTAGTGAGGGCATCCACGAAATCTACAAGACCCTCTTCGAAGCTTTGCTTCTCGTTATCGTGGTCGTCTATATTTTCCTTCAGGGCTTTCGTGCCACTCTGATTCCTTTACTCGCCGTTCCTGTTTCTTTGATCGGGACCTTTGCTGTCTTTCCCGCCTTAGGGTTCTCAATCAATACGCTTTCGCTCTTTGGGTTGGTCTTAGCCATTGGCCTGGTGGTTGACGATGCCATCGTCGTCGTCGAAGCCGTGGAACATCACATTGAACACGGGATGTCTCCCCATGACGCGACCATTAAGGCTATGGAAGAGGTGTCTGGTCCGGTCGTCGCAATTGGGTTGATCCTTGCGGCTGTTTTTATTCCGACGGCCTTCGTTCCCGGAATCACAGGCCAGTTGTATAAACAATTCGCAGTTACCATCGCAGTTTCCGTACTATTTTCGGCGTTTAACGCTCTGACATTGAGTCCTGCTCTTTCGGCGTTGCTGCTGCGCCCAAGAAAGCCGGCCAGGGGACCGCTCGGTGCTTTCTTCCGTTGGTTTAACCGTGTTTTTGGACGAGCGACAGATGGCTACGTCAACTGGTGCGGTTACCTGATCCATAAGGCTGGTTTTGCATTTCTCTTGCTCGCTCTGTTGACGGTGGGCGCCGGTATATTCGGCAAGGGAGTCGCCAAGAGTTTTCTGCCCGATGAAGATCAAGGATACATCTATGCCGGACTGCAGCTACCACCTGCATCTTCACTCCAGCGCTCATCGGAAGCCGCACGGGAAGTGGAGAAGGCCATCATGGAAACACCGGGCGTGCAGTATGTGAGTTCGGTCATGGGTTACAGCATGCTGAGCGGAGTCAACGCCACCTACAGTTCATTTTTCTTCGTGTCGCTGAAGCCTTGGGAGGAGCGGAATACTCCTGAGACAAGCTACGATGGAATCAAGGCTCATCTGCAAAAGACGCTTTCCAAAGTCTCGTCCGGCCTTGCATTTTCCTTCCCTCCACCAGCAATTCCAGGGGTCGGAACCTCGGGCGGCGCCACTTTCATCCTTGAAGATCGTTCTGGGGGCGGGCTGGATTCGTTGTCGAAGAATGCTCAACTCTTCGTCGCAGAGGCACGCAAGCGCCCAGAGTTGGCGGGTGTTATGACAACGGCGCTGTTTGGTGTCCCGCAATTAGGAGTGAAAGTCGACAATGCCAAGGCTATGACGCAGCAAATCCAACTGAGCAGCTTATATGAGACGGTGCAGGCCTTCATGGGCGGAGCGCTAATCAACTACTTCAACCGCTTTGGATTGCAATGGCAGGTATACGTGCAAGCTGACGGCGACTTCCGCACTAATGCCGAAAACATTAGTCGGTTTTATGTCAGGAACGGCACCGGAGAGATGGTTCCGCTAAGTACATTGACTAATACCTACCCGCGGAGTGGGGCTGAGTTCGTCATGCGCTACAACCTATTCAACTGCGTGCAGATCAATGCTGCGACAGCACCCGGTTACAGTTCAGCGCAAGCAATGGCTGCCCTCGAAGATGTCTTCCATAAATCGATGCCAAGCGGAATGGGCTTTGACTACATGGGAATGTCCTATCAGGAACAAAAGGCCGCACAGGGTGTTTCCCCGGCTGCCATCTTTGGAGTGGCCTTCTTCGTCGTGTTTCTCATAATGGCAGCACAATACGAAAGCTGGACCTTGCCGTTCAGTGTGCTATTAGGCGTTCCCATTGCCGTGTTCGGCGCATTTATGACCCTTTATCTGCGTCGACTGGATAATAACGTGTACGCGCAGATCGGCTTAGTAATGCTAATTGGATTGTCAGCCAAGAACGCAATTTTGATCGTTGAATTCGCGAAAGTGGAATACGAGAAAGGCCGATCACTGATCGACGCAGCGTTGGCTGGGGCCAAACTCCGGCTGCGACCGATCCTGATGACCGCATTTGCTTTCATCCTCGGATGCGTACCACTCTGGACGGCTGCTGGGGCGGGCGGCATCTCACGCCAAGTGCTCGGAACTGCAGTGATTGGAGGAATGACGGCTGCATCGTTGATCGCTATTTTCTTTATTCCAGTCAGCTTTGATGTTGTAGAGCGCTTCGGCATATGGGCATCAGGAAGGAAAAAGAAAAAAGAAACCACAGCCCCGGGACCAGCGCTGCAGGGAGCTGCCGATGATTAGAGATGCCGGCATTCGCGAGTTAATGAACGAGGCAGGGTAGTTATGTTCAGCAAGTTAGGATCGCTTGGCTTGTGTTTTGTGTTCTTGAGCGGCTGCGCGGTGGGTCCGAATTACAAACGCCCTCCGGTCTCGGCTCCTAGTGAGTATCGCGGATTGCCTCCAGGTGCGGGCCCTCAATCTGCATCATCGCTCGGAGATGAGAAGTGGTGGACGGTATTTCAAGATCCACAGCTACAAGAGTTAGTTCGAGGGGCCCTGGCTCAAAACTACGACGTGCGAATTGCCGCTACGCGCGTACTACAAGCACAGGCCTTGCTGGGTATAACGCGCGCCGACCAGTTCCCGACTGTCAGCGGTGCGGCTTCCGCCACAAACCAACGAATCCCAGCAACCACAACCACGCCGGCATTCGAGACCAGCCCAATGCAAGTTGGTCTCTCGTTGTTTTGGGAGCTGGACTTCTGGGGCAAGTTTCGCCGTGCGACAGAATCGGCGCGGGCCAATTTGCTGGCGACCGAATGGGCGCAAAGGGCCGTGATTTCTACCTTGGTCAGCAATGTTGTATCAGCATATTTTCAGTTGCTCGAGTTGGATTTGGAAATGGAGATTTCTCGCGGCACGCTTGCATCGCGCAGGGAATCCTTGCGGCTTGTGCAGATACGATCGTCTGGCGGGGCGACCTCGCTTTTGGATGTTCGCCAGTCGGAACAGCTGGTTTACGCAGCTGCGGAAGCTATACCTGATTTGGAGCGACGTATCGAACAGCAGGAAAACTTGATCAGTATCCTGGCAGGCAGAAACCCAGGGCCAATAACCCGCGGCAGGCCGTTAGTCGAAAGCATGTCCCTGCCGGCCGTTCCTGCCGGCCTGCCCTCATCCTTATTAGAGCGGCGTCCCGACATTCGGGCCGCTGAGGAACAATTGATCGCAGCCAATGCACAAATTGGCGTGGCCAAGGCCGCCTATTTTCCTCAGATTACTCTGACAGCTGCGGGTGGCTACGAAAGCTCTGCTCTAACCGATTTGTTCACTGGCCCCGCTGGCTTCTGGAACCTTGGTGGGCAGTTACTTCAACCAATCTTTACAGCAGGCAAAATCCGCTCGAATGTGAAATTGACTGAGGCACAGCGACAGGAGGCGGTCTTCCGTTATCAGCAGTCGATCCAAGGAGCATTCCGCGAAGTTTCGGATTCGTTGATTGCCTATCGAAAGGACCAGGAATCTCATGAGCAGCAGGCCCGGCTCAATGCCGCCGCACAGGACGCCACACGTCTAGCCAATGATCGCTATCGGGGAGGAGTCAGTAGCTACCTGGAGGTCCTCGATAGTGATACCCGTTACTACGAGGCCCAACTCGGTCTCGCACAATCGGAATTGAACGGGCGGCTGGCACTGGTGGAGTTGTACAACGCATTGGGTGGCGGATGGCAGCAGTAGAAATGCTCAATCGTGCGGTCGCCAGTGCAACCGTAGGGCATGAACAATTGCATGGAGACTCTGCATCCTCGGTTGCAGAATGAAGCGCCGCTGTTCCTCGCACTTGAAAAGTGGACTTTACAAACGATATGAGCAGACTAGTTCAATTTCCTTTGTTGCTTCTAGTGCTGTCTTTCGTCACGTTATGGTTCTTTGCAGAGGTGGGAGTCTACATTCGCAATTTGAGGCCACTTAAGGAAGGGGAGCGGGAGGATTTGAGTATGGTTCTTACCGCGACTCTCACTTTACTGGGCCTGATTATTGCGTTTAGCTTTTCCATGGCAATCTCCCGCTATGATCAGCGTAAAAACTATGAAGAAGAGGAGGCAAATGCAATCGGTACAGAATACCTGAGAGCTGACTTACTACCGGCAACCGACGCTGCCAGAGTGCACGAACTCCTAAGAGACTATTTACGTCACCGCGTCCTGTTCTATGAAACCCGCCATATTGGACAGCTTCAGCAAATCAGCTCCGACACTGCGCGAGTGCAAAATGAAATGTGGTCTGTCGTGAAAAAGGTCGCAGCCTCACAGCCGACCCCGACGGTCGCTTTGGCAGTTTGGGGCATGAACGATGTGTTGAATTCGCAGGGATATACTCAGTCCGCGTGGTGGAACCACATTCCAGCAGCCGCCTGGGTCCTAATGGCGGCAATCGCACTTTTTTCCAACTTGCTCGTCGGATATGCCGCTCATCGCACTGGCATCGTTCTCTTCCTGGTCTTGCCGTTAGCCCTATCCATTTCATTTTGCCTGATTGCGGACATTGATAGTCCACGTCGCGGCCTGATTCGGGTTGTTCCCTACAATCTGATCAGCGTTTATGAAGTAGTTAAGAAGTAAGCACACGCAACAGAAATACTGGCTAGAAACAATTGTCTTATGAAACCTGCGATTTCCCCAATTCTATATGCCGTGTTGTTGTTTCTGGGCATGCTGCTGCTGCTGGAAGCGGGCCGCCAACTCGGTATCCTAAGAGGATCGTCAGCATCGGAAGCGGAACGCAGCGGGCTCAACACTGTAGAGAATGCTGTCCTTGCATTGTTTGGTTTGCTAATGGCTTTCACGTTTTCGGGAGCAGCTGTGCGATTCAACGAAAAGCGTATTTTGATTGCCGATGAAGCTAATGCGATAGAAACTGCATATTTGCGGCTTCATTTGCTGCCTGTAAACGAAGAGACTAAGCTCCAGGCACTCTTCCGGGAGTATGTGGACTCGCGGTTAAGTACCTATCGCACACTGCCGAATCTGGAAGCGGCTAGAGGATCAATGGCTGAAACAACAAGACTACAGAAGCAGATCTGGACTGATGCAGTGCCGGCCACGCAGTTGTCGAAGTCTCATCCGGACGCTGGCAAATTATTGTTACCTGCTCTGAACAGTATGTTCGATATCAGCACAACGCGCACCATGGCCCTACAAAATCATCCGCCCAAGATCGTGTATGGGCTTTTATTCGCGCTCGGACTTTTGTGCTCACTACTGGCTGGTTATCGGATGGCAAATGGAAAACGGAGGAGTTGGCTCCATATATTAACCTTCATCGTTATCACAGTTAGTATCGTATACGTGATGCTGAATGTTGAGTATCCGCGTGCTGGCCTGATCCGATTAGAATCTGCCGATCGTTTCCTGGTGCTGGTCCGTCAGGGGATGGACTGAGTAGGTGAACGTTGGCCGGGAATGAAAATCTCTAACTTGTCAGATCCGCATCCACGGACGCAATGATCGACCTCATTCCGGGAAGGGATCTCAATGACACGAGGCATCATCCTGAAAACTGCCGGTCGCCAGCATTGACGACAGGAAATGTCCGCAAGAGATGATCCTCTGGGACAAAGGATCTTCTCGGAGAGCATCGGGTGAAGCCGTATATTTGCCGTCTAAAGATTTACGTGCCTTTAGCAGGTTATTGCTCCATTCTTGTACCGCTTCAAATTCATGGTTCAACAATTGGAAAGCGTTACGATCGCCGTTCGTGGAGGCTGCAACTTCCGACAGCTTGAGGTCGTGTGCTGCCTGATTGCGGTGCTTTGTGACCAATTCGTCAGTTAGAGGGAATGCATTCTGAGTGGCATATGCCAGCGTGGTAGCCCATTCTCGCATTCCCGCGATCGCTTCAACTCCAGCTTTCATGAAAGGACGCGACATTGTCACACCGCTTTCGACAGAGGCGGGAGGTGCTGACGCAGAATTGTCGTCTGCAGTGAGGCCCTGAATCGTCAACACAATGTGGCCAGGACCAAAGCTCAATGAGCCATTTGTAATTTGTGCTAGTGCTTGTACGTCAACATACGAACGTCCGCCAATTTCAATTACCTGAGCCTGCCCTTGCCTACCACTCACTTCGAGCGTGCCGTTAACATGATTCGTTTGCGGATAGGCGCCCCCGACAATGAGGAAGAGCAGCAATAGTGGTATCCCCGGGCGCCACACCGAAGCCTTTCGTTGTCCTCTCTTCTCAGCAGGTTTGGAATTTAAGTACAAGTGTGGCACGAGCGTAGCTTAGGCATAAGTACAACAAAGAATGAACTGTCAACCTTGCCAGTTTGTTTTTATGAAATCAGGCCAGATTGTGGTGAATCAAGCGGTCCTGTTGGAACGCTGAACTATGGCGCGCTTTGCAGCTATGTTGATTTTGTTGTTGGTTCTTCCGATCAGCAGCTGTGGCAGCTTTTTCGTTGGTTTTGTCTCAAATCCAGGTGGCAACATGACCATCAGCGGCTCCGTTACTGGCGTATCCTTTGCCGTCTTTCAAAGTATGGGAACCAGTGTGCCTTTCACAGCGGTTACATTCGCGAGTTCAGGGACTGCCGTCACCATCAACTTCTGCGGAAACCAAGGCAGCCTTTTTCCAATAAACCAATTCGTCCGCGCCAACTTCACTACAGGAGTTTCTTGTTCGACGCTTATCGCGGTGTCCGTGAGTGCCTGATGTGCAGCTCAACGCTTTGTTTTGCTCTGCCCATTGCGGTTCCGTTGTGCGACTCTTGTTCGGTGCGCACTGTTCGTTTTAGCAGTCGAGGTCAATCCCTGATGAATGTGATGATACTCGAGAGCATGAAAAGGTGCAGTTCGCCTGTCCATTAAATGTGAGACAAGACTTCGACATGCAATTCAAACGTCGATACGCGAAATCACTGACCCGGTATTGTCGGAACTGTGTAGCGATCGTGTGTATTGTTGTGTTGCCATTTGCGGGCGGACCTATCTTGGGAGAAGAAGCCCCTCAGAAGCCTCAAGATGCTGAAAAACCCGCAAAGCTCCCACCTGACCAATTAGACTCCCTGGTAGCGCCGATTGCCCTGTATCCTGATCCCCTCCTGAGCCAGACATTGGTTGCCTCGACCTATCCATTGGAGATCATCCAGCTGCAGCAGTGGCTCGAAAAAAACAAAAAGTTAAAAGACAAGGCATTGACAGATGCGGTCAAAAAGCAAGACTGGGACCCGAGCGTTCAGGCGATGGCCGTCATACCGGATGTCGTGAAACAACTCTCAGAAAACATCAAGTGGACGACAGATTTGGGCAACGCATTTCTTGCACAACAGAGCGATGTAATGGACGCCGTGCAACGCATGCGCGCAAAGGCGAAAGACGCAGGAAAGCTGAAGTCTTCTGAACAGCAGAAGGTTGAAACCAAAGTCGTCGAAAACAAAACGGTAATTGTCATCCAACAAGCCAGCCCAGAGGTAATTTATGTTCCAACTTACAATCCTACCGTTGTCTATGGGCCGGCGGTTTATCCCTATCCTCCAATCGTATATCCGCCGCCCGGATACTACGCGGCCGGAATGGCTATTTCATTCGGCGTCGGAGTTGCGATGGGGGCTGCCTGGGGAGGAGGAGGATGGGGTTGGAATTGCGGATGGGGTGGTCACAACAACATCTACATAAACAACAACAATAACTTCGTTAGAAACTCGAACTACTACTCGAATCGGACAAATGTCTCCAATCGGACAAACGTGAATGGAAGAAGTACCTGGCAGCACAATCCACAACATCGCGGCGGGGCTCCATATTCGGACAGAGCAACAGCCAACAGATACGGAGGTACTGCGCGCGGAGAGTCACTGGCCTCTCGCCAAGAGACGGCGCGCCGAAACCAGTCTCAAAATAGAAGCACACAACAGGCAGCGAATCGAAGTTCCGCCGGGAACAGTCAGGCCCAAACAGGAACTCGCAATACGACTGGCACGCGAGAGGCCGGCAGTAGAAACGGCGCAGCCGGGAATGAGAGAGCGAATCTTAGTGGGAGCAGCGACCGTGTTGGCAATCGCAGTGTTTCTAATAGCGGGGGATCCGGTTCGAGCGCACTTGGAGGGGGCGCCGGCAGTTTTAGTGGAAGTAGTGCGCGCGCCAGCAGTGCCCGCGGCTCTAGCAGTTTTGGCGGTTCCCGGGGCAGTAGAGGCGGCGGGCGTCGAAGATAAGGAAGGCAGACATGCACTTCAGAGCATCATTCCCTTTGCCGCGACGACATTCAAGTGCCTTTGTGACGATCACTGTTTTTCTCTGCCTCGCAGCTGCGACTGAATTGTGTCCGCAAACTCCGCAACCGCAATCGGGGACTTTCACCTTCCAGCAGCGCATGTTTAAGAGCCCACGAGCGGCAGCCGACGCTCTTATTCGGGCTGCAGAAGCCCATGATGTTCCTGCGCTAGTTGATATTTTCGGGCCAGACGGAAAGAAATTTGTGTCTTCTGCTGATCCGGTGCAGGACAAAAACATTGAAGCCAAATTCGCCGCCAAGGCACACGAGAAGAACTCGGTTGCTGTCCACCAACAGCCTACCCCACGAGCGATCCTTCTAGTAGGAAAGAATGATTGGCCTTTTCCGATTCCTATCATAAGGAAGGACGGCAAATGGTTTTTCGATACTGCCGCAGGTCGCGACGAGATCCTCTATCGACGCATTGGGACAAACGAACTTGATGCAATTCAAGTCTGCCGCGGCTTTGTCGAAGCACAAAGAGAATACGCCTCGCAGGTCCACGACAATTCGGGAATCAACCAATACGCACAAAAAATCATCAGCACGCCGGGAAAGCAGGATGGCCTGTTTTGGAAAAACAGTGACGGAAGCTTGGGCGGGCCGATAAGTGAAGCGGTTGCACGCGCCATTGCGGAAGGCTATACAGCGAACGGGCAATCCCCCTATCACGGCTACCACTTCAAAGTTCTGAAAGGCCAAGGGCCGGCGGCACCGCTCGGGCAGCTCGACTACGTAATCAACGGCGTCATGATTGGTGGGTTCGCATTAGCCGCCGCGCCGGCTCAATACCGGGTCACTGGCGTGAAGACATTTATTGTCGGTTACGATGGAATTGTCTACGAACAAGATCTGGGACCGAATTCCCTAAAAGTATTCGAGAAGATCGACCGCTACAATCCTGATAAAGGATGGACCCGGACCAACGACCAGTGGCCTCAAGACGTCACTTCTACCTTGCCGTGATCATCGCCCGTTGAAGGATGATTCGCTCTCCTACTGTGAAACCAGTGGGACCTCAGACGATAACTGCACATTCATTAGAATGTCGAGTCGGCGCTCAATTTGAAAAAACAGGGCAGCTTTCTTGCCTGGTAGCACTTTTTCAACGGTCGGCATGAATTGCATTCTCATCTGCATTGCCTCTTCGTCGGCAGCGAGCCACCTGTTTACAAGATTCTGAGCTTGTGCGTCAGTGAAATTGGGATACCCCGCAGCATAATCTTTGATAATCGTGAGGCGTTTGTCATTAACCTTTTGCATTTGAGCAGTGTACTGGTCATACACCGGCCAGAATTTGACTGCCTCAGCGTCTGTCAATGTCATGTTAGCGGCCACGATCTGCTTTTTTTGTGAGCGGATATCTTCTCTTAGTAGCTGGATATCTTTGTCGGAAGCGGTTTGACTGGAGGTTGTTTGGGTTGAATCCTTGTTTTGTGCGAGCAGAGTGCCCGAGAGTAGTAAAGCGGCAACAATAGTGGCTCTCATGGTTCTCCCTTCAAATCTGCCGAAAGCTATACGCGGACCGGTCGCTGGAGCTAATCGGCCGATGGCGATGCAGGCTCGACCTTAAGGGTGTTTCAGGAAAATGGATACTGCCAAAATTGACAGCTGGACTTTGCGAACCGTTGTAGTGCGGAGGGTTAGGTGCTCAGCGTGGATACTGATGTTGGAGGAGTCGGTCTGGGGCACGGAGAAGAATTCCACCCCGGCACTTTGTGAGCGCACCGTTCCGCTGCCACTCATTTAAGAATCGGCTCACACTAAACTCCGTTATATTTGCAGTATTGGCCAGTTGTTCATTTGTGACATCCAACTGAAGTCCGTCTCCGCATTTTTTGCCCAGCCCAGTCGCAAGGGCGATCAACGTACGGCCAAGTCTTTCGCGTGCGCTGTGACAGATGAGACTCATGTGGGTAGCCACATACCACACGAGATAGTTGTGAGCGATATTTAGCGAGTTCTCCAGTAACCTCGGATATTGTATGGTGAGATCGCGAATTGCACTTCGCCGCCACACGAGGGCACGGCTGCCTTTAACAATCTCAGTACTAACGAGGAAATAGGAACGTTCCACCAATAGGGTTGCCCCGCCGAAAATGTCTCCAGGCGTGAGCCACATTAGATATGTCTTGCGGCCATCCGGCGTCAGGAAAAAGTATCGGGCTGATCCTTTGAGGAGCAAGAATAAATGATTTGCCGGTTCACCCTGGCTCGTCACAACTGAGGTGCTTGGAAAACGCCGGTATAAGGCTGCCGCGAAAACAGAAGTTTGCTCAACTTTAGATAACCCCTGCACAATCTGAATTTTGCTCAGCTGTTCGATTTCCTGTCGCACGGCCCAGAGTCTATTGCGCATAGAATTCCTTTCCATCGATGGTAAGGGCGAAGCACGGGCGGCGCACTGCCACAGATAACAAAAGGACTGCTAGTGATGATGTAGGTGAATTCTCGGCTGCGCTTCTCGCGCCGCAGGAGTCGTTTCGAACTGACCTTATCGTACGGAAACCTAGGACGCCCATGCCGTCACCACCGAACTCCGAA
Organism: Terriglobales bacterium; assembly: GCA_036557105.1. Classification (GTDB taxonomy): domain Bacteria; phylum Acidobacteriota; class Terriglobia; order Terriglobales; family Acidobacteriaceae; genus Gp1-AA145. Next base: position 114,125 of record DATBIE010000108.1, read on the forward strand.
TGTGACGGGTAATACCTCAGTTTCGACATTTCTGGTGAATGCTCGATGGTATCGGATCTCGGTATAGAAGTTGGCGCCGGAATCGCCGAGTCGAAAGGCGAGCCCCCCGCCTATATCGAATCCACCGGCCGAGGAGGTGCGAGAGCCAACGGTGATGTCGTCCGCAAAAATGCCGTTGACACACTGTACGTTCCACCATTCCCAAAGGGGAGCGCACTTGCTGCCCGCCTGAAGCACCGTCTGCCGAAGTTCCAGAGTACGACGATACCAGCCACCACCCCCGATCAGATACACCGATTTCTCACCTCCAATCGAGGATCCTACGATCAAATTGGCGGTTAAGGCATACAATCGTCCCTTCACCTCGGAGACCGTTAACAGCTGCGCTGTGTCGTCTGACACAGGGAGACCGTGAAACATGAACTCACTACTTAGCTTGAAGTGAGAATGAAGGTTGACTCCACCTCCAACGACAAAGTTATAAGAGGGATTGGCAAGATTGTTCGTCTTGCCTATAGGAAAGCCAGGCCCCATGCCAATATCGAAGTTGAAGCCTTGAGGGAAGGCTGGCAAGACCACAAATGTGCTGACTAGCACAATCAAGCAGTTTCTAATACTTGAGCGCTGACCAGAAGCTGTGCTCAAGAAAGCCGCACTGAGAATGTGTACATTGTCCGACACGGCCGTGTGTGGCACCTATGTCACAGTAAGAGGCAATATCGACCAACGGACACTGCAATAAGTAACAGGGGGTCGTCTAAGTAATGTCGAGTAGAAGACAATATCAGCGTGAGTTCTCGGAACCGGGCGCTTCAATCATTTTCTTCAATTCTTGCTTTTGTTCCTTACGCATCTGCCTAAGTTTATTCAGTTGAGCTTGAGACAGAAAGGGCTTGATCCTTTCGTCTGAGGATCGCACAATCTTCTCCCATCGGTTCAACTTGTCGGCGCGAGAGAGTACAGGATTTCCCATTATCTGCCCAACCTCACCCGTTTCCTGCTCTAGGGATGGTTTGATTTTGGCCTGCTGTTCGTCACTTAGATCGAGTGCTTCTGACAAATGTTGCTGCTTCATGCTGAAATATTGGCCGGGAGCTTTGGACCAGTCTAGCCCAGGCGTTGCGGGAAGGTCTTTCTGACGGAGAATTGGAACTTCACTGGTACCGCCGGCGCGACTGTTGAACGTCAATGTATCGGGACCGATTTTGAACAGAAATTCGAGGCCCTTTGCAAACTCCACCCCGTTTGCTCCATTTGGCGGCGTGTACAGAACGACGTACTCCGTATTTCCAATTTTGACCGAGACGTCATAGCGTGTAACGTCGTCACCTCCGGGACTATTGCCGTGTTGATGGACAATGACGTCGGTTATGGTGCCAGGTTGATATTTGGAGGACGACGTCTGACCTGATACCGCCAGAGCGATCCCACAAATCAGAACCAATATAGAGCATTTAGGCACAGACAACTCCGCCCCAATGTGGGCTCAAACAAGTATGGATGGGCTATCTAAGTAGTACTACTGTCAACGATAACAGCCGAGTATGCTGCGGACCGAGTCAATAGCGGATCCCCACCGTGACAGCGACAAGCTGAGTACTGATTCCCTTGCTGGGGGCGTAATGATAGCGCGCTTCGACATACACGCGATAAGGGGCATCTCCTACTCTCGCAGTAAACCCTATTCCTCCATTAGCCCCCAAAGCGTTGGAAGATGTGTGTGCGATCGTTTGTTCGGCGCCTACCAACCCAGATTCACACGAAAATCCCCACCAAAGCCACGTTGGATTGCATGTGATGCTTGAGCCGGTTACGAATATTTGGGAAATGTGCGCATTTCGATAGTACCAACCTCCGCCAGCAATGAGGTATGTACCCAGTGCCTCGCCCCTCAGTTCAAAACGGTAATTTGCTGTGAAGGCGAACAGATTACCACCCGCGCTCAGATCTGCGTTGTGTGTCACCAATCGTAGTGGACCAAGTGCTCCGTTCGTAGGATAGAGATTGTTCCACATGAATTCCCCTATCACAGCATGACGTCTTGTAAAGTTGTAGCCTGAGCCTATGGTGGTGCCCAAACCCAGGTGCATTACTTGTGCGGTTGGATTCAGCGGGGCCGAAATTGGCATTCCCAGGTTGACATTTGCTCGCGGATCGTCGGTAGGCTCATCTTGTCCAAGTAAATTGCGAAAGGGAATCGATAGGAGCATAAGCCCGACGAGGATTGTTGCAGCCGGATTCATCAAAACCATTCCTTGTCAAACTAAATTGCTCCCAGACATCCAAGTCGTCACGCTGATCTTGGGCCAGGGTCAATGCACACCGGCGTAGAAGCGACGGTCGCAGCCTATTGCTCCCATCAATGCCATCGGTGGTTAAAAACGGAGAGTTATTCCTCCCGACATATCGAACTCATGAAGGTAATGGTCGTTTCCCACCACCCAACATCCGCCCCAGAAAGGATCGCACCAATAGCCGCCGTCGGTAGTAGTAATGTAGGTCGGCGACCATTTCAGCTGGCCGCGCAGGGCAATGTGCTGGCTGAGATTGTATTTTGCGCCCCCGCCGAGAGAGACGGCAAACCGGGTGGCTGAATTGAGACCGCTTCGATCTGGAGATAGGTTCGTCGCTCCCAATCCCAGAAAAGCAAAAGGACGCACTTTTGCCTCGCGGTCCTTGAAGTGGAAAACGATGTTTCCCATGTATTGGTTTTGGCTTAGTGAGAACACATTGATGCTTGAGCCGACGCCAATCGGCTGAGCAAGTGCATCGCCCCCCGCGTGATTCCATTGAAATTCGAGGCCATAATAGTCTCCCACCAAGTATCCGAGGGTGACACCATAGTTGATACTATTTCCAACTTCGATGCGATGAAATATCGAGGTGGACAGATCAAGGCCGCCGTTAAGTTGGCCACCAACCTGTCCCGTCAGTTCAACATTCTGTGCCGAGGCCGACGCTAAAAGTACAAAACTCAGTACCGTCGAAAGCGTGGCAGTCTTTGCAATCATTTCACAGCCTCCTTGACTCGACGATCAGTCTCATCGATTACATTGCAGTAGAAAGCTGTCAAAACTGTCAGCATCGCGTTGAGTGTCGAGGGGCGGCTGTACAAATTACCAGTGGCGAATCTACCCGCTCACGAAATAAATGATGGGAAGCTGTTGGGAGAGTATCTGGTGGAACTGAGGTCATTACTGTTGTGCGGGTGCCTGTTGATAGTAAGTGGATTACCCGCGAGATCTCAAAACGGCGATCTGGTCGAGGGCGAACATTCTCATGCCACGGCAGCGCACAAGATCCGGAGTTATCACGACAGGAGCATTCGAGATATTCAGGCGATTGGCGAGCGAAACGTTGGGTGCCGAAGGGGCTTTGGAAACTGGTACAGCCTGGAGCAGCAAACTGCCATGGGTAAAAAGTATGCTACTCGGATTAACGTAACGACTAAGTTTATCGATGACCCGACCATCACAGAGTATGTGAATCAAATCGTACAACTGCTGATGAGAAACTCCGATTCGCAGGTATCTTTAATTGCCCGAGTCATCGATTCCGACGAGGTCACCGCAGTTGCGCTTCCCGGAGGGTATTTGTACGTTGCTGCCGGACTGCTTTTAGCAACAGACGACGAAGCTGAACTCGCTGGAGTGCTGGCGCATGAAATTGCGCATGTTGCTGCGTGCCATGCGGCCAGGAGTCGCACGCACCAAGAATTATTAAGAATGATTTCCGTTCCGTTGATGCTGGTTAGCGGACCGGTTGGTTACGCCGCCTACCAATCATTTGCGGTTGGCACACCATTTGCCGTAATGAAAGTGTCCAGGAATTTCGAGCTCGAAGCAGACTATTTAGCTATTCAATACACATACCTGGCAGGGTACGATCCCGAAGCGTTAGTCGCGTTCTTTGAAAGAATCAAAACACTCGACCAGTCCAAACAAAACCTTCTGATCAGAGCTCTCCGATCTCACCCACTCACTCGTCGGCGAATCGAAAGAGTGCAGTCGGAAATCGACACTTTGCTTCCTGCCAAAGCTGAATACAAAGTTGACACATCTGAATTTCAGGAAATGAAAGCGCGGCTGAGAGAAGCCGACGTAGCATTGCGCAACTATTCCGCTCTCCGGCAACTTCCTACACTGAAGCGTCGCCCCCCGCCCGTGGAAGTTCAGCCGGCGCATTAGAACAATATCCCTCTTCTTCGACAACTTGTAGGGAAATCCTGCCGGTCTCAAATCCAGGATTGTGGTTGTTGGCTCGCGGTAATAAATTGCACGAGCATTCCTAGACCGACGTGAGGATCAAGAAAGCAGTCAAATTGTCATTCTCACTATTTGACAGTTGCTGCCGTAGAATGCCACGAGGTAGATTATATTCTGCTTCGGTCCAGTCAGGTTGGGGGAGGGATAACGCTCGCCGGGCTCTCCACCTCCACTCCTCTTCAACGGTGCGCAGAAGCGAGAGCTGCACATAGCCACTTTCCCAATCTGACGGACCGAACGCAAAAAGCAGTCACAAAAACGCGCGTCGATAAAAGAGTGGTCTAGCCTTTCGTTACTGCCTCAGCTTGTATTTTGTCGATCATTGCTCCAGCGCAAAGTCTGCGATCCTGCACATCCTCTAGAATGGCCCGTCAGCCGAGCAGCCGAAACGATGTGGGCCGGCATGGGTTATCAGAGCATGGTCGAACTATATCTGCAAACGAGAAAAAAACCGCACATACTAGTTGCTGATTCCGAACCTGGAATCCCGACGTTAGTCTCATTCGCGCTGTCTCCACATTTCGAGATGGTGGGCGCGGTGTATGACGGCGACGCTGCGATTCTCGCAACAGTGGGAATAAAGCCTGATGTTCTCATTCTTGACCTGATTTTGCCGGGGTTGAGCAGTCTTGAGGTGATTCGGCGTGTGACAGGCGGAGATCCAAGACTAAAGGTCATTGTCTTAACCGCTCTTGACGATAGGGTATCTGCAACTAAGGCACTGGAAGCCGGAGCAAGCGGGTTCGTAGTGAAGCGGCGAATGAAGATTGATCTCCCGGTCGCAATCAGACAAGTGCTCTCCGGCAAGACCTTTGTCTCAGCAGGAAGTGACAACACTTTGTAACCGTTTGTTGCTCCACGATGAGAGCACCTCATTCCTGCGTGTCTTAACGGACGAACAACCACCTAAATGCCATTCCACGCGACTGCCGGACACACGTCGGGTCTATGTTGTGGCTGAGGAAACATTTTACTGTCACAATTGCCAGTTTTTTCATCTGCAGGTCGCCCGTACAAACCTAGTAAAAGGTTCCAAAATCGTAGTTAGTTCGGAGCCTGCTCAGTGCAGATGAAGTGTTCGGGGGGAACATGAAGCGTATTCGACTTCTCATACTTGCAATATCGTTGGCAGTCGCATTCCCGGGATTCAGCCAAACAACTTCGAATGTCTTGAGTAAGAACAATCTCGAGGTTTCCGGTGGCTGGGTTCACATGACCGGGGACAATGGATTAGACGGCTTCGATGTTGGTGCTGCGCTGTGGTTTACTCCAAGAGTCTCTGTCGCCTTTAACTATGACCATGCGGGGGATACATCCGTTATCGGCGCTTTTGCATTGACCAGTTCGGGGTTGGTCACCATTAAAAGTAACATGCAGAATTGGCTGGTCGGACCCAGAGTGTTTTTCCCCTCAAAGAGAATCAAACGCTTTGATATAGATCCCTTTGCAGAGTTCCAGATCGGAGGCACACATCTAAATCAGAAGTTGACCCAAGTAGGAGTCGTGAGCCAAAGCGCCTCCGACAATGCCTATAGCTGGATGATTGGTGGCGGCGCCGACTATGTGCTTAGTCCGCATTGGGCAGCCCGGGCGAATTTAGACATTCTGCGAACTCATCTGGTAGAGACCGGCCAAACCAGACTTCGCATGGTTTTAGGGGTCAACTACACGTTTCGCCGGCGGAGATAAGATCGCACGGCGAATGCACGGATGAGTGCTGATCTAAGAAAACTGGATAGGTGTGAGGCCGAATGTTCCATCTATTACCACCACTCGCCCATGGGGCTGCTTTCGGGAGCATAGCGTCAACATCCGGCCATCCGCTTAAATTCTTTCATGGCGCCTCCATGCTGGGACCTGTCACTTATGACAGCATGCACAATCTCAATTCACTGTAAGGATCGTGGCACCTCGTATCACAGGATGACCAAGAGAAAAAGCCTCAGTCGAGATAGTAATGACGAGGCTTTTTTCAAGATCGTCTAGTGCACGCCAAATGCAATTGTTGCGAGCGGAAAAGTTTCACGATCAAATTGGATCACATGCTCCGCACTGCGAAAATTGACAGTATTAGCCGTCCCTCGCAAACAGTACCTTCATTCCGTCCGGTCTTTCGGATCGGGATGGCGTGTTTGTCTTCCACCTCCATTGTAAAACGCGCATGAGGAGGGCCTGCACACCGTATTGCTCGACTCAGAATAGACCGGACCTGGCAATTATGAATGGAAAGACATCAATTCTTGTCGTTGTACCGGCTCTAGTGACGCTTGTCTATGTTCTCGTACCCGCTGCCGCGGGGCAGCACGTAGAGATTGGCGGCTTCGGAGATTACACGAATACATCCGTCACAAGTTTCCCGCAAAATGCCTTCGGACTTGGCGCCCGGATCGACATCAATATGCATCGGTTGCTGCAGGCGGAATTTGAGACCGCCTATGATGTAAAGCACGCCAATTTCGTACTAGCCGCGTCTCCAGGGAATGCCATACTAACAGAGAGCAAACTCGGCATCTTGCACTTGAATGGTGGGTTAAAACTACAAACTCGCGGAGGAAGCTTTTTCCTATTCGCTAAGGGAGGCGTGAACTGGTACGACCCGGAGCGCACGCAAACCACAATCTCGGGTATGCCAATTACTACCTCATTCGCCGCAGCATCGCCTAACAGCTTCACACAGGCTATCTTTTATCCCGGAGGAGGAATTGGCTTCCATGCGGGGCCGCTCGGGATTCGTTTGGACGTCGGCGACGAAATCTACTGGAGTGATAAGGTCCACAACAATCTTCGGGTCACGTTCGGCCCGACTATTCGATTTTGAGGCAGAGCATGCTCTGCGCCTGGGCGTCTATTTGCTTTCACACGGGGATAGTGTTTATTGCGGCAGTTAACCTGGGTGCGCAGGAGCGAAGCGGTTGCGATAAGAACGCCAGTTCTGCCGTGACTAGTCCGCTCCAATGCAAGTCAGAACGGGTCGTAGCTCTCATTCCGGCGTTCAACCAGAGCAATGATGTCAACGCTCCGCCGCTGAGTTCTTCGGCAAAGCGACGATTATTTACAAAGACAATAATGGATCCATTCAATCTGACAATGCCCGCCATCAATGCTTTGTTGCTCGACTCCGCAGGAGTCAGCTCTGGATACGGGAGCGGGATCGGAGGAGTTGCTAAACGTTATGCTTCGTCTTTGGCGGATTCAGTCACTGGCAACGCGCTGCGACTCTATGTATTTCCAGCGATATTGCATGAGGACCCACGTTATTTTCGGGCCGTCAACAAACCATTTTCGCTGCGGGTGACTCACGTTTTTGGAGCAACGATTCGCACACGCAAAGATGATCGCTCATTTGGGTTCAACTGGTCGAAGCTTCTTGCCAGCGGAATCTCCGCCGGCATATCGAATGCCTACTATCCTGAAGAAAATCGCGGTGCGGCACTGACGATTTCAAGGATCGGGTTTTCGTATCTGGGAGAGATCGGTTCCAATGCTCTCAAGGAATTCTGGCCGGATGTGTCGCGAAAGCGGCACTCGAAACAGCGATGTTCCACAATTGACACGTCGGAGTGTCAGTCCATCCCACCATGATCCAGGCAGGCTCAATATTTTGTAGATTTCAAATGAAGACAAGCGCGGTTAATTTGTGTGGGGGCTGTTTTTCATCTTGCGCCGGAGACGCTCCGAAACAAATTTCTTTCCCGCAAGGGCCTCTTGGAGGGCCGGACGTAAATCCTCCTGAAGACGTGATTTCAGAACAAACGCCGAAACGCCATCCGCGAGAGCTTCCTGTGCCAGTTCTGGATCTTCATGGACACTCAGCACGATAGATGGTGTGCTAAGGCCAAGGCTTCGGATCTGACGCAATGCCTGAATTCCACTCAATCGAGGCATGGAAATATCGGTAATCACTACGTCAGGCTGCAGCTGGCGAACCATGCTAATCAATGTAATTCCGTCCCCTGCTCTGCCGACGATTTCATACTCTGGGCTGAGTCGTTGTTCAATGGCATCGATGATTTCGGAGACATCGTCTGCGACGACAATGCGCATTCGCTTTCCGAAGGAGACGGACGGAGAATTAGCATGATCATGTTCTGCGCCGTTCACTCGCTCCTCCACTTCGCCAATGTCCAGAAACGCGAACACATCCAATGTCGCGTGCCGATTGGAACAGCACACAATTTCGGCCGAGTGATGACCCTAGAATCGGGAACAAAGGCCTATGACGCGATGAACCGACGGCTACGCCCTGGTTACAAAAGTAACCACTACTCCAACGCCTTTAGAAATGTGAAAACACCTAATGAACGGATTTGTTCCGTTTTCGTAACAAGGTGTAATTCTCGTTGCACCTCGAGACCCCTCATGTTATTGTACTCGGCCACATAAACAAGGAGACGCTATTTTCTGTATCGTTTTGCTTTTGATGCCAAGTGCAATATTGTTTGCTCGTTGATGTGAAAGGCTTTTCTAGAGCCGTTAATTCTGTGTCGTATTGAAAGATTTGCTCGGGCAGCGCTCTCGAACGCGTTCCAGCGCGTGGACGCGAATAGTGGCTTTCCAACCTATTCATTTGTGGGCCGCACTCTAGGCTCGAATAGTAGCCTTCCATGAGGTTTGGATGTCAAAGAGCAGCGCCGTGCTGTACTCAATCTTAAGCACTAGTTCCTGCATTCTTGTGCTCGCTGTGCTCGGACTGACGCTGTCGCTGGCTCAAAATCGTCGTGCTACTTCCAGCGCAACATACAAACTTCCAAATTTTTTTAACAATCAGGTTGCCCTCGTCGTCTCGGAATTGCCCGTCGAAAAGACCTTCGTTCACTTCGTGCCCACGGGATACACAATAATTGCGGTCCTGTTCATGCTGGTTTTCGAGCCTGTGTTAATCGCTGTGCTCTTGGTGGAGATACGCAGGCGTGGACACGCTCAGGATTTGATCGTTCGTGATTTTGCGAGCGAAAGAGTGCTGACCAAAATTTCAACCGCTCTTGCCGACTGTCCACCCGAGCGAGTGGATGTGGAAATGGAAAGCGGGCTGCGGGAATTGATGAACGCTGAGGGCGCGGACCACGCAGGCTGGCTCATACTTCGCGGCGACAGCCCGGAAAAGAGCTACTGCGTAAATCGAAATCGAGAAGTCAATTACGACTCCCTTGACCTGTCCTGCCTGCCCTGGTCAGTAAGCCGATTGTTGCAGGGGAATCCGGTTGTGGTCAGCAGGCTAGGAGATCTGCCGGAGTCCGCAAGCTTTGACAAATCCTATCTCTGCGAACGCCAGGTGAAATCAGCCCTGTTAATGCCCTGTGGTCTCAACGGCCTGCGGGGAGTGCTGGTCATTTGCTCGACGTCGAGAGAACAGACTTGGACTCAGTCTGTTCTTACGAGGATCGCCGTGCTGGGAAACATTATTACAAACGCAGTGATACGAAAGAACACACAGAACGAGAAACAGGCGATTGAGCAGCGATTCTATAAATTGTTCGAGCAGGCGCCCCTCGGGATTACATTGGAGGACCTGGATGGCCGTTTGTTGTTCGTGAATCCCGCACTTTGCTCTATGTTGGGCTACAACGAACAAGAGATGCACGGCATGCTTTGCCAAGAATTTTCGGTTCCGGGCGAGGTCGCCTCGGATTGGGCTTTGTTTCAGGAATTACAGAACGGATCAAGAGAGACCTACAACATCGAAAAGCCATTGCTGCGGAAAGATGGAACCAGGATGCGTGCGCGTGTTAGCGTCTCACGATTAAAGTTTCAGACTCCCGGAGAGCCGGTCGTGATGGCAATGGTGGAGGATGTGACGCAGGAACAAGAAACCGAGGATAGATTAAAAGAGGCACAATCCGCTCTCCATCAATTGCCGGCGCGGCTTATCAATGCGCAGGAGGAAGAGAGACAGCGTGTCGCTCGCGAGTTGCATGACGACATCGGCCAGCGCCTATCATTGGCAATAATTCGGCTCCAGGAGTTGAATCGACAAATTTCCGACTCGCCGGATTCGCCGCATCTAAACTTGGGACCAGTGCTTGAGGAGCTGGATGAGCTTACGAGCGATGTTCATCAACTTTCTCATCAACTGCATTCTTCAAAGTTGCAGCATTTAGGTCTAAGGTCCGCACTCAATGAGCTATGTAGACAAATTACGCAGCAACACAGACTGCGAGTTGTGCAGGAGATCGAGGACGCACCCGATCTTTCAGCGGAAGCGCAACTCTGTCTGTATCGCGTAGCACAGGAAGCTTTGAATAATGTAGTGCGCCACAGTCGCGCATCTGAGGTGTCAGTTCGATTTTCGGTTGATTGCTCTATAGCTCGCTTGGAAATCGCTGACAATGGACGAGGATTTGAGTTATCTTCCGCGACTGCTGCAGGTTTAGGACTCGCAAGTATGCGTGAAAGGCTCCATGCTATGAATGGAGAGTTGATCGTTAGCGCAGCCGAGAACTCCGGAACTAAAATCGTCGCGAAGGTCCCAGTCGAAGACAGGTCATTCAATCAAAGGGCTAGCTGACTGGGTACAGACGGCGCAGCCCGGATGTGGCCTCGCATCTATCTGTCAGAAATGACAGTCGCCACCTTCCTCAACTCAGGTTAATTTTTTGGCATTAGAGGGAAACGATGTAGTTGGGAGCGTTCGTCTCAATATCAGGTCGCTTGGAAAGCAGCAACGAGGCTAGATTTCGAGACGAGATTGACCAAGCCGGTTGTTGGGGGACAAGCCGGTAATCCGCGCAGGAGCGAGCGCTTCCGGTACCAAACCGGAAGCGCATCCTGCGAGGAGTCCTAAGCCTCCCACCGTTTGACGGAGAAGGGTACACCGAGTATCTTGCTGTCTCCAAACTATTCGCCTAGCAATTGTTACTGTACTTCGCGGGAAAGATGAGTAACAAAGTTACACTACGCTCACGAGTAGAACTGAACTATACATGGTGGGCCACTCTGGCTCGGGCGCTGAAACGTAGTCGAGCGTTTTAGCAATTGGTCGTTGATCCATTCCAATCCTCCCACCTAAGTGCCATTTAAACATAGCGGGTCACAATAATACAGTTCACCTGATCAATATCATTTCCCGTGATCATTGAGCCGAGATCATTCGAAAAACAGTCAAGTCTGATCGAATTGACGGCTGAAAAAACAACCCTCCCCTTGTTTAATCGCACGGAACAAGAATGGAACCGAAGACTGCCCAATC
>DATBIE010000109.1:0-2879 GCA_036557105.1 Terriglobales bacterium
CCTTCGATGAAGAAGGAAGGAGAATTCCAACTCCAGGCCGCTGGAATTCCATCTCCTGATCAGTCAAATAAACAGCTGCTCGATAAGCTGGCCGCTGATGCGCCGGCCGTGTTTCAGGCGATGAACGGATTGAATCCTCCAGGGCGCAAGAACCTGCTTCGTTTCCTGGGTTCTGCCTACGGCTCCTCAGAGCGATATGCGACGGTACTGCAATATCGGGAGGCCATCGCTAATTCTTTGTCATTGTTTGAACTCAGCGACTATCTTGCTGAAACTCTGGTCCGCTATCCGGAAGAGGTAAGCACGCTCGCGGATATCCATTCACCGTGGGCTAAGGCTAGCGAGGGGCATTTATTTGCTCTACCGGGGCCGATGTTCGATGATGCCCAGCCTGAAGGCCGTGATCCGGTATTCGACTACGTTGCTCACTCTGCCGCCGATCACGCGGAGAAGATCGCATTACTTCGTCGTCACTTTCGCCATTTGATGTTCGCTTCGGGCACACGTGATCTGGCACAGGGACGCCCGGTTTATGCCTCATTGTCAGAAACTACGTCCGGCGCGGAACACGCCATCTGGGCAGCGTTCCAGATCGCGGGGGCACCACGCGGCCTGGCAATTCTCGCGCTCGGCCGCTTGGGCACACGTGAGTTTGATCTCCTTTCGGATGCCGATCTGCTGTTCGTCTGCGATCCGACGGCAAACCGTGAATCACTTACGAAAATTGCCGAGCAAATCATGCAGGCACTCGCGGCTTACACGCAGGAAGGATTGGTGTTTCCGGTAGATGCGCGTTTACGCCCGCGGGGATCCGAAGGCGAGTTGGTGGTCACACCCGTCCAGCTCCAGTCCTATTTCGCATCTGAGGCACAGCCGTGGGAGGCGCTTACCTACACTAAGCTCCGTTTGGTTGCGGGGAGCCCGGACCTTGGCAGGGAAACAGCCAATGCTGCCGAGACTCTTTTTGGTCGCTTCGCAGCCGATCCGAAGTTTCCCCAGGCCGTTCGCGAGATGCGCCAGAAATTACAAAATGCGAGCGCTCCCGAGAAAAGTATCCGCACTTCCGCCGGCGGGCTCTACGACGTGGATTTTATTTCCAGTTTCTTGCTGGTTAAGCATGGAATTCGGCCCAAGAGCGGAACACTACGCGACCGCCTATGGAGGTGCTCGAGCACCGGCGTACTCGAAAAGCAAGAGGCTGCACTTTTAGACCATGCTGCTGAACTTTTCCGCACCGTCGAGCACGTATTCCGCCTGGTGACCGGGCGAAACCGTAGGTGGCTGATGTCAGCCGAGCACAGCCGCCAAGCCATTGAGAAAGTCTCGGCACAGATACTTGGTAGTGAATTTCCGGATGGCCTTGAGCAGGAACTTTTACAGACTTTCACTAGGGTTCGGGAGGTCTATGACCGGAACGTGAGTTGAATCATATTTCGAGAGTTCGAGTATTTGTGCTTTTTCGTGGTTGACGTCCTGAGTTACGAAGAAAATCTGAAGTTAGTTCTATGTCCCGAACCTACTCGGAAGATGCAAACGGCAACACGGTGGAGTTAGAGATTGGGAAGAACTTTGAAATCTCTCTACGCGAAAGCCGCATGGGAGGTTACAAATGGAAGCTCGTCGACAATGGCGAACCGATTCTGAGAAATGAGGAAGTTGGAGGCGGTTCGTCTGATACGTCCGTGCCAGGAGGACGCAGCAGCCGAAACTGGCGTTTTACCGGGCAAGAAGCAGGTTCAACCCAGCTTCGGCTACAACATCAGCGATCATGGGAGTCGGCTCCAGGTCACGAGTTTCGCCTCACGGTAAATGTCTCAGCGAAACTGGGAGCTACCTAATCTGCAGCCGCTCCAGCGCTGGTGGTGACAGGTTCACCTGTGACTCCGCGAATGGTCCAGAAATCATCGGCATATTGACGATCGTTCAAGTACGCGTAAGGCATCGTGCAATATCCGCTGATGCCCCAGCCCGCTCCCCAGGAATTCCGAACAATGAACCGTTGTTGCGCGTCATCGTAACCCACTGCGAGAACAGCATGTCCACCCAGTTGCTGCTCCGCATTTGGGTTCGGCATGGGAACAATGCCGGTTTTGGCAACCTCGTCCGATTCGAAGCTTTCGTAGACAGTAAATCCAAAGACAAATGGATAACCATCGGCCAGACATCCTTTCATCTGGGAGAGGTTTTGCAGCACTCGGTGATATGAGCTGACCTTGCTTTTCAATGCGTCGCGGTATGCCGGCGCTGAAGGTTTCCTGATGACGACTGGCATGTCGGTGTTGTAGGGCCAGTCTGTTTCCGGTGGCGCGCCCAGCTTCACCACGGATTTGATTCCATCGCGAATTCGCGCCCCGCTGTCCTGATCAACCGTGCCCTCCATGTATCTCTCGTTGTAGTAAATGAACAGTCGGGATGGTACCCAGTCAATCAAATGCAACTTCTTTTGTTCAAACTCGAAAGCTCCGCCAATTGCGTTGGCAGTGCAACTGCCCAATTCACCCTGGTCGTAGACGGCCGGGCAGCCGGGCCTAAGGTCGACACTCGATGGAAGGTTTTGCAGCACCGTGGCAGGCGCGGCAAACAGTAGATCTCTAGGGTCCGGAATATCAGGGACCCAACCGTAGCGTTTTATTTTGCGTGGCATAGCGAAACTCCTTTACTTAGTCGCCAGAGAGGCGGTTGTACTGAGAGATAGTGCGCAGCCCTGCTCATTCGTTTCACGCGCAGCATTTATAATTTCTTTTCTTTTTTATTCAGGGAGGAAGAATGGCGGACTCATACAACGGCGGGCCAGTACCGAAAGATGGCTCGCGGATCTCTTACAAGGGTGGTCATCTTGAAGTGCCGGCGAACCCGATTATTCCATTCATTGAAGGGGA
>DATBIE010000110.1:0-46572 GCA_036557105.1 Terriglobales bacterium
CCGGGAATACCCGGCTCGGCTGCCCAGCGTCGTGGATCTCCCGTTAGAGAAATGCTGCCAGCAGTCGCCCCATGGTAGGAGCGATAGCGCGCCATGATTTTGTGCCGGCCAGTAAAAAACCGTGCGATCTTGATCGCATTCTCGTTTGCTTCTGCGCCACCGTTCGTAAAGAAAAAAGTGTCGATGTCGCCAGGTGTGATCTCCGCCAGCTTGGCGCCGAGACGCGCACGCGGTTCATGTGCCATAAAAGGATTGGCATAGGCGAGCTTTTCCGCCTGTTCCTTGATTGCAGCGATGACGCGCTCATCGCCATGCCCGATATTCACGGACATCAATTGGCTGTTGAAATCGATGTACTGCTTGCCTTCCGGAGTCCAGAAGTAAATGCCTTTCGCGCGCGCGACTGCGATCGGGTCCAGCTTCGATTGCGCGGACCACTCATAGAGTGTGTGTTTCCGGCAGAGGTCAATCATTTCCTGCCCGGTGAGTTGGGAGGGCGCAACTGTATCAGTCAGAGTTGGTGTCATTCAAAGCTCCTTGCAGGCGTGGGGAAGCGCTCTGGATCAGAACTTGCGGCTGTGCTCTTTGGCCCAGCGCTCGATTACAACCTTCTTTTCCGTGTAGAACTCGATGGCATCCCGCCCTTGCCCATGCAGGTCGCCAAAGAAGCTGTTCTTCCATCCGCTAAATGGGAAATACGCCATCGGGGCGGCAACGCCGATGTTGATTCCGATGTTTCCAGCAGGGGCTTCGTAACGGAAGCGACGCGCTGCTGAGCCGCTCGAGGTAAACAAAGATGCCTGGTTCCCGTAGGCACTGTGCTCCAGAAATCTCAGGGCCTCATCCAGGTCTTTCACGTGAACCAAGCTGAGGACCGGACCGAAAATTTCTGTGTCAGTGAGCCCGCTATCTGCTGGCAAGTTATCAAGAATGGTAGGCCGGACAAAATTCCCGCTTTCGTAGTGCGAGATCGTTGAGCCTCGGCCATCCAGCAAGACTTTTGCGCCGTCTTTTTCGCCGCGCCCGATCAGTGACTCGACCCGCATTTTGCTTTGGGGGGTAATCACCGGCCCCATCTGCACGCCTGAGTCAAGCCCGTACCCAACTTTCAGACTCGCAGCAGTATCAGTTATTGAGTCACGAAATGTCTTTTGCGCCTCGGCCACGGTGACCACCACCGAAACCGCAAGGCACCGTTGACCGGCGCACCCAAATGCGCTGTCGCTGATGATGCTCGTGGCGGCTGAAATGTCCGCGTCAGGAAGCACAACGACGTGGTTCTTTGCGCCGCCCTGGCACTGGCAACGCTTGCCGTGCTCGCCGGCGCGAGCGTAAATGTACCGAGCCACAGCCGTCGATCCCACAAAACTGATGGCGCGGACCTTCGGATGCTCAAGCAGGGCATCCACTGCTGCTTTTCCACCCTGCACCAGATTCGCAACGCCTTTCGGCAGGCCGGTCTTCTCCAGCAGCTCAAAAGCAAACTGCATCGTGAGCGGGACGCGTTCGGAGGGCTTCAAAATAAATGTGTTTCCGGTGGCGATGGCATAAGGCAAATACCAGAACGGAATCATTCCTGGGAAGTTGAATGGAGTGATCGCGGCCACTACTCCCACCGGCTGGCGAATCATGGTCTCATCAATGCCGCGGGCAACATCTTCCAGGTTGTAGCCCTGCATCATTATCGGAATACCGCAGGCCACTTCCACATTCTCGATGGCACGGCGCATCTCGCCTTTCGCCTCGGACAGAGTCTTGCCGTTTTCCTGCGTGATGATCCGGGAGATTTCGTCCAGGTTCTCCTCGAGCAGCGTCTTCAGCTTGAAGAGGGGTTGGATGCGGTCTTCAGGAGGTGTGCGTCGCCAGTCGGGGAAAGCGGTGGCGGCAGATTCGACGGCCTCAATTACGTCTTCCCGAGTGGCAAGGGGCACTCGCCCCAACTGGTCGCCTGTGGCAGGATTAATAACATCCTGCCAGTCCGCGGATTTGGATTCGGTCCACTGGCCGCCGATGTAGTGAGCGACTTTCGTACCGGATGGTGCGGCTACCGTCATGCCTGTGTCCCTGTTAAAACGGGTGTTTCTTACTGCGGTTCATTGCGAGTAGACTACTTTACTACAATTCTGCAAGGTTGAGATAGGATTCTGACGCTGACAGGACAGAACCGATTTGGCTCTTGACATCTGTCCAACTCTTTCTCTAACCTTCCTGAATTATAGTAAGGTGCAACAAAACGTTAGCCAGACGTTTCCTGACAAAGTTAAAAACCTGATCGAATCCAAAACCATCAAGGCCCTGCTAGTCTGAATAGCTAAGAGGCATTTCATCATGGGGAAATCCGAAAACGAAGAGCGCGATCCTTCTCGCGACCATCAGCTTGGAATGGACCGCAACGTCACGCGCCGTGATTTTCTGAACGGTGTGGCTGTCACGGTCGGTGGAGCATTAGCAAGCTCCAGTTTTCCGGGACTGCTTGCAGCGCAGGAATCTCAGCCAACTTCGCAGGATGCTCCCGGCTATTATCCACCCACACGCACGGGTATGAGAGGCAGTCATCCCGGTTCATTTGAGGTGGCTCATTCTCTCCGCGATGGCGCCTTTTGGAAGAAGGCGGGTAAGCCGGTCGATACTGGCGAGAAATATGACCTGATCGTCGTAGGCGCCGGTATGAGTGGCCTGTCTGCCGCTTACTTCTATCGTAAGCACGCCGGATCGCCGGCCCGCATTCTTATTCTCGACAATCACGACGACTTCGGAGGCCACGCCAAGCGAAATGAATTCCGCTCCGGCGGACGCCTTCTGCTGAGCAATGGCGGAACCTATGCGATCGAGTCCCCTTTCCCTTACAGCAAAGAGGCGCGCGGTTTGATGACGGAACTGGGCATTGATCCGCCTGCACTGGAAAAGAAGTGCGCCGTAGGCGATGCGTATTCCGGCCTTGGATCGGGTTACTTTTTCGACAAAGAAACATTTGGTACTGAGCGTCTGGTTGCTGGTACGCCGGGTGGCGCGTACGGTCGCCAAAGCGCTTCCAGCAAATCATGGACAGATTTTCTTGCCAAGACGCCACTTTCCGCCAACGCCCAGAAGGATATTGTCCGCATTCAGACCGACAGCGTCGACTACATGCCCGGAGTTGCGCAAGAGGAAAAGAAGGCCCGTCTTTCCAAGATGAGCTACAAGGATTTTCTCCTGAACCTCGTCAAGGCGCATCCCGATGTTGTCCCCTTTTATCAGACTCGCACTCACGGACTGTACGGAGTCGGCATCGATGCTGTTCCCGCCCTCGATTGCTGGGCAATTCATTTTCCCGGATTTCAGGGAATGGGCCTGGACCGCGTGCCTTCAAAAGGCCTGTCCTTTACAGCCTTGGGCGAAGTCACGCCACAAGAGGAGTACTTCTTCCACTATCCGGATGGAAACGCATCGATTGCGCGGATGTTGGTGCGGTCGCTGGTTCCCGGCTCGGCGCCCGGCAATACCGCCGAAGACATTGTCACCGCACAAATGGACTACAGCCGCCTGGATCGCACCGAGTCTCCCGTCCGCATTCGGTTGAGCAGCACCGTTGTTGGAGTTCGCCATGCAGGGGACGCGCAATCCGCAAAGGAAGTAGAAGTCGTCTACGGCAGGAATCAGAAGGCGTACACCGTGCGAGCGAGCGGAGTTGTGCTGGCCTGCTGGAACATGGTCATCCCTTATATGTGTCCCGAACTCCCGCCGGAGCAAAAGGAAGCATTGCATTATGGCGTAAAAGTTCCGCTGGTCTACACAGTCGTGGAGACGCGCAATTGGCAAGCGTTTCAGAAACTCGGAATCCACTCGGTTTCGTGCCCCGGCATGTATCACTCGTCTCTGGGGCTCGATGAGGCCGTGAATATCGGCGATTACAAACCGGAGCGCGTGCCAAACGAATCAATTCTGGTGCGTATGTTACGTACTCCGTGCCAGCCGGGACTTTCCGCGCGGGACCAGCAGCGCGCCGGACATTACGACTTGCTTGCCACGTCTTTTGAAACTTTCGAGCGAAACATTCGCGATCAAATGGCGCGTGTACTCGGTTCGGGAGGATTCGATCCAGGACGCGACATCGAGGCAATAACGGTCAATCGTTGGCCACACGGATATGCCTACGAGTACAACCCACTTTGGGATCCGGACTGGCCAGAAGGGCAGCGCCCCTGCGACATCGCACGCCGCCGTCATGGCCGCATCACGATTGCAAACTCAGACGCGGCGGCCGCCGCATACACCGACCAGGCTATGGATCAGGCATATCGGGCGGTACAGGAGTTGCTGTCGAGCTAAGTCACCCAGCCGATGTTATCGAGAGAATTGAGAAAGGATCGTATGCTGAATCGCAGAATCATCTCCTTCATTGTTGTAGCGTTAGGAGTTGTAGTCTCGGTCCCCTGTTTCGCTCAACAATCCGAAATCGAGAAACAAATACAGAATCTGGAAGAGAAGATGAATGCCGCTTACGCGGCAAATGATCTTCCGACGTATTTCTCCTACTACTCTTCTGATTTCACGCAGTGGCTTCCAGAAGGCCGAACCGATCTGCCGCAATACGAGAAGATGTGGACGGCGTTTATCCACGGGGGCGGGAAAGTGCAACTCGCCGAACCTCTGGATATGCACCTGCAGGTGAACCCGAGCGGAGATACTGTCGTCGCCAGCTATCTCTTACATGTGAAGACGCAATCACCAAAAGGGAAGGTGAGCGACGAGAACTACCAAGAGTCAGACGTCTGGTTCAAGCGCGACGGAGAATGGAAAGTTGTTCATCTCCACTATTCGCCGTCAAAAAAGAAGTGAAACAATTATTTCCCGGCATTCTCTTCGTACTCGTCGGTGAAAGGTTCTACGAACTCAGAACGTCGGCGGTGTATTCACCCATAGAATCACGGCTGGCTTGTTTGTCGGATTGAACCAGCGGTGTCCGCGATTGCTTTCGAACCAGAAGCTGTCCCCTTGTTCGAGAACGTTGCACTCCACTTCATCCAGCCAGACTTCCAGGGTCCCTTCCAACATATACAGGAAGTCTTCTCCCTGATGCATGTAAGCGCCGTCACTGCCTGTCCCCGGAGGAACGCGGATGAGCATCGATTCCAGCATTTTTGTGCCTTGCGAAAGTAGCTCCATGCTGACACCCGACTCCGTCTGGAGACTTTTTCGGCCTCGGGGGCGAATCACCCGGCTCGAGTGCACCGGCAATTCGTAGAGCTCCAGCACAGTCGTTCCGTAAGCCGCTGCTAATTTATAGAGAGTGGCCACCGACGGATTCGCGTGTTGCAGTTCAATCGCACTCAGAAAGCCAGTAGAAATTTGTGCTCGTCTCGCGGCGTCGGTGATAGTCAAGTCGCGCTTCTTGCGAAGTCGTCGAAGTTTCTCGCCGATTCTGGGGGTCGGTTTGCTGACTTCCAGGGCCTTTGCCGGTAATGCTTCTGCCAATGCCTGTTTAATTCCCGGAACATTAAGCTTTTTCACGTCGCGCAGGTATTTAATCCTTTTCAGGATTTCCAGCAGGTCCGGTGTGTATAGGCGATACCGCCCGGCGCTTCGGGCAGGAGTTACCAGCCCTACGTTCTCCCAGAGCCGCAAAGTGGAGGGGCTAATAGCAAGAATCCGCGCCGTCTGACCTACGGTGAGAAAGCGCACACTTTGCGATTTGATTATCTTGCGTCGATTTGTGGATGAATGCTGCTTTTTCAAGCGAACAATGGTAACTCGGATGATCTTTGGCTGTACAGAAATGTTGAGTCGAGCAAGCCCGAGATTGGAGCAGTGCTGGAGTATGAATGGTCGCAGGAAGGGACACACAGTACAATTGGTGCCCTGAGAACTTGAATAGACCCACAATAGCTTAGGGACAGAGAATCGATGTCACGCCAAGCGAACCCGCGTTTTCTTCTTCGCCAGTTCATTAGTTGCAGCGGACTGTTATTGGCTTCCCATTGCGCGACATGTCAGATCAAGGCTGCGCCCACCAGCAGTACTCCCACATTTCAGTCGAAAGTGCGGCTGGTGGTCGTGGATGTTGTGGTCACGTCAGCGCGAGGGGAGCCGGTTTCCGGGCTTCACAAAAGCGATTTCAAAGTCATGGAAAATGGAAAGCCGCAACAGCTGATTTTTTTTGAGGAGCAGAAGAAGGTTGAACATGTTCGGACATCCTTCCCTCCGATGCCCGCTAACGTTTTTACGAACTATCCAACTGAGCCACCCGCCGGCTCGGTGAATGTCTTGCTGCTCGACTGGCTCAATACTCAGCCCCAGGACCAGAGTTACGTGCGAGATCAAGTCAGCAAGTATTTGCGGAATATCGCACCGGGAGGCACGTTGGCAATTTTCAGCCTGGGATCACATCTGCGGATGGTACAGGGATTTACCACCGATGCTGCAGTATTGCGTTCCGCAGTTTCAAGCGGCAAGGAGGGAGCAACGCCGCAAGTTTCACCATTACTTCCCACCGCAGTCGGAGAAGCCGCCGATCAAGAGATGATCGAACTTATGACAATGAATCAGGCGGCGCCTGCTGCGATTGAAGCGGCAAGATCGGAGTTGGCGACATCCGCTGCGTCTGCCATCGAGAATCGAGCTGTTATCACCATGGAAGCGTTCCAGGAGCTCACGCGATATCTCTCTGCAATTCCCGCGCGCAAAAATGTCATCTGGTTCGCCGCTTCCTTTCCCATCAATGTCCTGCCAGCCACCGATGTGGCAGCAACTCTGCCTGCGGAATTTCGCCAAACTGCTAACCTACTTTCCGCCAGCAAAGTTTCAATTTATCCAGTGTCGGCTGAGGGGCTTGCGCCTGATGCAACCTATAACGCCGAATACGAGCAGGCGCCATCGGTCGCCCAGGAGAACAATCGGCGGGCCGCGAATCAGATCGCTATGCAGGAAATTGCGAGAGATACCGGTGGCCGGGCGTTTTACAACATGAATGGTCTGAGCGATATCGTTGCCAAGATCGTGAGTGACGGCGAGTCTTATTACACGCTGGCTTATAGTCCGACTAACAAGAAGATGGATGGTTCGTTTCGGAGCATTCAGGTGAAACTGGCTGACAACGACTACCGGCTGGCGTACAGGCGTGGCTACTACGCGGAGGAATTGAAAGCTGTCAAAAGGGGTGACCGCTCTTTGCCAGAAGATCCCTTGTTGAGGCTGATGAGCTTCGGACTGCCGGACTTTTCCCAGATCCTATACAAAGTGCGTGTGGTGAAAACCGCGCATGGACATTCGGACTCTGCACACAATGAGGCGCAAGCTAATGCTTCGTGGACTTCCTACCGTGTTGACTTTGCTGTCCAGCCAGATGACTTAAACTTTGAAACAACATCCGACGGTACGCATCGCGCTGGTGTTGAGGTGATGCTCGTTGCCTATGATTCCAAAGGCAGGCCCCTGAATCTAAGCACCGCAAATCGTGAATTGTCACTGCCGGGGAATGTCTTTGCCGAAGCGGAGCGGATTGGAATTCAAGTGCATGCGGAGATCGAAGCACCCAGTGATGACATCTATTTGCGAACTGGTGTATACGACCTCGGCTCAGGCAAGGCCGGAACCTTGGAAATACCATTTGGAGTGAAAAGCTCCCATAGATAGATAGTTAGTGCCCCCGTCCCTCGTTGGGCTGTAGCGCCTTATTGCGGAGCCGCAGAAGTCTTTCCCCGATTCCGGGGGTTCGGTTTGCTGACTTCCCGGGCCTTTGCCGGTAATGTCTCTGCAAGCGCCTGCTTAATTCCTGGGACGTTCAGCTTCTTCACATCTCGCAGGTACTTGATCCGTTTTAGTATCTCCAGCAGGTCCGGTGTATATAGGCGATACCGCCCCGCGCTTCGGGCTGGAGTTACCAGCCCTACGTTCTCCCAGAGGCGCAACGTCGACGGGCTAATAGCAAGAATCCGCGCCGTCTGCCCTACCGTGAGAAAGCGCACACTTTGCGATTTGGTTATCTTGCGTCGATTTGTGGATGAATGCTGCTTTTTCAAGCGAACAATGGTAACTCGGATGATCTGCGGTTGAATAGCAATGTTGAGACGTTTATTCCTACGCACTATTCACGTATCCTGCTTGCAATGAAGGTGGGACAACGTGCACCCGCACGTTTGTTGTATGCAGGATGAAGACTGTAATTGGGCGCCCAACCGCACGAATCGCTAGCCGGGTCAATTCGCAGGATCCTCCATTTTCGGAGTAAACTCCTTGGCGGTTTGGAATGATCTTGTGATTCCCTGGCCTCAACCAATTGATCCTCTGCACGCGATAGGGCTCTCAGCCGCGGCTGCTGCGTTGCCCCTGATAGTCGTGTTGGTCGTAATGGGATGGCTGCGTAAAGCTGGTTACGTTGCAGCGTTATGGGGACTGATCTGTTGCCTGCTGCTGGCCTGCTTTATCTGGCGCATGCCGCTTAAGCTTGCGATGTTGAGCACGGCGTTTGGCTTCGTCTACGGGTTGTGGCCGATCATGTGGATTGTTTTTGCCGCGCTGTGGCTTTACAACCTCACCGTAGAAACGGGCAAGTTCGATCTCCTACGCTGCTGGATGGAACACCATGCTTCCCGTGATATGCGCGTGCAGGCTGTCATGGTGGCGTTTTGCTTCGGGGCACTTCTCGAGGGAACGGCGGGTTTCGGAGCGCCGGTTGCAGTCACCGCGTTCTTACTCTTGGCACTCGGTTTCACGGCCAGTCGCGCCGTGACCCTTTCCCTTATTGCCAACACCACGCCGGTTGCGTTCGGAGCTCTCGGAATTCCGATCGTAGCGTTGGCAGCAGTAACCGGTCTTGACCAGATAAAGCTCTCCGCAATGGTCGGCAGGCAGCTGCCACTTATGTCCTTATTCCTTCCGGCATTTCTCATCGTCGTGCTAGCAGGTCTCAAAGGACTGAAAGAAACCTGGCCACCGGCATTGGTCGCTGGTGGAACTTTCGCTTTGATTCAGTTCGCCGTATCGAACTACTGGGGACCTTACGCGGTGGACGTCCTGGCCTCGCTGTCTTCGATCGTTGCCCTTACCGTGTTCCTGAAGTTCTGGAGATCCCCAACAAATGCTTCGGGAACAGTTGAAACGGCCACCCGGCAATCCACGCCGAAGCTTTCTTTGGCCGACGCGGTGGCAGCCTGGGCACCGTGGGTCCTTCTGGCGTTTGTAATGATCATTTGGTCGTATTTCAAAATCTTCAAGCGACTAGAGATCTCAATTGCAGTCCCCGGCCTTCACAATGCCGTCTACATCGCGCTGTATCAGAAGACGTACGGTGCCATCTACAACTTTCAGCCATTGGCCGCGGGGACTGCGGCCCTGACAGCGACTTTTATAGCAGCCTTGCTTCTACGTGCTTCGCCGCGCATATTCGTGCGCTCCGGTCTCGTCACCCTTCGCCAACTATTACTCCCAGGTCTCACGGTCATGTTGATCGTGGGGCTTTCCTACACCTACAACTACTCAGGAATGGCATACACGCTTGGTGCGGCATTGGCCGGCATCGGCAAGTGGTTTCCGCTCGCCAGTGGTTTTCTTGGCTGGGTTGCATGTTTCCTGAGCGGAAGTGACACCGCGAGCAATCTTCTTTTCGGAAATTTGCAAGTTGCAGCCGGGCACCAGTTAGGTATCGATCCGGTTTTGCTCGCAGCTACGAACTCATCGGGGGCCGTAACCGGAAAAATGATTTCCCCGCAGAATATCGCTGTTGGCGTAACGACAGTGGGCCTCGCCGGAAAAGAAGGCGAAATTTTGCGTGGGATCTTCTGGTACAGCCTCGCATTTGCGGCAGTTCTCAGCCTGCTCGCACTCGCGCAAGCTTACGTTCTGCGGTGGATGGTGCCTTAGCCAAGACTCTTAACTCATCAACCACCTTGATTCATTAAAGGGACCCTCTATCGGCGTGGAAACTAAGGTCCGAGAAACCCCGTGCCCCTACTCGCCCCCAGTTCTTTTTGCCTTAAAAGTGATTTCGACCCTAAACGCATTATCGACCAGTTTGAAGGAAGGCGGAAGCTGGCCGTACTCATATGAAAAGGTCAACCCGAAGTAAGTTCCAAACCCGGCGGTAAGGGAACTATTGACGTAGTCTCTGGGAGCCGTGCCAAAGTCCATAAATTTCAACGCCCCGTCGCCGTTCTCCTGCAAAGCGAGTTCGTTTCGCAATGGCCAGCGTCCCTCATACAGCGTCTCCCAGTTCAGGGATTTCAAGATACCTATATCGGTCGGCACCAACAAAAGGGCGTTCAGGCCAATCAATGGCCGATCTATCAGACGATTTTGTAATTCTGGCACCGGTGAATTGAGGTTGAATCCAAACTCGTTGCCAATATAGGGGCGGATGCCAAATTCGCTCGAAGATCCCCAAGTTTTCGAGATCAGTCGTAATGCGGTCGGCCAAATAATATTTGTGTTGCTGAAGTCTTTGTTGCTCTCACTCTGCAAGGTATTTCTCCACTGAAGCCGACGAAACCAGACGCCTGTGCCACAGCGAGAACCACAATCCCAGATAAACGTTCGCCAATACGCACCGAACTCCATCGAATCAGGATCTGCTTCGGGAGCATCACTGATCTGGGTAGAGAACGTGAGCCCGGTATTCTGTATACGCCTCCCTGTCATAAAGCGTCTGAAAGGAACATCAAGCTTCGCATCGATGCCGTAGCTTGGGTCAGCATCGATGGCGGTATTAATTTGCGTAGCTATGTATACGTTCGAGTCATCTTTACCCTTTGCTCCGATCCAGTGCCCAGGCGACAACAGCCCTGATGAGGATTGCGTTTCCTCTGTTTTTTGGCCAGTGCGCGGAACCGTTGTGGTTATTGCTAGAGGGTTCTTCGCTTCCTTGCCGTCAAAGGTGAGCTTTAAGATCACGATGGAAATAGTGTCTCCTTCATTCAGTACCGGGACGGTGAGCGAGAGAGTGCCCCCACTTGCCGACTCGAGCCTGACATCGCCCAGTGACATACCAGTCGTGACATCAAATACCCTAATCAAGGCGGCCTGCGCCCTTTTTAGGGCTGTGGTGTCGTCGTCTGCGATGGAAGTCGACAAGCCAAGATCGATCATCATTCGGCCATTTCGTTCAGTCATGCTGACGCTCGTGATCGCAGCATCGACTTTGTCAGCGCAAACCGACCTGCCTGAGAATAGAAACAACAGTAGAAGGGCGCCAAGCAGCGCGGAAACTTTCATGTTACCGTCTCTTTCCGCCCGATGATCGCTCAGCCGCACGAACTAACGCCTGCATGCGAACAAAAGCCGCTTTTGTGCTTTTGGATAATTCCACGGCGTTTTCCTGGACGATGTCTCTCACTTCAGCAACCGTTTTGTCGGTGGTAGTCGGAAGGACTGCGGGATCAATCTCGTAGTGCTTATTTGGTACGCCCTTCTCCGGATTGGTTGTGATCTCTTCGTTGACTGCGTCTAGAGAGTCATCATCGATGACGCCAATCTCATATAGTTTATTTTCCGAGCGGATAGTACCTGAGAAACGGGTTGCCTCTCGTACGCAGTCTTTCACGATGTTCTCAGATTCAGCGAGCGTCAGCATAACGTTCCTTCCAGCATCTCGACCTCATGCTTCGTTGACCTACCTGGGACGCTGTTCTCGAAAGATAAGTTTAGGAGCACAACGGAGAAGAGATAACGTCATATTCACTTGGCCAGAGGGAACGCCCAAAATACCAGTTAGGGGATAATGTTCGCTCGGCCCCGATTTTGACGAAGGTAGATGATACTTTGAATATCCGAAGCTCTTGATCTTCTGCCACCCGGAGGAGCCGTTGAAAAATTGCATAATGTGTATGTAATTTTGCTTGACAACCTTACCTCTACGTGTTCTAGTTCCTGTGTTGACAGGTTCGCGCTTCGGCGAGTGAATCCTTCCTCCTGCTCGACGAGAATCTCAAAGGATCATTCGCCAGGGAACGGGCATGTGATCGTTCCGGCGATGATGCCAAATTGTCGTTCAATGAGAAATCGCCGCCAATTCATTCAAGCCGCTCTTGTCGTGAGCGGTGTTCTCACGGTACGAGGAGCCCTGAAGGGCGCTACCGAACCAGATTCTGAGGTGGCCAACGCCTGGGAACAGGTGCCCAAGATTCTGAAACGAACCGTGCCGCCGACGTTCGCTGATCGCGATTTCGACATCGCAGATTTCGGCGCCGTGGGCGACAACTCAACCGATTGCACAGGCGCTTTTGAAAAGGCCATAAGCGCTTGTCACCAGGCCGGAGGCGGAAAAGTAGTAGTGAATCCCGGCCAGTACTTGACCGGCGCGATAGTTCTTAAGAGCAATGTCAATCTGCACCTCGTCCATGGCTCAACCATCCGGTTTACTCGTGACACGAGCAGATATCCGACCGTGTTTACGCGGTGGGAAGGCGTGGAACTCATGAACTATTCGCCGTTCATATACGCCTTCGAGCAGGAGAACATAGCGCTTACCGGCAAAGGCACGATTGACGGAAACGCCGATTGCGAACACTGGTGGCCATGGAAGGGACGTAAAGATTGTGGCTGGAAGCCGGGTGGTCCCAGCCAGGAAAATGACCGCAACCGCCTGTTTGAGATGGCGGAGCAGGGAATTCCGGTCGAACAAAGAGTTTTTGGGCAGGGCCACTACCTGCGTCCGAACTTTATACAACCGTACCGTTGCAAGAATGTGCTCATCGAAGACGTCACGCTTTACAACTCTCCGATGTGGCAGATCCATCCAGTGTTATGCACGAACGTCACCGTGCGCGGATTGACCATCAGCAGCAATGGCCCAAACACCGACGGGTGCGATCCAGAATCCTGCACGGATGTGCTGATCGAGAATTGTTTCTTTGATACCGGCGACGACTGCATCGCGGTGAATTCCGGACGCAATGCCGATGCACGCCGAGTCAATGTGCCATGCCGAAACGTGATCGTGCGCAACTGCCGGATGCAGACTGGTCATGGCGGTGTCTCCTTAGGCAGCCAGTGCACGGGCGGTATCAGCAATGTGTTCGTTGAAAACTGCGAAATGGGCAGCCGGGATTTGTGGTTTGCCATTCGCATCAAGAACAACGCAATGCGGGGAGGCGTGGTCGAGAAAATTTACGTCCGCGACATTGACGTGAAGGCTGTCACGACAGCGGGTGTGGCAATTGACTTTTTCTACGAAGAAGGAAAGAAAGGAAAATTCAGCCCGGTTGCTCGTACCGTTTACATCCGCAATTTGAAAACTAAAAAATCTGAATACGCTCTGTATTTGCGGGGCTTCAAGAATGCGCCTATTGAAGAGATCCACCTCACAGATTGTGAGTTCAACAATGTAGCAAAACCAAACGTGCTCGAAAACGTAAAAGATCTTTCGCTTAAGAACGTAAGCATAAACGGAAAACTTCTGAGCCAGCCGGCGTAGGGGGATTCGCAAACAGACCGAGATGGCATTCATAACCCAGGACTTTCTTCTCAAGAATGAAGCAGCGCGGCATCTCTACCATACGTACGCGAAGGCGCAACCGATTCTTGATTTTCACGGTCACCTTCCGGTGAAAGATATTGCTGAGAACCGGGTCTTCGCCGACCTGACGGAGATATGGCTGGAGGGGGACCACTATAAATGGCGCGCGATGCGGGCCAATGGTGTCCCGGAGCGTTACTGCACTGGGGACGCCAGCTCGTACGAGAAATTCCTTGCCTGGGCGCAGACAGTGCCCTTTACCCTGCGCAATCCCCTCTATCATTGGACCCACCTGGAACTCCAGCGATATTTTGATGTCCGCGAGTTGTTGAACGAGACTTCGGCGGAAAGGGTCTGGCACATTGCAAATGAATTGCTGATGACTGAAGAACTATCCGCTCAAGGGATTCTGCGAAAATTCGGCGTTGTCGCCTTGTGCACGACGGACGACCCGGCGGACTCGTTAGAGTATCACGAGC
The DNA here is from genome assembly GCA_036557105.1 of Terriglobales bacterium. Taxonomy (GTDB): domain Bacteria; phylum Acidobacteriota; class Terriglobia; order Terriglobales; family Acidobacteriaceae; genus Gp1-AA145. Next base: position 13,906 of record DATBIE010000110.1, read on the forward strand.
AAATCTCAGCGTCGGGGCTCGAAACACGCGTATTTCCTGCATTTCGCCCCGATAGAGCATTGCGAACGGACGACTGCGAAGCTTTCAACCAGTGGACCGACAAGCTTGGGGCATCGGCCAACGTGGACATTACCCGATTCACAGACTTCCTCGAAGCGCTACGAAGGCGCCACGATGATTTTCACGCTCACGGTTGCCGATTGTCTGACCATGGAATTGATCGTTGCTACCCGGTTTCGTGCGGCGAACAGAAGGCTTCGAAAATCTTTGCTGTATTGCGCGCCGGAAAGTCATTGTCAGTCGAAGAGTCACAGAACTTCGCCGGGTTCATGATGCTGTACTTCGGACGCCTGGACGCGGAGAAGGGCTGGGCCAAGCAGCTCCACCTTGGGGCGCAACGCAATGCCAATACTCGAGGACTTAAGCAGCTTGGCCGGGACACGGGATTTGACTCGATCGCCGACTGGCCGCACTCCGATGCATTGGTTGCGTACCTCGACCGTCTCAATCAGGAAGACGCCCTGCCCAAGATGATTCTGTATAACGTCAACCCCGTCGACAACTATGTTCTGGCGACAGTGATCGGAAATTATCAGGACGAAACGGTTCCCGGGAAGTTACAGTTCGGAAGCGCATGGTGGTTTCTTGACCAGAAGGAAGGAATCGAGTGGCAGCTGAACGCGTTGTCAAACTGTGGCCTGTTATCACGGTTTGTCGGGATGTTGACCGATTCGCGCTCCTTTATGTCGTTTCCCAGACATGAATATTTCCGCCGTGTCTTGTGCAATTTGCTCGGCCAGGAGATGGAAGACGGTGATCTGCCCGACGATGAAGAATTAATAGGAAATATGGTGAAGAACATCTGCTTCAACAATGCAGCCTCGTATCTTGCTTTGCCGTCGATCTCACCCAGGATTGAAGTCCCTGCTCTTGCGACCGGAGATCGGTAGTCATCGACTCATGTCTCGGGGCGATGACAATCTTTGTATCAGGAATAGATATCGGGTTGAACTCCTAGCCAAGGGAGTGAACCAGCAATACACGACGAATTTCGGAGAAGTCAATGAGTACTCAGCCTAGGCCAGATTTTGATCGCATGGTGTTCCGGAAAACCAATCAGCACGTGGGCCGGAGCATTTTCGTCACTCCGGGTAATAGCACGAATGAACACCTTTCTTACGGAAGAATCATTTTGAATTCTTCGTTGCACTCGGCTTCTTTCAATACGGAAATGCAGGAAACAGGCCTGATCTGCCTGGGAGGTGCCGCCACGGTGAGAGTGGGGGACCAGAGTTTCGATCTCGTTACGTACGATTCCATCTACATTCCTCCGCATCAGCAAGTTGAAATCGTGACAAGCTCAAGCGTGGACTTCGCAGAATTTTCGGCACCGGTCGAAAAGACGTACCCGTTGCAATTCATCCGCTACGCCGACCTTTCTAAGGATCCGTCTCTCAAATTCACAACCGGTGCGCTGGGCCAGCAGCGCCACATCAACATTTGCCTGGGTAAGAATGTGCAAGCCGGCCGTTTGCTTGTAGGCTTTACCTTCTCCGAACCGGGCAATTGGACCAGCTGGCCTCCGCATGAACATGCCAAGATGCTGGAAGAAATGTACGTCTACTTCAATATGCCAGCGCCAGCGTTCGGCCTACAGTTGGTTTACAACGACCGTGACTATCCAGAACTGGTTGTGCCGGTGCGCGATGGTGACGCCGTGCTGATGCCGAGAGGTTATCACCCCAATGTCTCAATTCCCGGGCATACGATCGGCTTTCTTTGGGCCATGGCGGCGCATCGTGAAAAGGAAGACCGACAGTTTGGCGTCGTCAATGTGCAGCCCGAGTTCGGCCAGAGCGGTACCGGACTGGAAGCCAGCCGTAGGTGAGACAGGACTGTAATGGGATCGACTCATCAGGGAGCATCTATCGTTGTGTGCAAGTCCTCAGATGCACATGTGACCACACCTGAGCCCGGACTAACACGTCGCGTCGGCGCCTACAGCGGCAAGCTCATGCTTATCGAACACCAAATGAAGAAGGGGTGGGTAGGCGAGAGACACAGTCATCCCCATGAACAACTGGTCTACGTGGTCACCGGGCACATTCGGGGAAAAGTCGGGGCACAGACTTTTGAAGCGCGGGAGGGTGACAGCTTTGTAGTCGTGGGAGGCATGGAGCACGAGGTCACAGCCCTCGCCGACTCGGTCATTGTAGATGTGTTTACGCCAGCTCGCGATGAGTACTTGGGCTGAAACATTTATTCAGTTGCGCTGCCAGATGCTGTGACTTGCCGGCGGCTGGGCGGTGCGACGCACGACTCTCTGCGCATCAATTGGGTAGGGAGCGAGGTAAGCTCAGACACTTCCAGGTCAGGCCGTGAAATTCGCTTCAACAAAGTCTCCGCCAACTGTTTACCGAGTTCGTCAGTAAATACGCGTACCGACGTCAGCGGCGGGTGCAGCGCGGAAGCGTCCGGAGTATCGTTGAAGCCCGCCACGCTCAGGTCTTCAGGAATTCGAAGACCGCGGTCGCGCGCAGCTTTGTAGACACCACGCGCCACAGCATCGTCGCCCGCGAAAATTGCAGTGGGCACATGCGCCTGCTGCAGGATTAGTTTCGCGGCAATGTAACCCATATCTTCCCCTTCACGAGAGCTCAGTTCATTCACCTGAGGCTTCAGTCTGGCCTCCAGCATTGCCGTCTCATATCCACGATACCGGCGTGCATACCAGGGCAGATTCAAGTTGCCTACGAACGCAATTTCACGATGTCCAAGCGATTGCAGATACTTCGTCACTTCGTAAGCGCCGACGATGTCATCGAAATACACAGCTCCGCCGCCGTTCAACTGCGGGGCATGTTGCGGAATGACGTTGTTGCCCAGAACTACCCAGGGAATATTCTTGCTGGAAAGGAGCCGCAAAAGGTTTTCAGAATTCGCACCCGCTACGATCACTCCAGAAATGATCTTCCGTTGCAACAGTATTTCGGGCAGGACTAGATGATTTTCACCCGCGCTGGTCGAGTAGTGAAAGGGGAGAAACAGCAAGGCGTAATCGTGTTCCGCGCAGTACGCTTGAGCGCCCATCAGGACCGCCGAGTGAAACGGGTGCAGGACACCGCGATTACTCAACATGAAAACAATAATTCGTGACTTGCGTCCTCCCTCCAGATCAAAACCCAGGCGCAAGGCGGCATTGATGATACGATCGCGCGTTTCAGGGTTGATTGCGGCACGTCCGCTCACAAAACGCGAGACAGTGGCTGTGCTCACGTCGGCCAATTTTGCGACGTCACTCAGCTTGATTTTTTTTCGCCTTTTCTTCATTGCTGCGCTACAAACTTCATCGTAACTGTAAAATAGCACGTCTGGCCTGAAAAGCAGACAGAGACCACTGTCTGTATGCCCTGCCGGAGCACGCAAGCTGATTGCAGTTCGCCGAGCTGAATTCCGTCTCTACTTATTACCCACTTGCTTCTCGAACCAATCTTTCGCGTCAGCGTCAAGGGCTTTCAGGTCGGGCCGATTGTGGGCCGCTTCGACTGATTCGCGCCACTCGCGATGGAGGTCGCCGAGCTCTAGTTGAGAGCCTCCCCGAACATAAAGCGGTATCTGATACAGCTCAGTATGCGCGGTAATTGTCTGGCCGCCTTCGTAGATCTTGTCGGTATTCCACGCGTCGCGCCATTTTGCGCCGGACGGTAAAAAGACTTCGACGTCGCGGTCGCCAATCTGCCAGATGTGCGAGACGAGCAAATCGGGACCATATAAATATGTCCACCAATTTGCCCAGGAGTCTTTCGCGCTTGGATCGACGAGGAACAAAGGCCGGACAATGGGCATGCCGGTTGCATGAGCTTCCTGCGCGTACTTGTAGCTATAGTCGGAAAGCCGTTGGTGCAATCGGGCATAGAGACGCCAGACTGCGATTAGTGTCTCGTCATAACTGGGTGGACGTGGCAAATTCCAAAAAGCGACGTTTTTGGTGGGACCGACTTCCATGATTGGAGTGAAAGCGCTGAACTGCAGCCAGCGAGCGCAAGTCTCTTCCTCGAGCAGTTGCTGGTTGTAACCGCAGGTATCGGAACCCCAGTTGGGGTAGCCCATTACTGCCGCGCGCTGAACCGCTATGATTTCCGAACGCAACCCGGCCTGCGTTCCCCCGATGTCGCCTCCCCAGAAAACGCCATAGCGCGAGGACCCTGTATAGGCCGCACGAGGCATGAGCACGTAGCCGCCATCAGGATGAAATTTGCGCGCGACTTCGTCGGCAGCTTCAACGTATTCGACAGGATAGGCGTTGCGATTCTCACGAATCGATCGGCCGTTGAACATTTTCTCGGGACCGTCATCGGGAATATTTTCTTCGCTGCGGTCCATCTTGAATCCGACCACGCCCAGCTTGAGCAGCTTCGCAACTCCGTCCTGCCAGAATTTCTTCGCGTCCGGATTGGTGAAATCGGCGAGAGGATAATTGCTATGAGATGGCACTTGGCCCGGCATGGTGTAGTGCTTCGCCAGCGCTTCCTCAGCCATGTGGCCCTGAAAGTACGGGCCAATCCACAGAAACATGTGTGAGCCTTGTTGCTTGAGCCACTCGATCGATTCCTTGAAATGCGGCAAGCGATGCGAGTCGATTTCGAAATCGTCGTAGCCCTGCCGCCCGGGTCCCCACGGCCGGTCAATCCAATAAACCCCATTCGGAATGCCGTACGCTTTCATCAGCAGCACATCTTCCATGAACTCGGAGTTGAATGGGCCGGTAACCGGAGTTCCATCGTAGTAAGTTGCGCGCTCAGTGTGCTCATCCCGCCAGCGCCACGGCGAGTACATCCATTTCGGCGGCAGCACGGGTGGGCCGGCATCCATTGCATGGGCGCGGACCAACGTTGCGGGATTTGTTCCGGTATAAATCTTGAGGTCAAGCGCTGGCCCTTCGAATTCAATCGCGACCTTGCTTGAATCTTTAGCGCAAAAGTCAAAATGACCGGGCCAGGTGCCTTGCACGAAGAGTCCATAGCCGCGAGATGAAATATAAAATGGTGCGTAGAGCGACAGCGTCGGCTTGACCAGCACGTCAATGCTCTGGTGGCGCAAGTTCAGCGCCTCGGTCCGCCCCGGCGCCCAGCTTTCCTGCTGAGGACCATCCACAAGACGCTCCATCACACCGGTTATGTATTCGTCGGTGGTGCAGTCGGCGGCAAAATTCCAGCGCAAAATGCGGGAACTCGGTTGCGCAGACAAATGCATGGTATAACCGTGCGGGTTCGGCTCAGAGGTAAAAACGACGGTGCGTTGATCGCTCGTCTGAACTGATGCCCGAAATTTGTTCTTAGCTCGCCATTTCTCAGTGAGCGATGCAGGAATTGGAACGTTGCCGGAAGGTGTTTCGTACGACAGATCAAGAAGTTTCAGAACGTCGGCTTTGTGATGGCTCCCGGACGCGGCCGTGAGCGGAATTGTCAATTGCGCAGCGTTATTGGCTTCCTCCGCGCACAAATTGATTGATAAAGCGAGACATACCAGCAGCAACCAGCCTGTCGTTTTCATGCCATTTACCCGTTATGTGGAGTCCCTCAGCGCCAAAGCACGCGACACAGAACTACTTAGTGAGTTGAAATTGTGACCTCCAGTGGCGCAGCGACTCTCTTCTGATAATCCGCGGCGTAGCGGTCCCAGTCCGCTTCACCAGGAAAGCCGCTTTCGCTCCAGCCAAATCCGGCATCGTAGGAAACGACCTTGTCAGTGCCGAGCTTCACAATTACGAGCGAATTCTTGGAGTCTTCAGAAAAGTCAACTAGAGTGGCGGGTGCAACGATAATCGCGCAACCGAGCTTGCCGTGGTGGTCAGGCAATGTTTCCCAACTGCGCAGAATGCCTGCCTGTGTCGATTTAGAGATTTGGGCATCAATACCTTTCCGAATTCCAATCGCATCTTCTAAATCCGCAGCAGTCCCGTTTATCGTGTAGCGACTTTCAAAATGATCGAAGTTACGGCCGGCATCGAGCGTAATGCGTTTCACCTCCGAAACTCGCGCGCCACCGACAACCCAGGGAACATAGGTCAGCTCGAAACTGACGCGGATCGGACCATTCGCGAGGACGCGTGAACCATGAAAGTTTGCTGATGGATAGAGCTTTCCATTCATCCAAATCCCGTTTCCCCCGCAGCCACGCGAATCGCCGGCCGAATAAAAATCGCCGCCCTCACCGTGCTCGCGATGGTAGTCATCCACCATGTACCAGTTGTTAATGACAAGATTCGGAACCCGTTTCACCCAGACATCAATCGCACTGCTGGTCAGCGGTTCTTGCGGCCAGGTTTCAAGCGCTTCGCCGTACGTTCGATGCGCGATGCGATCGTTCTCCCACGCGAAATCATCTTCGCGTTCGCGCACGAAGCGTCCATAGGCTTTGAAGTCCCGGGAAGACGGGACGATTCGTTCACCCACGTTCAACAGAAATTTGCGAGTTTCGTCAGGGGCAAGGTCAGTCTGAAAAAGCAGTTCGTCGGATTTGCCGTCGCCATCATCATCGACGGCCTGCGTCAGCAGGTCCTTGCCTGTGCGTGGATCACGGATGTGAACGCGGCGGAGATCATCAACTCCAAGGGAGGTCTTGAGTTCTGCCGCCTTGAGCGAAATGGTCTCCGGTTTGCGAGCCAAGGTGACTGGATTGTGGACGGTGACCGTTACTTGGCCGGAAAGCGGTGCATACCCGATCGCCAAAAATAGAAGCACCGTAGAGAACAGAACCCAGAATCGTGGCATCGATGAATTGTGCACGTTTAGAAAGACTTCATAGTTTTGATGTCTGCCGTCTCACCACAAGAATCACGGCGGCACAGTGTGTTTCCGCATCCCGTTCTGGTTGTTCCCGAACCACGTGAAAAGCTTCGCGTTTAGAAATGCAATTTGACAGCAAACTGCAAAATGCGTGGATCGTAATCGCTTGGGAAGAAACCAGCCGCCGGTGCAGAGGTAACTTGACCAAAGGTCGAGCTATTGATCCCCGCCGCCGAACCGATTCCGCCGGTCGGTCGAATATTGAACTTGTTGATTGCGTTAAACGCCTCGAACCGCAATTCAAGCTGCGTTCTCTCGCGAATCGGGAAAAGACGGCTGAGGGCCGCGTCAAACCGAAGCAGTCCCGGTCCATGAAATGCGTTTCGGCGCACAGGAGTGTAAGCGTACACGTTACCCGTTTTGGGGTTGATTACAACCGGCGCCGAACTACTTGTCGGGTCGGCAAATGCGGCGGGATTTAAGAATTGGTAGCACATGTTCGCCCCGGCTGTGCCGCAACGTACCCACTTATTGACATAAATTTGTTGCCCGGGTACTAATTCGGGCCTTGCTCCCACGCTCGAGCCCGAACTTTCATTGCCGTCCGCTAACGAATCTTTTCCCAGAACGACATTGACAGGATAACCACTTAATAGCCGAATTGAGGGAGCAAATTGCCAGCCGCCAAGTATCCACTTCATTACTCCGGTTCCGTTGAACGGGCTGCTCGCCACGATCGAAGCGTTAAAGATATGGCGAATATCGAAGTTGCAGTTTCCATATTCGCGTCGCGGATCAGTCTGGATCTCGTAGTAGCTCTGCCGCAGATCACCGTTGAAGTCTCCAACGCTCAAGCAGTGTGAGTAGGTGTAGTTGGCCTGCACGCTGAAACCGCGACGGAAGCGGTGCTGGATGGTTGCCAGCAAACCGTTGTAGTTCGAGTAGCCGGTATCATCTGCGTGGTCGATGATTCCGAGTCCTTCGGCATACTGAGACGTAACCGTGCCTGTAGCGGGAACCACTGTGCCATTCGCGGTTACATTCTGGTATAGAAGTCGCCGCTGCGGTTCGTTTGCCGACGTGCAACCACCCGCAGACGCGAATATCGCTTCTGCGCATACGGCTGGACTGGTCTCAATATAATTTTGGTCGAAAGCGAGGGGCACATGCAGGCTCCTGCTTCCCAGGTAGGCTATCGAGAAAGCCCACTCGTTCAGGAATTGCCTCTCGTAGCTCACGTTCCACTGTTGCATGTAAAGCGGACGCATTGTGGACGGGAGCGTGACCCAGAAGGATCCCGCCGGAAAAACGTTGCCCCCGCCTGGGAATGGATTGAAGTTGGCATTAGCTGTGCCGCAGCCGGTACCCTGCGCATAGTTTTGCCACGGATTGCTGAATGTTCCGCAGCCCGCGCTGTTGTCGATCTGATCCACAAAAGGAGGGTTGGACGTGAGGCGTTGCGTGAACCACGCCATTGCCGAATCATAAAAAAGGCCGTAGCCGGCGCGAATGCTTTGGTTCCCTTTGCCGGTCGGGTCCCAGGCTATTCCAAAGCGCGGCGCGAAGTTCAGCCAGTGATTGTTGGTAAATGCCGCAGGAACTCCTTTGTCGCCGTGATACAGCATTCCAGCCGGCGGGAAGCTTCCAGGAAGGCCACTGCTCGGATAGACCGAACTATGCACGTTGCTCAAGAAGTCAGAGAGACTGAAGAAGCTGCCACGATGGAAGTAGTCCGATGGCCAGAGTGTTGGCTCCCAACGAACGCCGACGGTAATAGTCAAGTTGCGCCTGACCTTATAGGTGTCCTGCGCGTAGACGCTGGGGATATTTTCACGATACGCGACCTGCTGCGGATGACTCTGGGTAAAGCCGCTGTAGTCTCCGAGAAGCAGATCTGCGAGGCCATCCCCAGTCACATTGCCAGCGAAAGCAAACGTGCCATTCTCGTCATATCCTGTCAGGGTGTTGTTTTGCGTGTGAATGAAATCGACGCCGAAAGCAAAGTGATGATTCCCTCGAATCCAATCAATGTCATCCGCGATTTGTGCCGTATTGACGTTGAAGAAACCAGGAGCGCAGGTTCCGCACCCTAGCGTGAAGTAGCCGCCGGTACTGCTGATCAGCAAGAAGTCCGAGATTGTCGCAAACATATTCACGCCGATGGTGGTTGGGTTGATGTCGCGTGGATCAACCGCGCGATTGTCGCGTCGACGGCTCACAGTGGCGTGAACAGAATTGATGAACGTCGGAGTGAAGCTGAAAGTATGTCCCAAGGTGAAGGTTTGAGCCCGCTCCTTGTTGCCCTGGAACTGCGTCACGATCAGGTTGTGAATATCGAATGGCGCGGGAGCGCGATAGTCGTCGATAAAGTAACGGCCAAATAATGTCTGCTTTTGGCTGATGTTCAAATCTACTCTTCCGATAATTTCGTCTTCATTGTTTATAGATGGCTGCACGTAGTTCAATAGTCCGCATGGATCGGTAGATACAGGAACAAAGCCCTGACTGAATAAGTTGACCGCGGCCGAATCGTACGAGGTGCCGGGGTTCAGGACGTTCGCGGTGAAAGGGCCCTTCAGCGTCTTGGCTTTGCCGGAGGATTGGCAACCTGCACTCTCGAGAGCAGTAAAGTCGCCAGCCAGCGCTGCTGCAGTTGCGGTGTGAGTTTGCTGATTGGCCGTCTGACGCGAGCGCGTCGCTTGGTAACCGGCAAACCAGAAGAGCTTGTTCTTAATGAGCGGGCCCCCGACCGTGCCACCAAATTGGTTGCGGAGCAGATTGTCCGGCTTCGGCGCTGCAGGATTGTTTTTGTCAACAAACCGTTTGGTTGATGCATTGAAAACGCCATCGCGGTAGAACTCAAACGCATCACCGTGAATCTGATTAGTTCCCGATTTAGTTACAAGATTTACTACGCCGCCCGGGTGCAAGCCATTTCGCGGCGGCAACGCGCTGGTTTCAACGCTGAATTCTTCAAGTGCATCAGGGAAGGGAAATGGCAAATTCACATTTGAAAACGTATCGTTGTTGTCGCCACCATCCAGCAGGTAGTTAGTGCCATTCGCCTGGCCACCGGCCACTGAAATAGTTTGCGAACTGTAAAAATTTTTGCTGCCCACTTCGTCTCCGCCGGGCGCATTCAACGACGCCCCAGCTAATAGAACCAGCTGCGTTGCATAGCGACCATTCAGCGGCAAGTCCACCATGCGCTGCGAATCAACGACATTTGAAATGGCAGCGCTCTCGGTCTGCACCAGTGGCGCTTCGCTAGAAACTTCGACGGTTTCAGTAACCGATCCCACCTGTAACGGTGCGTTCAGGGAAACGTGATCGTTAACGTGCAGATCAATATTTTTCAGGATGTATGTTTTGAATCCTTGTTTGCCGGCTTCCAATGTATACCGACCGACCCTTAGACCAGGGAATAAGTAATTTCCGTTAGCATCACTAGTTGCGGTGTGTACGATGCCGGTATCAACCTCGGTCATCTTTACCGTTGCGTCGGAGAGGGCAGCTCCGCTTGGATCGCTGACTTGACCACTCACCTGAGCAACGGCAACCTGCTGGGCCAGCACGTGAGACGAGCAAAGCGCCAAGGCGGCTAGAGATAACACTAGGAACAAATAGAATTTGCGTAGCATTTCACTACCTCCTCAGTACTGGGGTTCAGCTCAAGGCCAATTAAGAAACCCGTGGCGCCGCCAAAACTTTAAATTTGCGCATCTGCTGACTAGGACCGTAGCAACTGCCAGCTTTTCGGCGAACTTCTGGCAGGTGGTTTACTACAGCATGCGTTGTTGCTGACTGTCAAGGAAAATTGCACAATATTCATGTAATATTTCATTTAGCCCGTGGAAAATCGTCGCCCTCGACTCTGCGAAACGAAGATGGGTCTGCTGATCTCCGAATAGCATGCATGGTAGTAAGGACACTCTAAGCAGATTGCGGGCGCACTAAGTGCCGCCTGAACCGAGAACTCCTTGCGATTTTTATTGGGTGTGACTTTTGATGGCTGAGTATGGACCTAGACTCGTCGGACCTCGATATCGCGCTCAGTGAACGTTGCGACGGTCTCGTCGGATGCTCGGGTATCCGTGATCAAAACATGAACATCGGAGATAGGGCAGACTAGAGCTGGGGCGACAACACCGAGTTTGCTTGAGTCGGCCACGACGATGTTTTTTTTGGCCTGGCTGATCATGGCGCGAAAGGTTAAGGCTTCTTCTGATTCAATAACTGTTAGCCCGCGCGTGGCATCGATTCCACATACACTGATGAAAACTTTGTCCATGTAAATATCTTTTAAAAAGTTCACAGCAGAGTGTCCGACGAGCGAAAACGACCCTGCCCACTGGACGAAGCCACCGGTCACGAATGTTCGCAAACCTTCGCAATTGCTGAGCTCCATTGCGATATTTACGGCGTTGGTAATTACCCGAATGTTGCGCCGGTTTCGTAAGTTGCGAGCAACGTGGGTCGTGGTTGTACCCGCTGTGAATCCCACGGTTTCGTTTTCTTGAATCAGTTCCGACGCTGCGATGCCGATTCGCCGTTTTTCTGCGACACGATGCTGCTCGCGGTTTTGAAAAATCGAATCGTAACGGAAGGGTTCATAGAGTAGCGGCTCGACAAGAGTCGCTCCACCAGTTGTCCGCCGGATTAATCCTCTCTTTTGAAGCTTGGCCAGATCCCGCCTCACACTTGCAGGCGAGGCATGCAGTCCCGTTACGAGTTCTTCGAGTGAAACGCTGCCCTTGTGTCGCAGCATTCGCAAAATAGCTTCGGCTCGGTCGACGTCCTTCATTCGCGTGTCATTTTGATTGCAGAGTTTATAACAGAGTGCCACGGAGAAACTGGACTAAAACGATTCATCAAGCAGATCCTGCTCTGGATTATGATTGAAAAACTAATTTTCAATCATTCTTGCTTGACAACGTCGAAAAGTTGCTGCTCTAATTTATCGCCAGATAACGTTTACTCGTTGGGGCGAGGAGAACGCTGATGTCCATACTCGCCTGCTTCCGCAAAAGAACATCCCTGCTCGCTCTCTGCATTTTGATCTGCTCCTGCTTCCCAGTGCAGTTGTTCGCGCAGAACTCCCAAGGCACAATTCTCGGGCACATCACTGATCCTTCGGGTGCAGCCGTGACCGGCGCGACCGTCCGGATCGCTAACGTTGCCACTTCTGTAACCCGCACAGCTAAAACGAATGGTGTCGGCGATTATGTCTTCGTGAATATTCCTCCTGGAAATTACGACGTTACTGTTGACGCAAGTGGATTTTCCGGCGTAAAAGCAGCGGCTGTGCGCCTCGATGTTGAGGCCACTCTGCGTCAGGATTTCAGGTTGCAAGTGGGGGCAACCGCGCAATCTGTCACAGTTACTTCGAATTCGCAGATGGTGCAGACCGACAATGTTACTGAAGGCGAGGTGATTCCCGGAAGGCTTATTGATGAACTGCCCATCGTTGGCCGGGACTTCACGAATTTATTGCGCATTCAGGCAGGCGCAACGGAAGTACAAGGCAGCTCGACATTGTACTGGGCACAGCACGGATTGAACAACGACTTCACATCCGTCAGCATAAACGGCGCTCGCACCGAATCGGTCAGCTTCCTAGTGGATGGAATTTCAGACAACGATCAGTACTTCTCGACGGCGAACAACATTCCGAACTCCGGAGCAATTGAAGAGTTCAAAGTGCAGAACGGCCTTTACTCGGCGGAGTACGGGCAGGGATCTGCGCAAGTGAATGTAGCGATCAAGACCGGCACCAACCAGTTTCATGGGACCTTATATGACTATCTGCAGAATGATGCTTTTGAACCACAAAACCCATTCAGCGTCTGGAGCCATGACATTAACGGAACGCCACTGCCTGCCAAGAACGCACTGAAGCAAAACCAATATGGATTCACTTTCGGCGGGCCGCTGATCATTCCCAAGCTTTACAACGGCCACAATCGGACGTTCTTTTTCTACTCGTATGAGGCGGGACGACAGAGAAAGTCCAACATCAGCAATGTGCTTGTTCCCACTGCGGCGGAACGGACGGGCGATTTCTCAGATTGGCGCGATGCGAACGAAAACGTGGTGCCCATCTACGACCCGGCAACCGAGGTCGGCGGCAACCCGGCAACGCGCACTCCGTTCCCAAACAATCAAATTCCGTCTGGCTCAATCAGCCCGATTGCAGCAAACTACATGAATCTTCTGCCCTTGCCCAACGTGTCCGTGGCCAACATGGCAGCGTGTGCGCAAACCAACGGCAATGGTTCCGGTGCTTGCACGAACTTTGTGACCAGCCTGAGCCAACCATATGACACCGATAACAACACCTTCCGCCTCGACGAGAATGTGAGTGACAAAGACCGAATCTACGTCACGGGAATTCTTGGCGAACAGAAATTCCACAATCCGAGCGCAATTCCCCTCACCGGCGAAATCAAATACCAGAAGAACTATCTCCTGGGTGTCAACTGGCAGCGATCGATAACGCAAAATATGTTTAACGAATTCCGAGTGGGCTACAACTGGATGGACTGGCGAAATGGCTCAGATTCAGCCAATGGTTTGAACTATGGCCAACAACTTGGTTTTGCTAACGTGCCCGGCGATCCACGTATGTGGGGCGTGCCAAACATCACCTATAACGGATTTCAGTCGATCGGCGATACGAACTCAGGCTGGACGCAAAAAGAAAACAATTACGAACTCGTAGACAATCTCAAGTGGATCCACGGCAAGCATACATTCACCGTGGGCGCTGACATCCGTCGTTACATGCTCAGCATGATCGCCGCCTTTGGCTCAACGGGCATAGTGAGCTTTGATGGTTCCTACACCGGTCTCAACCCAAGCCTCTCGCAGAACAGTTCATACACAACGCCTGGCGCTGGTAGCTCCATCGCAGATTTCCTGCTGGGCAATCCAAGGTCCATAAGCGGCCCGGCACCCGGCGGCTCTGATCTGTTCGACGTGCGCGCGACCAACTGGAATTTCTTCTTCCAGGATGATCTTCGACTCAAGCCCAATCTCACTTTGAATCTCGGTTTGCGCTATGAAATTCCGCCTGCTTACCACGACATCAACAACAGCGGCGCCCAACTCGATATGAGCAACGGCGGTGGCTTTCTGTTGGCGAACAGAAACACTGCGACGACAATTCAGCAACTCGGGGGCTATCCATTCATATCGCGGTGCTGCGTAGATAACAAACTAGTACAGCCAGATCACAAAGACTTCGCGCCGCGTATTGGTATCGCATGGCGGCCCTTTCCCACCGACCGTTTCGTTGTGCGCGCCGGATATGGAATCTTCTACGACCTGCAGAACCAGTGGTACTCGCTCACCACATACGACAACATCAGCACACTCACCGGCGCGTCGGCATTTTATCCAACCTCGACCGGAGCGACCCCGAGCGCGCCAAATCCGTTGGATACTCTCTGGTTGCCGTCGACAATTGATTACGGCTTCTTCGGAGTCGGGGCGAATGCGTCTCCGTCTTATGTTCCGTTCTTTCAAATTAACTGGCCAAGAAATCGCAGTCCATACAACCAGCAGTGGACCTTAGATACACAGTATGCGCTGAAGCCGAACCTGCTTCTCGATATCGGCTACATTGGAAGCCACTCAGTCCGCGAGCCTGGTTATTGGTACTACAACGCGGCGACCATGCCCGCGGTTGACGATCCCTGCGACCAATATCGGGCCTCCGCGGAAGCGGCAACCGATCCAACCTGCGTGGGCGACGCGAACTTCGTTCCGGCGCTTGCCCGTGCTCACTTTTCAAACATCAGCACGCACGCTTACGCGATAGCAAACTTGTTCAGCGCAAACTATAACGCCTTGCAAGTTCGCTTGAATCAGCGTTTCTCTCACGGGCTGCTCTATCAGCTGAACTACACGTGGTCCCGGACATTCGACAATGTCTCAGCCATAAACAATATTCCGACCACCAGCCTTACTCTTCAAAACAACAATTGCTTCTCGTGCGACTACAGCCCTGCATCATTCGACCAGCCGAGCCGATTCGTGGCCAGCGGGACGTATGAGTTGCCTATCGGTCGAGGCCGTGCACTTTCTCTCGGGCCCGCGAATTGGGTTTTAGGCGGATGGAATTTCAGCGGTATCTACACCGTTGCGTCCGGCATGCCGGAAAGTCTTTCTGCGGGATTCGGAGGCAACGGCGAGGATGGTGTCCGCGCCGATCTTCGCCGGCCGAATCAGGTGGGTGATCCCAATGCGCCTGTATTTGGAGCCCTCGATCCTTCGGTGTATCCAGTGGCGAATTTCAAAAACAGCATTTTTCACTGGTTCAACCCGGCTGCATTCGCGGCACCGGCAGGAAATCAATACGGAGATACGGGCCGGAATAGTATCCGCCAGCCATACTTCATGCGCGGCGATATCACACTCGCGAAGGTCTTCCCGATTACTGAGCGGCAGAATTTTCAGTTCGGGTTACAAATTTTTAACGTATTCTCTCTCTGGCATTCGAACATCAACGGTGGGCCGAATGGCGGCGGAGGAATTCAGGGCAACTTCCAGTCCTCGACATTTGGTTCCTTAGTGGCAATAGATTCTGGTCCCGGCGGCAATCCGCTTCCGGAAAATCTGCAGTCAGGGTTCCGTCGTTTGTGGAACCCACGCACGATTCAACTCCTGGCGAAATACTCCTTTTGAAGTGAAACTAGTTTCCAATTCGATGGAGATCCGAAGCGCAGTGCTCCCCTGGTTCAACGGGGTCGGATCTCCGTTTTGCTGTTTTGGAAAAGCAGCTAAGCTGGGCGAAGATTGCTAAAGCCGAAACCGACTCATGAAGGACCAGGTGGTACTCGAAATCTGTGCGGATTCTGTTGAGTCAGCTATCGCGGCGGAGCGGGGCGGCGCTCATCGGATCGAGTTGTGCAGCAACCTCCTCGAAGGCGGGGTGACTCCGAGCGCAGGCCTGATTTCGAACGTGCGGAACAAAATAGGGATTGACTTCTATGTCATGGTGCGCCCGCGCGGCGGTGATTTTTGCTATAGCGCGGAAGAATTTGAAACCATGGAGTACGACGTCACAACTGCCAAACAGCTCGGGGCGAATGGAATCGTATTTGGCATCCTGCAGCAAAATGGCGAGGTAGACATTACCCGGACGCGCCATCTGGTGGAAATGGCCAGACCGCTCAAAACCACTTTCCATCGCGCATTCGATATGTCTCGCGATTTGGGTGAATCTTTGATGGCCGTGATTATGGCAGGAGCGGACCGAATTCTCACATCTGGAGGTGAGCAAAAAGCGGAAGATGGAGTTCGTACGATCGCGGAACTTGTGCGCGCCGCGCAGCAGCGAATTTCTATTATGGCAGGGGGAGGAATTACCGAACCCAATGTGCACCGAATTCTCGAAGCTACTGGTGTCCAAGAAATTCATGCGAGTGTTCGGGTCCACGTGCCCAGTCCCATGCTTTACCGCAACGAAAAGGTTTCAATGGGATTCGCAAAAGGACGCGAGTACCAGCGCATGATGGTACTCGAAGAAAGGGTGCGACATTTATTAAAGGGCATCCACAACGGTGTGCGTCATGGCGCCAAGGTGCATCAGGACGACTGATGGCTTGGCTATTCCGCGCTCTTCGGCTCCCTGTTGCAGTATTCATCTTCAGCGCTGTCGCGTTGTCCGCACAGAACTTCATCGACATCAAGCCGTCGCCTCAGCAACTCGAGTGGCAGGACCTGGAGTTCGGAGTCATCATCCACTTTGGTACGAATACCTTTCTAGATCGCGAATGGGGCGATGGGAAAGCAAGCCCGGAGGTATTTGCTCCCAGCAGTTTCGATCCCGACCAGTGGATGCGTGCGGTTAAAGCCGCGGGCGCCAAATACGTCGTACTGGTGGCAAAACATCATGATGGCTTTTGCCTTTGGCCTACGCAACAGACCGACTATAGCGTGAAGAGCAGTCCATGGGGACATGGTGGCCGTGATGTGGTGCGAAGTGTCTCCGACGCCGCAAGGAAGTCCGGGTTGAAGTTTGGGATTTACCTCTCACCTTGGGATCGCCACGAGCCGAAGTATCAGGACTCGCTCGCATACGACAACTACTACATTGCAGAACTCGAAGAATTGGCGAGCAACTATGGGAACCTCGTTGAGTTCTGGCTCGATGGCGCCGGCAGTGCCGGCCATGTATACGACTTTCCCCGCTACATCGAGAACTTGCGCATGTACCAACCGAACACGCTCGTGTTCGCGGATGCCGCCTTGTTTGAATACGGCGACATCCGCTGGGTGGGGAATGAGAACGGGGTAATTCCGTACGAGAACTGGAACGTCCTCGACCGACACGGATATCTTCGCTGGCGTCCCGTTGAAGCGGACACTCCCCTGCACAAAGGCCATTGGTTCTGGCATCCGAACGATGAGGGAACTCTCAAGACAGTCCCTGAACTTATGTCCACTTACGAAAACACGGTGGGCCGGGGCGGGCAACTGATGCTCGGCATTGCTCCAGATAGGCGTGGACTACTGCCGGATTTGGATGTGAAACGGCTCCAGGAATTTGGCGCTGCGATTCGCGAGCGCTACGGGCAAAACGTAATTGCCAAAACGCACATCCACAAAATATCGACTGAGGCCGCTTTCGATGATGATCCCGATACATTTTGGTCTGCACCAACCGGCTCACATCACGCAATGCTCGAGGCAAATTTCTCCCGCCCCGTAACTTTTAATCGAAGCCTTTTGATGGAATGGCTGAATGACGGACAGCATGTAGAGCGCTTCCGCATGGAAGCATGGGATGGAAAGAATTGGAAAACATTCGTCGAAGGTCGCCCGATTGGGCATAAACGGATTGACAGCTTCGCGGCCGTGACTGCTTCTCGAGTTCGACTGAGTATCCTCGAATCGTCCTCAGAGGCGCACATCAGGGAATTCCAACTTTTCTCAGACCGGGTGAAGCAATGAATTTCGAACTAATGTTTTTGATCGCGCGACTTTTACTGCGAACTCTGGCGAAGCAACTTCTCTCCCTGGTGGGCTGCCTTTTGTTCAGTATCTCCGCTGTTTGCCAGCAAAACCCGCCAGTGTCCTTCAAGCCGGTTCTTGACCGGCTGGCAAGTCTGACCGCGCAGTCATTGCCGAATTGGCGATATCACGACGACATTCCGCATCCAGAGGATCCCACGCTAGACGACTCAACCTGGAGCGTTCTGACGCCCAATCCAACATTCGACGATAATGCACCGAGTCACTGGAAGGGACCGAGGGTATTTCGCCGTTGGATCGAAATTCCAACAAAACTTCACGGCTATTCGATCTCTAATGCGAAGGTAGAGCTTGATCTCCGTTTCGGCAGCGACGCCGCGATGATGATCAGCGTTTTCCTCAACGACTCGCTTGTCTCTCGCGGCTCGCAAGAACAGCAACAGCGCATACTGCTTACCGAGAACGCGCAACCAGGCCAGAAGTTCCTGGTGGCGGTCCGGGTCGATGCTCACCCGGTGGACACCGCGTTTTATCGCAGCGATCTCACAATTGAACCTTCTCCCAATCGTCCCGATCCGTCCCTAATAAGGGAGGAGTGCCTTTCTGCGATCCCGTTAATTAATGCCTATTCCGACGGGAAAAATCAAAGGGAACAACAACTCGCTGCCGCAATTCACGCCATTGACTTCTCGCCACTCAAAACAGGCGACCAGGAGGCGTTTGACGGTTCTCTCCGAGAAGCACAGGAAAAACTCGAAGCCCTCAAGCCATGGATGCAGCAATTCGTGATTCGCGCTGTGGGCAATTCTCACATCGACATGGCTTGGCTGTGGCCTTGGACAGAGACAGTGGAGGTGGTTCGGAACACATTTCGCAGCGTCCTGGACCTGATGCGTGAGTATCCCGACTTCAAGTTCAGCATGTCGTCGGCGCGCGCCTATGAATGGATGCAGGAGAAGTATCCCGAACTATTTCAGGAGATTCAGCAACGGGTCAAAGAAGGACGCTGGGAGATTGTCGGCGGAATGTGGGTCGAGCCGGACCTTAATATGCCGTCCGGTGAATCTCTGGTACGCCAGATTCTGGTCGGCAAACGATACTTCAAGAACGAATTCGGCGTGGATGTGAATATCGGGTGGAATCCAGACTCGTTCGGCTACAACTGGCAGCTTCCGCAGATATATAAGAGGTCAGGTATCGATTACTTTGTGACCCAGAAGCTGCTGTGGGCACACGAATTCACGACCTTTCCTTACAAATTGTTCTGGTGGCAATCACCGGATGGAAGCCGGATTCTGACCTATTTCCCTCACGAGTATGCCGGCGGAATTGACGCCGAACGCATGGCGAAGGACCTGTCGCAATGGATTCCTTCGATGTATGGACCGAAGCTGGAGGATTCGCCGGAGATGATGCACCTTTATGGCGTTGGCGATCACGGCGGAGGTCCGACTCGTGCAATGTTGGACAATGCGAAGCAGCTAACGACTTCAAGTATCATCTATCCGAAATTTGAACTCAGCACTGCGGCCGCGTTCTTCGAAGATCTGAACAAGAAATTACCTGGAATGAACGTGCCGACCTGGGATGATGAACTTTACTTCCAGTACCACCGGGGAGTCTTCACCACGCAGGCAGAGACGAAGCGCAGGATTCGGCACAGCGAAGAGCAGATACTGAACGCAGAAAAGTTTGCTTCGATCGCATCTCTCTACGGACGTCCATATCCTCAAAACGAATTTCAACTCGCATGGAAAGACCTGCTGTTCGACCATTTTCATGACATCATGCCGGGCTCGGGTATCGGAGTGAACTACCTTGACGCAAAGCGCAACCTGGAGAACGTTGACCGGATGACCGGCGAAATTAGCCGGGGCTCTCTCGCCGAAATTTCTTCGCACATAAACACTCAAGGAGACGGAGTTCCGGTCGTAGTATTCAATCCTTTGTCCTGGACGCGAACCGACGTGGTTGAGATCAATGCCCAATTGCCGGTATCCGCACAGCAGGTTGGAGTTTTCGATTCGTCGGGAAAGCCGGAGCTCTCACAATTGCTGGGGATCGACACATCCACTAACCGGGTGCGGCTCTTGGTTCTCGCCACCGTTCCGAGCCTTGGATACAAGGTTTATTTTGTCCGTGAGACGAAGGATACGGCGCCCGCATCTGCGCTCAAAGGGTCCTCTGACACTCTCGAAAACGAGTTCCTTCGCCTGAAAATTGATCCAGTGACCGGCTGCGGGACCAGCCTTTTCGATAAGAGAAGCCACACCGAAGCCTTCTCGCCCGCGGAAACCGATAGCGGCGGTCCGAAAGATAGGGTGTGCGCGAACCTGCTGCAGACGTTTGTCGATAAGCCGAAGCAGTGGGATGCCTGGAACATCGACGCGGATTTCGAAAAACAGCATTGGGACCTGGATACCGCTGATGAAGTAAAGCTCATCGAAAGCGGACCGTTGCGCTCAGTAATTCAAGTCAAGAACCACTTTCAAAATTCGACCTTCGTTCGCGACATCACGGTCTATGCTGGCGTCCCGCGCGTTGATGTAAGAACCCATGTGGAGTGGCATGAAAAACACATTTTGCTGAAAGTGGCGTTCCCGTTGAGCGCGCACAACGACAAAGCGACGTTCGAAATTCCATTTGGATCTGTACAGCGCCCCACAACCCGACGAACTCCTGCGGAGAAAGCTGAGTTCGAAGTTCCCGCGCAGCGCTGGGCCGATATTTCCGACACGACACACGGTTTTAGCCTCTTGAACGACTCTAAGTATGGCTACGACGCCAAAGGAAACGTCCTGCGGCTGTCATTGCTGCGCTCGCCAACTTATCCTGACCCAAATGCTGACCAGGGATCGCACGACTTCACGTACTCCCTTTATCCGCACGGCGGGAACTGGAAGGATGCCCAAACCGTGCGGCGCGGCTACGAACTAAACTATGAATTGGTCCCTTTTACGACCGCCGCGCACCAAGGCACCCTTCCGGCTGAGTACTCCTTCCTCCAGACTGAGTCCCCAAACGTGATTCTTACCGCGTTGAAGCACGCTGAAGACGGAGACAATCTTGTAGCTCGATTTTACGAATGGGCGGGTAAAGAAGGAGATGTCGAGCTACAATTTGCCGAACCTGCGGATTCAGCCGAGGAAGTGAATTTGATGGAGCAGCCGATCCGCCAATTGTCGGTTGCAAAACGAAAAATAGCGATTCGCTTAAATCCATACGAGATACAAACGATGCGCGTTAGGTTCCACTCAAAGTAGGCGATGGAGCTTTACCATCATGAGAATAGTCGAATCATGCAATATCGATCTGTGATGGTGTGTTGGCGCAAGACTCCCGAATGCTTTAGCGATTTTTTCTCACGGTGCTGAAGATTTCTACCAATCGTCCCGCAATGATTTTCTCTTCGCCATCTTTGAGTTGCCACACGGCGAAGCCAAAGGTATTTGGGTCGGTTGGATGGCGATCCGCTCGATGATCATTTGCCGTGGCAGGGTCGGGATTGCGTCCGTGCATGCCGCTGGCACCCGCGCCCATGCTGCCTATGCCGATAGGGCGGGTATCAGCTAGCTGTTTCATGACTTCCGATCCGGTGATGTTGAGTTGGAAGAGATCAATGCGCCAGCTATAGTGTGGAGTCACATTGCCCAAGGCATCAGGGTTGAATTTACGAGGCTGCGCGGTGACTCCAAATTTTTTTATAGCGTCTGTAATGACTTGAGCGCGTTCGTCATAGCTCTTTACAGTAGCATCGTAGTTCTGGTTCACGAACAACTCAAGCGCCTTGAGCATGCCGAAGATTGTCTCTTTGCCCACCTTGCAACAGCGGCCGATGCGATCTTCCTGCGGGCTCATGTTCAGCAGCGAGTAGCGGATCAAGTCTTGTTTCCCGATCAAGATGCCCGCCGCTTGTGGTCCACGAATATCTTTTCCACCGCTAAAAGCGACCATGTCAAAGCCGAGGGCCGGATACTCCCATAGCCGGCTCACAGGGGGTACATCTGCGGCAGCGTCATTGAAGGTGTAAAGTCCATGCTCTTTGGCGATGGCTACCGTCTCGGGACCGCTTACCTGGCCTCTGTCCGAAAGAATATTGGTGAAATGGATGGCGATGGTTTTAGGGTTGATGGCCGCAATCATTTCTTCCCGTGTCTCCACTTCGACCAGCTTGGCGCCGGTCTGGCGGATCTGGTGATCAAACGGATAACGATGGCTCTTCTGGATAATGACTTCGTTTCGGGGAAAATCGCTCACATCGGGAATCGCCCGCATACGAGGCTCGAGGTCTTCGCTCATCATACCGGCGTAACCGACCGTGAGAGCCGCGGCCGCTCCCGCTGTCACCAGACCTGTGTAACCGGCAGGGGACTTACAGAGGTTGGCGATGAATTTGCCGGCTGCGACCTCCAGTTCATCGATTAGAACGAAGTGCTCGTTTCCGCGCCGCATCAGCTCCATGACCTCTGGAGCCATAACCGATCCCCCAATGACCGTGAGTGTGCCATTGATGTTGATGAGCGGCGTCACACCTAACTCGGCATAAATATTTCCAGTCGAACCAAGGCCGCTCGTAATGGGAACGATCGGCGCACCGTCGAGAGACGCAGCGTCGATAACCTTGTGCTTCTTGCCGAAAATGCTGGCAGCGGTAACTCGAGGTGCAGCAAAGATACTGCCAGCCGTACCCATCGCCGCAAGAAATGAGCGGCGGCTCCATCCAAACTTCATCCTCAGACTCCTTTCTCATTTTGCGGGGGACCTATTTCTCGGCAACCGCTGCCGAAGGATTCACAACCCTGGCGCTGCCGACAATCTCAATCAAAGAATCGCCAGGAATCCATTCAAGCGCCATGCAGGCGCGGGACGGAGTCTTGCCGGGCGAGAAATAGGTCTTGTAAATTTTGTTCAAGGCGTCGTATTGAGCTTTGTGGGCGTCAAAACGGGCCTTGCCAGTCGGCATGGAAACCCCGTCGGCCAGGGGCAGGCAAAGAAAGACCTGAAGGTGAATGATGTCGTCCATTGTGCTGCCGGCATGCTCGACCGATCTCTTGAGTGCATCCATAGTGCGTGTGACATGCTTCTCGAAAGGATCGGTGACGAGCACGTGATCTTCCTTTGGATAGCCGTCATTGGCCCCGGTGCCTGAAAAATAATAGATGCCATCCAGGATGTGATGTTCGCCACCCATGCGAGGACGTGTATCCTTGCCGGTGCTCGGCGACAGTGTGCTTGCGGGCGCCTGTTGGGCAAAGAGTTTGATTCCGGGTAGTAAAGCCGCTATCGTCATAATCTTGTTGAAAAAATTTCGTCGAGTGTTGATGCCCATTCAGTTTCTCCTTCGGTTGGTCATTGATATTAACAAGCTGATGTTACCGAACTTTGCCGGAGATTGTGCAACGGATGCTACTATCGTGGGCTGACCTGAAGCGATTCTCGCCCTATAGTGTACTTCCCGGTAGATTGAACAGGAGTGGAAAGCTGGGAAGCAGTCGAGAAATCTTTTCAAATCGATCAATCAGCCTCCGCTCCCAACTCGTCTGCGCTCAGGGCTTTAATTTTGCTGGCATAGAAAGCATTCTACTTTTGTTCCGATGGGACTCTGAGGAGAAGCAATTGTGCACATAAAAGGGAGAGTACTCGCAGTATGTCTCGGGATCGGGATTATCTTGTTCGCCGCAGGTACGACGAATACTGCTACCGCACAGACGGTTGTCGTGGACGCCATCCCTTCCCACCTGGCAAATACGTTCAGTCCAGTCCACTCTCTGGGTGCCGCTATTGATCGGCTGAAGACTGGCACGCCCGAGCACTTGCTGACAGACCCGCTCCTGCACGAGATCCTCAACTCCGGATGGCAAACAGTGACCTACCGTCAGAATACCGAACTTATGGTCGAAGCTTGGCACTGGAACCCGAACGGTAAGTGGAGCGATCCCGACAAGCAGCAAGGCTATTTTGTTGGCGACGCGGAACCGACCCAGGAGATGATTCGCCATTCCTGGGCGGCGCCCCTTCCTCACCGCGGCTTCAGTAGGGGCGACGGAAATGGGTGGTCACGCCTGACTGATGGCGACCTGAAATCGTATTGGAAGAGCAATCCTTACCTTACCGAAGCCTTTACCGGCGAAAACGACTCACTTCATCCTCAATGGGTGATGATCGATCTCGGCAGCAAGGTTCCGGTCAACGCGATACGAATTGCCTGGGCTGAGCCCTATGCCAAGCACTACGCGGTGCAATTCTGGACCGGAGAACTGGAACCTTTTTACGACGGAACTACGAAGGGGGCATGGCAAACATTTCCGCTTGGCACCTACGGCGAAGGCAAGGGTGGAACCGTGACGCACAAGTTGGTGTCGTGGATGATTCCGGTGCGCTATCTACGCATCTGGATGACGGAATCGTCCGACACATGCGACAGTCACGGCTCGACGGACAAGCGAAACTGCGTCGGTTATGCGATCAAGGAACTGTACGTCGGTGCTCTCTCGAACGACGGCCATTTCAACGACTACGTCACACATTTCCCCAGCCGACATCAGACGGTCACTTGGCCTTCTTCGGTTGACCCGTGGCACGCCGCTTCTGACATTGATGAATCAAGAGGCGACCAGGTCGGCTTCGACTTCCTCTTCGCATCAGGAGTGACCCGCGGACTTCCAACCATGGTTCCGATCGCCATGCTTTATTCCACTCCCGAAGATGCCGCCAATGAGATTGCTTATTTGTACAAGCGCCACTATCCCATTTCATGGATCGAGATGGGAGAGGAAGCCGACGGCCAACACATGCTGCCGGAGGACTACGGCGCGCTCTACATACAATTTGCAAGAGCAATTCACCGCCTCGTGCCTGAGGCCAAGTTGGGAGGACCTTCGTTCGAGGGAACTATTGATGACGTGGAAGTATGGCCGAATGTGACGGGCAAAGTGTCATGGCTGGGGCGATTTCTAGACTACTTGAAGACGCACGATAGTTTGAAGGACTTCACCTTCTTCTCGTTCGAGCACTATCCCTACCAGGACAGGCCTACCTATTCGTGGGCCGACCTCTATCCAGAGCCGGAGTACGTCCGCCACATTGTTCAAGTTTGGAAGGACAATGGCCTGCCGGCAAATATTCCCTTCTTTATGACCGAAGGGAATATTGGTGGTGGTGCCGGAATCACAACGGTGAAGGGTGCGCTGTGGCTGGCTGATTATGTCGGATCGATGATGACCGCCGGTGCCGGAGCGACGTACTACTTCCACTACATGCCATTTCCGGGACGCTGGACCAGCGCTTATCCTCTACTCATAATTGACGAAAATTACAACGTAAAAGCCTATCCTCCGCAGTACATGGCGTCACAGGTGATCACGAAAGAGTGGGTGCAGCCCGTGGATGCGCCTCACAAATTGTTCAAAGCTTCGAGCGATGTGACCGATGCTGCTGGCAACGTGCTAGTCACTGCCTACCCGGTGGAGCGCCCGGACGGCCGTTGGTCGGTGATGCTGGTCAACCGCGACCAATACAACGATCACGCGGTGAAGCTGGTTTTCAAGGATGAGTCCGGACGCGAGCGGCATTTGAGTGGCCCAGTAGATCGCATCACGTTCGGATCAAACCAATACCAATGGCATCCGCAAGGGGAACGCGGTTATGCTGATCCCGATGGCCCGCCGGCCGAATCTAGCATCAACAGCAGTTCCGACACGCTCTGCACTCTTCCAAAGGCATCGATCACAGTGCTGCGTGGAACGCTGGGATCCAATTGAGGGACGATGTAGATTTTTCGGCTATCGCACTGTGGTTTTGCGAAATCGAAAGAAGTGATAATGAATTTCTGCCGCAGAACTGTAAACCATCTGCCAAGTCGCTGATACTTTTTTAACAGTTTGTCACGTATATAACGGATTTCACCCAAGTCGCTTTCGTGTTGTCACGATGAACAGCGCCTGCGGATCTTGGTGAAATACGCACATTCTCGTGGCCTCTGGATTCGCTTCTACACCCTCGACGGTGCAACAAAAAAGCAACTGAGCTGTTTCGGCTGGTTCCGTTCCTACAACTTTGGCTCACTTGCAGCAGTCAAGCAACGTTGGCATGCGGCTTCTAAAGCGGGAGTCGATTACATCGCAAGCGACCAGTATGAAGAACTTGCTAGATTCTTGCGGTCTGGTAAAGCTCATCGGCCTTAGTAGGGCCACCCTCTTAATGATGCTCACTCACTCAGGAACACCTTAAATCCATACATTGAATCGCGATCATGCTGCCTTTCCCGAAGGAGACTTGGCCCGCACCGTCTTAGGCTTACCGTGGGCCGGGCGACGAATTTCCTGACGTAGAGTAGGACGCTTCTTTGCAGGTAGTTTGGCCAGTTCTACCACTCGTCCCGCTTTCGCAGATTTGTAAATCGCTTCCACGATTCGGACGTCGGCTAAGCCTTCGAGCCCAGATGGTTCCGGTTCCTTATTTTGAAGAATGCAGTCGGAGAAGTAGGCAATCTCTGCGGCGAACTGATCACGTTTAGGGAATGTCGTCGTCTTTTTCTTTCCTCCGATCGTCAGCTCGTGCTTGATTTCCATTGCGTATTCGTAGGCGGGATCGGATATGAGCAAACCTTTTGTTCCAATCACCATATAGCGGCTTGTACCGGCCGCGCCGAAACTGCAGGTGAAAGCCGCGATCCGGTCTTCAGGAAACCGTAATACAACCGACGTCATCTCTTCCACGTTTTCGAATCTCTTCTCTCCGCCGTTACCGGTTATGGCAAAGGTCTCCGTCGGTTCGTCCCGGAAGAGATAGCGAGCGGCGTTGATGCAATAGACGCCCATGTCGTAGACAGGGCCGCCCCCTCGTTCCGTGGCTTCGGTTACCCGGATGTTGTCTTCGGTGACTTGTTGGGCAAATTCAGATGTAAAAACTCGCACCTCTCCCAATTTTCGGCTTTCCGCCAATTGAATAGCTTCAAGATTTCCAGCTTCAAAGTGAAGGCGATAAGCAATCATTAACTTCACCTGGTTCTGCTCGGCAGCGTCAATCATCGCCTTGCATTCCGCTTCGGTTACTGCCATTGGTTTTTCGCACAGCACATGAACACCGGCCTTTGCAGCTCGCACCGCGTATTCACGATGAAGGTGGTTCGGTACTGCGATGTAAACGGCATCAACCTCGCTGAGTGCGCGATCGTAGTCTTCATACGAGTACACGTGCTTGAGGCCATATTTCTTACCCAATTTGTTTCGCTTCGCAGATTCTCCAGAGACGATGGCGACCAGCTCTGAGTTCTTCGAATTTTTGAATGCCGGAAGGACTGCGACTTGCGCGATGTGCCCTAGTCCAACCACCGCATAACGCACCTTTCTAGACGATTCTGATTGGCGAGTCATTTTCATCTCCCACCGATAAACGACAATTTGCACACAGTTCGGAATGATTGGGAGCTGGAACGTTGCGAACGCGCCTGAAACCAATGAATGGTCTCCAGTTCCCTGCAATCTCCTGCTTGGATGCCACATCGCTGCGCTGAGTGGTGCGGACGTACACGTTAGACACCTATGCCCAAGCAGTGACGATTCAGAAACGAAAACACCAGAGTAAGGTCCTCTGGTGCGTGCGCGAACTACTGAGGCGCCGGCTGAGTCGGAATCAGTGTGTGCCCCTTTGTGCCTGGACGAAAATTCTTGGATACACGGAAATCCTCGTGATTTCTGCGTTCTGAAAAGAAGTCTGCGGTGACTTGAGCCTTTTTGTGCCTATTAAAATCTTGGAGATTCCCTGCACGTTGCCAAGAAATTGGCGTCCCCGACGGGATTTGAACCCGTGTTACCGCCGTGAAAGAACCCGGTCAACGGGTAACTGATTGAAAATACGCGATGCGGGTGGCTCCCAAAAGCGTATTAAGTAGCGTTTGGAAACGATTCGTGGACCATGATTGGACCATAATTCCAACAGCCCAACTCAGGTTGGAATTTCGTGAACAGATGTGAAACATGGCGTAATTATGAGATGTACGACAGAGACTTTTTCATGCTACATTGAATTTGTGAAGCGCCAGCTTCAATTTCGATTGTCATTACGACTCCTCAGTCGATCCCGACTGAGTTACTGAACCTCCGTCCAATTTCAATCTAGTTAACCAGGCCCGTGGCGGAACTGGCATACGCAGCTGCCTCAAGAGCAGCCTTTCTGTGGGTTCAAATCCCACCGGGCCTACCAGAATTCTGTCGTTCTTTGACAATTCAACGGAGAGTGGGCCGGACGGTAAGGCACTTGTCTGCTAAACAAGGGTTCTCGCAAGAGGCTAGCGGGTTCGACTCCCGCACTCTCCGCCATCGTGGAAGGTACTGCTGAATGGTCGGCAACTGGTCTTGAAAACCAGGGCGTCGTGATGAGCGACGGGCGTTCGATTCGTCTATCTTCCGCCAACTTTGCACAGGTGCGTGAGCCCGGCCGAAACGGACCGGCTGTAACCCGGTCTCCCCAAGTGGGACGCGGAGGTTCAAATCCTCCCCTGTGCACCATGTGCCAGCGTACGCGAATTGGAATAGCAGCCTGTCTTAGAAACAGGTGTTTGAGAGTTCGAATCTCTCCGCTGGCACCAGATTTTTCCTGCCATCCGGGCTACGGTCATGTTGGCGTTATTTGTAGAAAGACTTCCCCTCGAATTGCTGCACGGTCCTTCTCACAACATCTGACATGTCCTTTGCAAGAATTCGCGTCAAATCACGGGTCCGGATAATTCCAAGAGATGAGCAGAGCTTGTCAGCTATCCATGTTCCCGTCTGGAACTTGTCAAGGACTTGACCGCTAGGTGCTTTCGGAACAGGCTCAACACGTCGTATTTTGAGCTTCGTGAGCAATTGCTGTCTCGCTCCAGAGAGCTGGGCTAATTGAGAGGCATATCGCTTTGCTTCTCGAACGAGCATATTTCGCAACGTAGCATCGACCGCCGCAGAGTGATCACCTTTCAAACTCTTGGGATCGAAATGGATGTCCACGGTTTCCAGATCCTTGCCTTCATAGACCATCTTCGCGATCAGATTGCCGACAACGAAAATGAAGCACTGAGACCAAATATTGTCAGTTCTCGCCATCGACCGAATGTCGTCTGTGCCGTCGGTTTCTCCAGTTCTGAAGAGGGTCTCGTCAAGGTCTGCCCACGCCACAATCGCCCAGGCATCAAGCAATTCAAATATCGAATTGATTCTCTCCAGTACCGGCGTCATATGCATGTCAGGTGACGTTGAAAAGAACCGATTGAAGGTCGCTGCCCGACGAGCCAGGCGGCCATGATGATTGTCTTTCGCTCCTTCTCCCGAGGATATGATTCGTCGAGAAATAGGTAGTGCATGAGGTCCTCGCTACTGTCCTCCAGCTTTCGAGTAAAGATATGGTCCGGGTAGCAGAAGTTGACCTGCGCAGAGCGGTGGCTCTCGCCATTTCCCAGCAAACTAGAGTCTCGGATCGACAGGTTCGCTTTCTAGGGCGAGGACTCCAAACACACACTCGTGAACGCGACGAAGCGGTTCCTTGTGGGCGAAACGCTGCAACGCTTCTATTCCGAGTGCGAATTCGCGAAGAGCTAGAGATCGTTTCGCACCCAAGCCTCGGCTCTTCAGCCTGCTCAGATTCGGCGGCAGCGTGTATTCAGGGCCGTAGATTATTCGCAGATACTCACACCCGCGGACTTTCACAGCTGGTTGTGCCAAACCCTTCCCGCCCTTTGCGATGAACTCCAAAGGCTTCACCACCATGCCCTCGCCGCCACCTGCCGTCAGTTCTTCCCACCACTGAATACCTTTGGCTTGGTCGTCAGTGTTAGTCAGATCGACCACCTGGAACGGCGTCGCCAACAATAGTTCCGGGTCCGCTTGACAGATTCCTGCCAACATTTCCATGTGCCAGATGTGGTCTTTCGATGCATGCACCGCGCCCTCACTGGCGAGAAGATGGAACGGCGCGAGCTTAAGATCAGCGAGCGAGTTCACCGTCCAGCAGTATTGCCGGTAGGCTTCGACGTATCGCTCAGCTGCTTCAGCTCGCTGTTTGTAGCTTCCGAGCAGCGAAGCCGCTTCTGGGATTTGTTGCGCCTGGCTCAATGCCCCGATCGCGGCTGGCAGTGCCGCTCGTGCGGCAGCGCCCGTTGGCGCGTACTGCTGGCGCAACAGCTCTTGCGCTTTGGCGGACCACGGCATGAGTTCGCAATCGAGACACACCCAGTCTGTCTTGAGAGATTCCCAGATCCCGGCTCGTTCTACGGCGTTTCGCACCCGTTCAAGAAATTGGCACTCCAACGAAGAATCATTGAAGAATCGGCGCCCCGTCCGCGTGTAACAAACGCCTATCTCTTGCTCTAGGATTCCGAAGCGCTTTCGTGCCGTATCGGTATCGCGGCACACGACTACTACTGCCCTCGATCCCATGTGTTTTTGTTCGCAGACGACTTTGTGTACTCCTTCGTGGAAGTAGTAAGCAAACGCTTCTTCGGGATGCTCAAGCAAGTCGTCACGCTTGCTGGTCGCACAGGGCGACATTGTCGGCGGAAGATAGATCAGCCACTTCGGATTTGCCGCAAAACGGCTCATTACTTCGAGAGCGGTCGTAGCATTCTCCTCACGAATGGTAATGTTCCGGTGAAGCCGGGTTTGAATCAGCCGTTTGCCGAGAACGTCTTCTATGTCGAGCAAATCGTCCTGCTGCTGCTGCGCACTGAGGGCGGCCGGTGCGGCCTCGGTGGGCACTAAGAATGGCTTTGCGGATTCGTAATACGTCCTCAGCGCCGGAACCGAAATCAGTTCGCGCTCTGGATACCGCAACGCGGTCAGCTTGCCGCCGAAGACGCATCCTGTGTCGATGTTGATTGTTCGGTTGAGCCATTCCGGTTCTGCCACAGGCGTGTGACCGTAAACGACCATTGCTTTGCCGCGGTATTCCGCTGCCCAGTTGTAGCGCACGGGTAGTCCATATTCGTCCGTCTCTCCCGTGGTTTCACCATACAGCGCAAAGTCGCGCACTTTGCCTGAACCGCGTCCCTGCATCTCCTCTTTCATTCCGGCATGGGCGACAACGAGCTTTCCATCATCGAACACATAATGACTTACAAGATCGTCCAGGAACGTGACGACCTGTTTCTTAAACTCCGGACTCTCTCCGTCGAGTTGCGCAATCGAGTCTGCAAGTCCGTGCGTCAGCTGCACGTCGCGCCCTTTCAGCTTCCGCATCAGCTTCATGTCATGGTTGCCGGGAACACAAAATGCTGTTCCTTCATCAACCATTCTCATGACGAGCCGCAACACTTCTGGAATCCTCGGCCCGCGGTCTACAAGATCGCCAACGAAGACAGCCCTCCTGCCATCAGGCGGGATTGTCTTGGGGCCATTGGGCTCGTCTTGAATGCCATAGCCGAGTTGGGCAAGCAGGGCTGTAAGCTCCTCATAACATCCATGAACATCCCCGATGATGTCGAAGGGGCCATGCTCGTGCTTCAGGTTGTTCCAGAGCGGCTGCCGCATAATCTCGACAGCGGAAACTTCCTCCGGGGAGGACAGAACGAAGACGTGACGGAACCCTTCCCGCTCTAATCCTCGAATTGAACGGCGAAGTTGCTGAGATTGGTTTCGCACAACATGTAGACCGAATTGCCGGTCGGGACGGTTCTGGTTGCGCTCGTGACAGATCTTTTCGGGAATATTCAGCACGATTGCGACAGGCAGAACGTGAAACTCGCGGGCCAACTCGACCAGCGGTTTGCGTGATTCCGACTGCACGTTGGTCGCGTCGACTACGGCAAGTCGACCACCAGCGAGCCTCTTCCGCGCAATGTAATGCAGCACGTCGAATGCATCGTTTGTTGCTGCCTGAGCATTCTCGTCATCCGACACAAGTCCGCGACAGAAATCGGAAGAGAGGACTTCTGTAGGCTTGAAGTGAGCGCGAGCGAAGCTCGACTTCCCGCACCCGGAGGGTCCAATCAGCACTACCAGCGAAAGTTCGGGGATAGTGATCTTCAAGAGTGCTGCCTCCGAACTGCATGATCGTAGGTAGTGCGGCGAAGCCGGACCAGAAGGTCGGACAGCGCCGTCCTTGCGCTCGGGGCCTCAGGCAGATGAGATCGCTCAGACGCAGCTTCCAATTCACAGCGCAGCCGCTCATACTCGCTACGGTGTGCGTCAACATCGGCATCCGCCAAGGTTGACTGTTCTTTGCCAGAGCTCTTGCGAGCAATTAACTCCGAGATGCCGGTCAAGCGATATTCCTCATTGAGACGGACGAGATTCGCTTGCACTTCCCCCGTCTGCACCAAATGAAGACCGGTAAGCAGCACACGATAGGTGTACAGCAGAGGCTTGATCCGTCGGGGTTGCTCTTTCTCAAACAGTTCCCATTGGGTGGCCGCAAATCCTAAATAATGATGAGAATGGTAGCGAGTGATGCAGCCCTTCGCGATTTCCTTCAATTCCTGGTGCTCCGGCGAAGTGTGGACAACCAGAGGCGAGTACAGTTGTTCCAGCACGTAACCGTTGCGCTTGAGAAGTAGACCGAAGAATTTGCGGGCGTCGTGCGTCACCAGATCGAGCTCGGTTCCACCTTCTTTTTGTTCCTGCTCAATTGTTTCCTGAGGATCAAACAGCCCGAGTACCTCGTCTGCCGGCAAGAGATGGACGCCACGCAGATCCCAATCAGAATCTGGCGAAGCGAAGCCGTAAAGGTGCGCGCCACTGACTGTTGCGAATATCAGAGGATAGGGGTGATTGGAGACAGCGCGGCTTACCGGAACTGGCACTGAGAATGTCATCGCACCATGCTCCTTCGCGCCCGTACCAAGAAATCATTGACGCGCTGATAATCGGGAATCTCGGGCAACTTGGTCCTCTCGTACGCCTGGTTGAAGCATTTGTGCAGTTCCAGCCTC
>DATBIE010000111.1:0-15697 GCA_036557105.1 Terriglobales bacterium
AGGAATTCGTAATGCTCGATGTGGACCGCTACTGCCGGTTTTCCGCATTCGGCTTGCTCACGCCGGACAATTCGCGCGCGGCAGCAGACGTTCATGTCCTCGGCAAGGGTGATTTCTGAAGGCATCACCAGGGTCATATCAATCCATTCACCTTCAGCAAGTTGCAGGTCGGTCCAGATCATCGCGCCGCGGGAACTGAGATCCTGAGTGAAACCCGAACCGCTCCGCGATTCATTCGGCACTCGTAATAGAACCGGAACTTGGTAGGGAAAACGCTGACCGCAGCGGCGCTCGAGTCGGTTCTGGTCAGCGCTCGTCATCGCCAAACACTGTAGCGCAACCAGAGCGTTCGGGGAAGTGGAAAAGCGAAAGTCGCTCGACGCTGAATCTTCGATTTGCATCGGAGAGGCGACAAATCGCATCATTTCTCTTGACCTCTGTGCCAGGCACCAATACTTCACAATCTGATTTGAAGCCGCCAGGAAAGACTAAACTCTCGCTCCCCGTCACGCTGCGCGCCCTCAAACATCGCAATTTCCAGCTTTTCTTCAGTGGGCAGCTCATATCTCTAATTGGCACCTGGATGCAAAATGTTGCACAAGCCTGGCTGGTCTATCGGCTTACCGGATCCTCACTTCTGCTGGGATCGGTGGCCTTCGCGGGCCAGATTCCCGTTTTCTTGACTTCGCCATTGGGTGGGATCGCCGCGGATCGCTATAACCGTCACCGGGTAGTCATTGGCACACAGACGACGTCAATGATACTTGCCTTCGTCTTCGCCGCTCTTACCCTGACAAATCGAATAACGGTGTTTGAAATTTTTGTCTTGGCAGTATTGCGCGGCATCGTCAACGCGTTCGATATTCCTGGTCGGCAGGCCTTCCTCGTAGAAATGGTCGGCAAGGAAGATTTGATGAACGCGATCGCGCTCAATTCTTCGATGTTCAACGGCGCGCGCATTGTAGGGCCGGCCATTGCGGGCATCGTGGTCGCAAAGATTGGGGAGGGATGGTGTTTTTTCTCTGATGCTGTGAGCTATATCGCAGTCATCATTGGTCTATTGATGATGCACGTCGCTCCTCGCGAGCAACGCCCAACCGGATCGCCGATCGAGCACGTCATCGAGGGATTTCGTTTCGTGCGGGAAACTGCTCCGATCCGCGCACTTCTCCTGTTGCTGGGGCTTGTGAGTCTGGTGGCGATGCCATACACCGTGCTCATGCCTGTTTTTGCGGATCGCATCCTTCATGGCGGAGCACGTGGGCTGGGAATCCTGATGGGTGCGACGGGAGTCGGAGCGCTGCTCGGAGCGCTCACGCTGGCAACGCGCACTGGTGTCTACGGACTGGGACGATGGGTGATGTTCTCCTGCGGCGGATTTTCGCTTTTCCTGATCGGTTTTGCGTTCTCAAAAACATTTTGGCTTTCGACTGCGCTGCTGGTCCCGGTCGGCTTCTGCATGATGCTGCAGATGTCATCGTCGAACACACTGATTCAGGCCATGGTGCCGGACAGACTGCGCGGGCGGGTGATGTCTGTGTATTCGATGATGTTTATGGGCATGGGCCCGTTCGGCGCACTGATCGCGGGCGTGATCGCAGACCACTTGGGCGCGCCTTTGGCCGTCACCATGGGTGCAGTCGCGGGCGTGGGTGGTGCGGTGATCTTCGGCATGCGCCTCCCTCAAATGCGTGGGGAAGCGCGTCGGCTGATTGTGGCGCAGGGCATGGTCGGCGGAGAACCCGTACAGGAAATGACTGCTCAGACTGCGGAGGAATAGATATGCACGAAAGACTTGCCGGTGCAGCGTGGGATCGCAGATCAGAGTTTACGCACTCAGTGCGCAATGTGCCAGCTGCGAATGAACTCGGCGATATTCTGCCCGTACTGAAGGAGCGATTGTGGTTGGTTCTGCAGCGAGATTGGAATGTATGAAAATGTGAGCACGAGCATGAGGAGCGCAATGGCCGCGAGCCACAGACGACCTCTTGAAATACCCGGCCATTTGGGAACCGACGGATGCCGCATTCCGCTCAGTCGCAACAGCACGGCCCAGACTAACCATCCTGTCCAGAAATAGACAGCCAGTGGGATGAGTACGAGAATCGTCAATCGCGAAATGGTCTTGTGCGCACGGGGCGAGACTGCGAAAACGATGTGCCCGCCGTCTAGTTGTCCTCCAGGGAGTAGATTGAGCGCCGTCGCGAACATTCCCACCCAGGCGGCGATCGCAACCGGATGAACATCGAGAGAGGCGAATGGCACATGCGCGATCCCTTGCGCGAAGCCAGTTCCAACGAGGAGTTCACGAACGAGATTGAAGATGAGGGGGTATCCGAGTTGGATATCTGGTGGTCCTGCCCCCGGTGGCGCCACTCGTGACAATCCTAGAGAAAAGATGAGAACGAACAATGCAACAATGAATCCAGCAATTGGGCCCGCGATACCAATGTCAAAAAGAACAGAGCGTGAACGCAGTGGAGATTTAATTCTGATAAATGCGCCAAGCGTCCCGATCAGTGTAGGGAAGGGAATAAAGAAAGGAAGCGTTGCTGAAACGCCGTAACGCACGCAGAACAGATAATGTCCCATTTCGTGCGCCAGCAAAATGAGCATCAAGGACAACGAGAACGGTAGGCCAAGCAGCAGATGGCCGTCCTGCAACGCCCATATCACAGGGAAAATATCGCCCTCGACGCTGAAGGGCGAACGTCCGTGTAGATAATTCCATTGCAGATGAGCGCCGACAACCAGCGTCGTGAAAAACGTTACCAGCAGCAGCACTGTGTGCAGCCAATATCGCTGCTTCGGCGCACGAGCTAAAACAACCTCTGCGCCATCCGGGGCGTAGATTTCGCTGGGGACGTAAACTTCCGGGGAATTCTGAGTTGACATCTTCCTTCAAAGGAGGGAGAACGCAGTCTCGTGCGCCGGACGGTCGTATCCACCCCGAAACACTAGGCCGGGGATCCCATGACTATTCTATCGTCTGCAATTCCTTGCCGGGTTTAAATCGCACAGCTTTGCCGGGAGGAATTGAGACTTCCGCCCCCGTGCGAGGGTTGCGACCGATGCCAGTCTTCCGCGGGCGTACATTGAATACCCCAAACCCCCGCAGCTCGATGCGGTCTCCGTTAGCGAGCGAGCGTTTCATACTTTCAAAAACAGTTTCAACCGCCATTTCAGCTTTGGTTTTGGTGATGCCAGTGCGATTGACCACTTCATTAATGATATCGAGCTTGATCACGTTTGCCTCATCGCGTAGGAGTCTTGAGAGTGCCTCAAGTGCCTGATGCTAAGAGAGATAGTGAAGATTGTCAATTGCAGGCGTTGTCCCGTAAGATGCAAGATTCAGCAACGAGCAATGAGTTGTGAGCCACCAGCGACCACAAGCTCGCGACTCGCCACTCACAGCTCATTGCTGATGTAAGTCTAAGGAGCTTCATGTTAAAGAGCGATCGCTGGATCCGAAAAATGGCCCTCGAGCACGGGATGATCAATCCTTTTTCTGAGAAGCAGGTACGCGAAGGCGTGGTTTCATATGGGCTTTCTTCCTATGGCTACGACCTGCGCGTAGCCGACGAGTTCAAAGTTTTCACCAATGTCAATTCCGCCATCATTGATCCCAAAGGATTCGACGAGAAATCATTCGTGACCATCCGCGCCGACTCTATTCTCATTCCGCCGAATTCTTTTGCACTAGCCCGCTCGGTGGAATATTTCAAGATTCCGCGCAGTGTGCTAACCATTTGTGTCGGAAAATCGACGTACGCCCGCTGCGGAATCATCGTCAACGTTACGCCGTTTGAGCCGGAGTGGGAGGGCTTTGTCACCCTCGAAATTTCTAACACCACACCGCTGCCAGCGCGCGTCTATGCAAACGAAGGCTTGTGCCAAATTATTTTCTTTCAATCCGATGAAGTCTGCGAGACGAGCTACGCGGATCGGAAAGGGAAATATCAGGCGCAGAAAGGAATCGTTCTACCGAAACTCTAGCCATTACCAGTCAGCCTGAGTGAACGTGGAACTTGCGCAATGTTGAAGGGGAGCTCGAAGCAGAATCCTGAAACCTATTTCCTGTTTTCACCTTCTTTATAGATGTACTTGATCGAAGGCTTATAAATCATCACGTTCGGCGCTCCGGTGCGGTTCACCTTAATGCAGGCCCTGTCATACCATTCAATCCAGCCGTGAACCTCTTCGCCGTCAGTCAACACGATGACCATTGGCGTCTTTGACTGCATCTGCTTTTGAAAATAAAAGTTCTCAGCATTGGTCTGCTCGGGAGGAGCCGTCTTGCGAGCGCCATTTAAGCGGTCCGGCGGGCGCTCGGGGCGCTCCCGGCGATCCGCCGAGGTTTGGCCAGAGTGGTTGTTGTGGTTTAAAAGAGGCCGAATCAGTTTACGATTGGCAAAACCCTCTTTTTCAGTTTGACGTTCAGCTGGTACGGTCGAAATGGCATCCTTCATGGCACACCTGCGAAACGCCCCTGTTGCGGGCTCCACGAAACGGCGCGGTAGTGGAAGCTGAGAAGGCGTGAATTGCTACTTACCCTAGCACAGCGCGGCAGACGTGACAATGCTGGAATGTGTGTAGAAAGTTACGGGAGGAACTCTACAAGAGTGAATCATTCACTCATCGAATCATTGAACTACAATTTGGCCGTTCTTCATCGATTTAATGACTTAATGACTTAATCACTCAATGAGTCGATTCACCAGAGTTTACGTCTGTAAGACTCCCACTTTAAACTCCGCCACATCCGGGTTCAGCGCGGCCGCTTCGAGGGCGCTCGTGATGGCGTCGCGCGTATCAAGTGGATCGATTATTTTATCAATCCACAACCGTGCGGCGCCGTATCGTGGGTCCATCTGCTCGTCGTAGGTGCGTTTGACAGATTCGTAGAGCTCTTTTCTTTCATCTTCGCTCAGTTTCTTGCCTCCGCGCTCCAGTTGTCGAATCTTAATTTCAACGAGTGTGGCGGCAGCTGAATCTCCGCTCATGACCGCGTATTTCGCGGTAGGCCAGGCGAATAGGAATCGCGGATCGTACGCTTTGCCGCACATGGCGTAGTGCCCGGCGCCGAAAGAACCACCGAGTATGACTGCTATTTTCGGGACAACAGAATTCGAAACAGCATTCACCATCTTCGCACCGGCTTTAATGATTCCGCTCCATTCAGCGTCGCGGCCGACCATGAAGCCGTTTACGTCATGCAAGAACACGAGCGGAATTAAATTCTGGTTGCAGTCCATAATGAAGCGGGCGGCCTTCTCGGCAGATTCGGTGTAAATCACGCCGCCGAACTCGACGCGTTTGTGACCTTCGCGGTCTGTGGCCTGTGCGTGTAGCTTTTGATTGGCAACAATTCCAACCGAGAATCCGCCAATGCGCGCGTATCCGCAAACCAATGTCTTGCCGTATTCGGCCTTGTATTCGTCGAACTTACTTGCGTCTGTGATGCGGGCAATAATTTCGCGAACGTCGTAGGGACGGGCGGGAGATGAGTCGTAGATTCCGTAAATCTCCTCGGCCGCGAGTGCAGGAGGAACAGGCTTTTTTCTTTCCCAGGGAGACTGCCGGCGGTATCCCCATTTTTCAATGATGGAGCGAATGCGCGTTAAGCAGGCTTCATCGTTCGGCTCGTGAAAATCGACCGTTCCGCTGATCGAAGAATGCATTGCAGCGCCGCCGAGTTCTTCGGCAGAGACTTTTTGACCGATCGCCGCTTGCACGAGGGCTGGACCAGCGAGAAAAAGACCGCTTCCGTCAGTCATCAGCACGTGGTCGCACATCACGGGAAGATACCCGCCCCCAGCCACGCACATTCCCATTATGGCGGCAATTTGCGGAATGCCCATCGCAGACATGACTGCGTTGTTTCGAAACACGCGGCCGAAATCGTCCGTGTCGGGAAAAACGTCTTCCTGGAGCGGAAGAAAAATTCCCGCGGAATCGACCAGGTAAATAACGGGAATGTGGTTTTCGATAGCAATGTTCTGGGCACGGATGACCTTCTTTGAGGTCATCGGGAAAAATGCGCCGGCCTTCACGGTGGCGTCATTTGCAATGATCATCACCATACGAGTCTCGATCCGCGCCAGTCCCGTAATGACGCCTGCCGAAGGCGCCCCACCCCATTCTTCATACATGCGGTAAGCAGCGAAAAGCCCGAGCTCAAAGAAGCTGCCGGGATCGACCAGGCGCTCGATGCGTTCACGAGCGGTAAAGCGTCCTTTGGAGTGTTGGCTGTCAATTGACTTCTGACCGCCGCCTTCACGGATCTGTTCTTCTTCGTTGCGGAATGACGACACGAGGTCGGCCATGTAGCGCATGTTCGCTTCAAAACGCGCTGAGGTAGGGTCAATCTTGGTAGTGAGAATAGAGGATTCCGCAGCCATGGCGTGCGATTGCTACGTTAACCCAGCAGGCGAGAATGGCGCAAATTCACCACGCGGGCTGTTTCCGCCAGGCGAAAGGACAAAAGCATTTAAACGCAAAGAACGCAGAGAAAGAGCGCAAAGTCCGCTGAGAGAATCTCGTTCAGGTTTCTCGGCGCTCTCTGCCCCACGGCGGGTGACACGTTCTGATTACTTGTTCTCTTCCGGCTTGAGATCAAGCGCGGCGGAATTCATGCAGTAGCGCAAACCCGTCGGTCGCGGTCCGTCAGTGAAAACATGTCCCAAATGCGCTTCGCACTTTGAGCAGCGGACCTCTGTGCGCCGCATTCCGTGCGCGGCATCTGTATGCTCCTCAACAGCAGCTTCAGAAAGCGGCTTATAAAAACTCGGCCAGCCGGTGCCGGACTCATATTTCGTTTCCGAGCTGAACAAAGGTTGTCCGCAGCATACGCACGTGTACGTACCCGGATCTTTGGTCTTGTAATACTTTCCCGTGAAAGCCGGCTCAGTGCCTGCCTTGCGTGTGACATAGTACTGCTCGGGAGTTAGTTCTTTTTGCCATTCAGATTCGGGTTTATCGATTTTCTCAATGATTTTGTCAGTCATAGGAAGTTCTCAGTAGTTCACCACTAGCTTAAATCAACACCACCTGTTTGATCCCTTCCATGCATGATTGGATTCACCCGTCTATCGGTCCAGTGCACTTAAATGGTGGTCTAGGAATTGGCATTGAGAATATTCCTCTTGCGGGGAGTTGATGGTTGACTGCTGAATACTGTAGGCTGGTTTTTCTTGACTTCGCCTTATATTCGCCTACAATGCTGCCATGGCTATCACCAAACGTCAGCGGCAGGTGTATGACTTCATCGCGGATTTTGTGCAGCGCAACAACTACACGCCTTCCTATCAGGAGATTGGCGAAGGCTTAGGTCTCAGTTCCCTTGCCACGGTCCACAAACATATCACCAATCTCGAGAATAAGGGTCTGCTCAGCCGTGACTATAACCGCAGCCGCTCGATCGATCTGCTTCCCCCAAAAGGCAGAATGAAGCAGGCAATGGCGGTAAGCACTGGGACCGTACTGCCACTCGTCGGAAGAATTGCGGCCGGTCAGCCGATCGAGGCCATCGAGAGACCCGAGACGATTTCTCTCGCCGATTTTGTTCGCTCCAAAGAAGCCTTCGTGCTTGAAGTCCGTGGCGATTCCATGCAGGACGAAGCCATTCTCGACGGTGACTACGTACTCGTCGAAAAAACCAAGATCGCGCATAACGGAGACATCGTGGTTGCACTGGTCGAAGGTACGGAGGCCACGCTCAAACGCTTATATCGCGAAGGCGACAAGATCCGCCTGCAGCCTTCAAATGTGAAGATGAAGCCGATCATCGTGGCCGCGGCGAATGTGCAGATTCAAGGGCGGGTAATCGGTGTCCTTCGAAAGTATTAGTGAATTCTTCGCGACAATAAAAACCGTAAGGTGCCAAAAAATCAGGCCTGCGCCGCGCGTTTGCGTTGATTTTTGAGCGCTTGTAGAAAATTTTCCTGGCTCAACGATTTGTGATTTCGCAGTAGATCAAGCAAAGGATCTTCAAAGTCGCGAGCACCATGCATGTTTTGTTGCTCGGCAAAGGCTATGGAGCACGGCGCTACCAGCAGCTTAGACTCGGTAGTGGACTGATGGCCGAGTGATTCGATGAATGTCTCTATCTCGTTCCGCTGCTCGGTGGCTCCGGCAAATTCGATGCCCATGCCGTGACCCGGATGCATTACGCGAACCGCTCCTGACGCCTGCAGCTGTACTCGTCCGGCGCGAAATTTCAATAGCAGGCATGTACCTTCAGGAAATGGAGAGGGCGTTTCCATGTAGCAAGCCCCCAGACTGATATCGGTCAGCTTGCAGTCGGATTGTGGCAATGGTTCGGGCGGCGCCACCGGTTTTGCATGATGGAGTAGCCAGGTCGTGAGCTCTTGGCGTGTTTCAGCTTTAACGTCTACGAAGCGGATTCCTGACTCACCATTCGGATTCGCCCACACGACCTCCCCTTGCAATTTCAGATCAATGGCTGTTCCTGGCAACCCGAAATTCAACGTAAATAGCGCCGAGCAGTAAAGAGGCCGAGCCGCCATCAGATCCATTCCTTTCTCACTCAAGTCAAGAAGGATTCCGTCGATTTCGCCCGGGTGCTTGCTGGCGAGCTTTACTGGAGTCTGTACCGGCACACGGAATTTGGTCCGCCGTTCGTTCTTAATTAGGCTCACCGCCGCTCGAAGAGTAGTCGCGGCCTCTATTCCGCTCACCGGTTTGTACAGCACGAACTGTGCGCCCTGGCCGAACGCCTGCCGTACCTTTCCACGGTCCGCCAACAAACCGACCGTGACCGTATGATGTTCGAAACGTCTGTTGGAAAGGTTCTCCAGAATCAAGCCAGCGCTGTGTGGATCATCAAAGTCGACCAAAACGGTATGGAATTTTTGTTCTGTTACAAGGCATAGCGCGTCGGGGTAGCAGGGGCG
Organism: Terriglobales bacterium; assembly: GCA_036557105.1. Taxonomy (GTDB): domain Bacteria; phylum Acidobacteriota; class Terriglobia; order Terriglobales; family Acidobacteriaceae; genus Gp1-AA145. Next base: position 8,916 of record DATBIE010000111.1, read on the forward strand.
ATGTAGTGAGAGACCAAGTTTTGATAGGACCGGTTTCAGCGTGTTCTCGACCGCGTCATCTTTTGTCACTAATAGCGCGCGAAATGACATGGACGATGGCGGCCAGGCTTACGGCCACCTTGGTGAAACAGTACGGGTTGCCGGTTTCACTGGTGAAGGCTGGGTCGAATTGGCCGCTGTCGCAGCCGCTTTGGGCGCGGATACAGGTGCGGGAGCGGGAGTTGAAGGCTCATCAACTTCGCTCAAAATGGAGGACTCGTCATCGTCGTTCTCCGCCAGCAATGGAGCAACCTCGCGCAGCTTATCAGCGACCTGCTGTAGCATTTCGATTTGCTTTCCCAATTGGGCATATTTGGCCTGTTTGCGGCGCAGAACCTCGTGGATGTCCTTCATACAAATCCCCCTGTTAGGAATTTAAGAATCGCTCCGCGCAGGGGTCAATTGAGAACGACGAAAGGATGGTTACGCAAGTACCTGAGAGCCTACGACCGGAAGCATAGTGGCGGATTGATTCCTAAGCCGGCGATCTTTGCGGTTGACTGAGGGTGTGGTCAAAAAGCAGAACATGGCGACCCCGGAGGGACTCGAACCCCCAACCCTCGGTTCCGAAGACCGATGCTCTGTCCAGTTGAGCTACGGGGCCTGACGTTGCGGGCCAAGTCAGTTTACACCGAGTTACACCGGGTGATCTGACCATCAGCTCATCGGGACCACCTGAAACGCGCTCGTCGCAGTTTGACAATACAAATCCCAATCTCTAACTTTGGTTTCCTACTTTGAAGGAGGATTCCGATGTGGAGGTCCGCCTATGTCGTCTTCCTGGCAATTTCATTGGCCAACGTTTGCAATGCGCAGCAGGCAGTAGGAATCTTTAGCGATCACGTGGATGTTGGCTCGGTGCTCCACGCCGGATCGGCCACTTACGATGCGAAGACCGAAACCTACACGCTGCGTGGCAGCGGCACGAATATGTGGAGCACAGAGGATGCGTTCCAACTCGCCTGGAAGAAGATGTCGGGAGATGTTGAGCTTACTGCACTTGTCAGGTTCTTAAACGCCAATGGCAACGAGCACAAAAAAGCCGTCCTGATTTTCCGGCAATCGCTCGATGCCGATTCGGTTTACGTGGATATTGCGCTCCATGGAAATGGGTTACTCGCACTTCAACATCGAGACGAGAAGGGCGGCATAACTCGCGAGGTCATATCCCCGAAACCGGCTCTGATCGGCATGGGAACTACGGGAAGCGAGATCAACCTTGCTCAGGCGCTCCTGCGCCTGACGCGGCGTGGTGACTACATCTATATGTCTGCCGGGCCGCCCGGGCCTGGATACAAACCGAACTACGACGGAGAATCCATTCGCGTAACGCTCGAAGGCGACTTCTATGTCGGCATCGGCGTTTGCGCGCATGACAACAATGCCATTGAGGAGGCGACGTTCTCGAATGTGGAGCTTAAGAATTTGCCGCCTTCGCCAGGGCAGCCCGTTTTGTACAGCACTCTTGAGACAGTGCCAATCGGTTCCGGCGAGCGACAAGTTGTGTACGTCGCCAAGGGACGCTTTGAAGCGCCAAACTGGTCGCACGATGGTTCTTATATTCTTTTCAACCGCAACGGGCAGTTGGAAAAGTTGCCCGTGAATGGCGGAACGCCTACGGTGCTTGATACGGGATTTGCGAATCGTTGCAATAACGATCACGGAATTTCGCCCGATTCAACCCAAATCGCACTCAGCGACAATTCTCAGGTGACTAAATCTTTGAGGGGAGCGGTTGCCCACGATTCACTTGTCTACATTGTGCCCATTTCCGGAGGAACGCCGCGCCGTATTACACCGACTGGGCCATCCTATTGGCACGGATGGTCTCCTGATGGAAAGATTCTGGCATTCGTCGGCCAGCGTAATGGCGACTTCGATATTTACACGGTTCCGGCGACGGGAGGAGAAGAAACCCGCCTGACTACCGCCAAAGGTCTGGACGATGGCCCGGAATATTCCCCCGACGGACAATACATATATTTCAACTCTGAACGCACAGGGCACATGCAAATCTGGCGGATGCATCCAGACGGCAGTGGCCAGGAGCAGGTCTTCTCCGACGACTACAACAACTGGTTTCCGCACATTTCGCCGGACGGAAAATGGATGGTGTTTTTGACCTATGAAAAAGACGTGACCGGTCATCCTGAGAATAAAGACGTAATGTTGCGGCTTATGCCGCTCGACAGCAATAGCCTGGATGACAAGAGAATCACGGTACTTGCCAGGCTGTTTGGCGGTCAGGGAACTATCAATGTGCCCTCGTGGTCGCCGGATAGCAAGTCAGTTGCGTTCGTGAGTTATCAGTTCACCGCTCCAGAAGATCAATCCGGAAATTGAGGATGCCGGGTCTTACTCGCCCTTCAGGCGAGGGCAACCATTCGCATTCGGCAAAGCAACTAATAAATTAGTTGACATTTTAGGCCGTTCGAGTCCAAGTCTAAGAAGGGAAGCAGTGCCCCGGAAACAGTCTCCAACGTTGACCGAAGCTGAGTTGCGAATCATGAATGCTCTGTGGCTAAAAGGTCCGGGCACGGTTCAGCAGGTGCTTGACTGGCTGCCGGAAAGGCCGCCGCTCGCCTATAACTCTGTCCTTACAACCATACGAATCCTCGAAAAAAAGGGCTACGTGGGTCATCTAAAGGACGGCCGAGCGCACGTGTACCAGCCTTTGATCAATCGAGAAGAAGCCAGCCGTTCGGAGATACGCCACCTGGTGGGCCGCTTTTTTCAGAATTCGCACGAGGCTCTGCTGCTGAACATTCTGGGTGACAAAGAGATTGATGACCGGGAACTCAAACGGCTCCGCGAACTATTGAACGCACATTCGGGAAGGGCTGCGGCCAGGGACGTGCAGAAATGATTGTGTTCGATCTTCAAGTTGTCTCCGAAATAGCAGCCGGCCGTGCGCTCAATACTGTTTTAGAAGGATTGGCGCTTGCAGGGCTCAGTTGGGGGGCGCTTCGCTGCGTCGGCGTGAGGAGTTCTACGACGCGGTTTGCCGTCTGGTTCTCAACTTTACTGGTTATCGCCTGCCTTCCGTTTCTGAAAATTGGCAGTTCCGGGGCGTTTAATGGCAACGCCAGCTTGCCGGAATTGTCGCTCTCGAGTGCGTGGGCGTGGTACCTCTTTCTGGCATGGGCCGCGATTTCCGGTGTGATGTTGCTCCGTCTCGGTCTTTCTCTGTGGCATGTGTACCGCTTGCGGCGTACGAGCCGGCCGCTTGAACTGTCCCGGTATCCCGCCGTCACAGAGATCTATGAGAGCTCTCCGCGTAGTCGAAAGGTGAGCTTCTTGATTTCAGACAGCCTCCGAGTTCCCACCGCGCTTGGCTTTTTGAATTGCGCAGTCGTACTTCCTTCCTGGGTGCTGAACGAGCTTTCGAATGATGAGATCAAAGCGATCGTTCTTCACGAACTCGCGCATCTTCGCCGTTGGGACGATTGGACAAATCTGGTGCAGAAAGTTCTGAAAGCTGTTTTCTTTTTCCATCCCGCGGTCTGGTGGATTGACAGCCGGCTGGCGCTGGAACGCGAGATCGCCTGTGATGATCTCGTACTGGAGAAGAGCGGGAACGCCCACACCTACGCCGCGTCGCTGGTGTCGGTCGCTGAAAAAGTCATTGCTGGAAGGATGCGAATGGGACGGGTTTTCGCCGTAGCGCAGAATGCGTTAGGGCGCGTGCGTGAGGTCTCGTTTCGCATTTCGCGAATCCTGGCCCCTAGGCCGCGCAGTACTCGAAGTTGGCGTCCGGCACTCGCAATGATTGGCAGCATGGCCGTTGTGACTGTCACGGCAATGCCATATGCCCCGGAGTTGATTTCCTTCCAAGGCAAGCAGCCCGTACTGATATCACAAGACACGGCCAGCCTTGAGTCCGATTCCGCAGTAGTCATTCCCGCCAGGTGGACTGAACCCGTGCACCCTTCGCAACTGCACAGCGACCGCATTATCGCGAAACACACAGGGGAGAAAAGGGAGGCGAAGAAAAGCGTACACACTCGCGTCTCCGAGGAACTGGCGTCTGAGCAGTTGCGGCCCATGAATCGTCCAAGCGTTATTCCGGCTAAAACGAGGGAGCCCAAACGGGACTCAGCTGCGAAGATGGTGCTGACAAAAGCACCTGATCGAACGCAACCCAAGCGAATGCAACTGCTATTTCACTCCACTGGAATTGATGATTCCGGCGCTGTTTGGATGTTCTCGGTATGGCGTTGCATCGGACCAAATGGCGAGCAGCAAACGGTCCAGGAGATCGTGATGAGTTCGATTTAAAAAAAATTTGTGAGTACTAACTAAATAATTAGTTGTAAAGGAGAAGATGATATGAGTTGGTTCGTTGAACTAAGGAAGAAGGTAACTCGTCGCTTGCTGGTGCCTGTGGTGGCAATTGCGGCGACGGTGTCGCTGGTGACTTATGAATTTGCCAAGCCGGCGAGAGCAGCGGCCCCGACGCCAGCGCCAGCAGCCGCACCACTCGATGACAACAGCGTGAGCGCTTTGGTGGCGCTTGATCACGCGATGGAAGCTGTGGCTTCGCGTGTGACTCCGGCGATCGTGAACGTGACGGTTACATCAAAGACCTCCGCTGACCGTGGCGATGCCGAGGACCAGGACAACGGAAATCAGGACAATGGAAATAATGACGATGACTCGAACGGACTCCAGCAATTCTTCGGTCCGTTCTTTGGTCCATTCGGCAGACGCTTCCAGATGCAGCCCCAGCAACCACAGATCGAGCACGGGCTCGGTACTGGTACGGTAATTTCACCTGACGGGTACATCGTCACCAACAATCACGTGGTCGAAGGCGCGGTGGATATTCGCGTAACGACGAATGACCGAAGGATCCTTCCGGCGAAAGTCGTTGGCCGGGACAAGCTGACTGACCTTGCGGTCATTAAAGTGGATGCGACCAACCTCCCGAGCATTCCCTGGGGAGATTCGACGACGCTCCATCCGGGACAGGTAGTACTGGCATTTGGCAATCCGCTTGGTTTCCGGTTTACGGTGACACAGGGAATTGTTAGCGCACTGAATCGCCCGAATCCCTATGCACAAGACCGCCGCTCGCCTGGCGAGTTCATTCAAACTGATGCGGCCATCAATCCCGGAAATTCCGGCGGTCCGCTCGTGAATGCGCACGGCGAAGTAGTCGGAATCAATACTTTCCTGATCTCCCAGACTGGCAGTTTCTCAGGCATGGGCTTTGCCATTCCCACCCAAATTGTCCGTCCCACCGTTGACTCGCTGATCAAGTATGGCAAGGTGGATCACGGCTACATTGGAATTGGCATTGCCGATGTGACACCTGACCAAGCGAAATTCTTCAACGTGAAGAGCGCTTCGGGTGCTGTTGTGAGCCAAGTCGAGCCCGACTCACCAGGAGCGAAGGCTGGAATCAAGGTCGGCGACGTCATCACTGGGATGGACGGTAAAAAGGTCAGCGATGCCGGCGAACTGCAGGTGGAAGTCGGCCAGAAGCAGCCCGGCACGAAGATCGACCTCACCGTCATGCGCGACGGGAAGAGCACGCAGATTCCTGTAACGCTCGAGGGCATGGGCGCACGGGACAAAGGAAACGAAACCGCGAGCTCAGAAAACGGCAAACCGCGCTGGGGAATAGGGCTGGCCGATCTGACCCCACAAATTCGGCAAGAGGTGCAGGCGCCAAGTGAAGTACACGGCGCGGTGATCGAGCGCGTCGTGCCCGGTAGCTCTGCCGATAACGCAGGTTTACAGCGTGGTGACGTCATCACGGAAGTGAATCGTCACCCGGTGCACTCGGCCGCCGATGTGCAGAAGGAGCTCTCCAGCGTTCCCAAAGGCCAGGATGCTCTTGTGCTGGTCTGGACAAATGGCGGAAGCACGTTCCGCGTACTGCACCCGACGCAAGGCTAGATGTAGACAGAGGAGCCACTCCTTGTGGAGTGGCTCTTTTATTTACCTCAACAGACTAGACATCTGACTAGTTAGACTTTAAAATAGATAAGCGAAGGAGTGATTCCAGTGTCATCTTGGCAATTGCAGGATGCGAAGGCCCGATTCAGCGAATTTCTGGATACTGCGTTAAGAAGAGGGCCACAGATAGTCACTCGTCGCGGCGTAGAAGCTGCCGTGCTGGTCCCAATCGAGGAGTGGCGGCGATTGCAACAGGCGGCGCGACCCGGTCTCAAGGAACTATTGTTTGCCCCCAAACCGCGCGCTGACAATCTTGTGCCGGAACGCCGTCGGCTAAGACGGCGTCCTCCGGTGGATTTTCGGTGAATCACTATCTTTTGGATACGAACATAGTTTCCGAAGTGAGAAAGCCGCGTCCGCACGGCGCAGTTGTGGCCTGGCTGCACGCGCAACAGGAGGAACAGCTATTCCTCTCAGCGGTAACGATTGGGGAGCTGCAAGCCGGAATTGAGCGTACCCGTGCGCAAGATGCAGCGAAGGCAGACGAGCTTGAGCTCTGGTTGGACCAGCTTGCCATTTCGTATCAGGTCATCGCGATGGATGCAATATGTTTTCGCGAATGGGGACGATTGATGAGCCACAAGCCTGATCATTTACTTGAAGACGCGATGATCGCGGCGACGGCACGAACTCACAATCTGATTGTCGCCACAAGAAATGAGCGCGACTTCAAGGAGTTTGATGTGCGCGTCTTTAATCCGTTCAGGTCCTGAGTCAACAACCAATGACTCGTATCCAACTTACCAATACTGCGAACCATTGATGTAAGATTCCGTCTC
>DATBIE010000112.1:0-37307 GCA_036557105.1 Terriglobales bacterium
ACTAAGTTGAGAGCTTCGCGCTCTCCATTCCCTTAAAAGCCTGCGCGCAAAGCGCTGTTTGATGACCTGCATGACAGTCGAAATGTTGCCCCGCTCCGGCTCACTGATGAGCAAGTGAATGTGCTCGGGCATGACAACGTAGCCCGCGACAACGAAGTTGTAGCGATGGCGTACTTGGTCCAGGATATGAAGGAAGAGATCGCGTCTCCGCGCTGAATTTAAGAGAGCTATGCGATGGAAACAGCTGCTGGTGATGAAGTGAAGATGTCCGGTGTTATTCTTTCGGCGAAGTCGGCGGGGCACTCGGCAATGCTAGGACGATATGACAATTCAGTCTGTGACGAATGAACATGTCTGTTGGGATCCCCACCCTTTGAAAACCGCAAAGGGTGGGCCAGCCTCCCGGGCCACCCTCCCGAGTGCCGTCTACTCCACAAGGAAGGAACAATTCTCGTAACGAGCTTCTTCCGAAATGATTGGCGTTGCCGTTGTATTCGGACTGTGAGCGATATCTCGGAATACTAAGGGCAACATTTGGCAGCGTGCCCGACAGCCACGTAATGAAGTGAAACATCCCAGATCAAAGGCAAAAGCGTGTGCTATCGACATAGGAGAAGCATTTGGTGTAACTGCCACTCGTAAGGCGAGAGTGCGGCCTGGCCATGTAGTGTTACGAAGAAAAGCACTATAGCCCGTGACGTTATAGTGCTCGTTTATCTGCGCGCCATCCCCGTCAATTGACTGCATGACAGTTTCGGCGCCAATCTGTAACAACTTCGCGTCGGCTACATCGATGCTGCGAAAAGGATATTGGCTCCTTGCTATCAATGCCCACTCCCCATAGCGAAACTCGCAAAGGTGCCCCTTTTTGAATGAAGCGGTGAGGGACGCGCTCATCGGTCTGATACCCAGACGAAGCAAAGCAGGATGAATGTATCCGATGCGGCTAATCGTTGGATTGGACACGGTCAGTCCGTATGTGGTATCCGCGGACGGACAGTTGCTGCCTGGATCTACCTTTTCCGCGTTATAAGCATTCAGTATTGGCTCTAAATCCGTTAGCGTAGATGTGCCCAACTTGAATGTTCGAACGGATTTGAGCAGCAATTCCGCACGCCGCCGAGTGCGAAGATTAGCTGCAAATAAACACAATTCAGCGAGAAGAATGATACCGACCACCACTATAGCCGTGAGATAAAGTCTTTTGAACATAGTCTTCAATTCGTTCCATTTGCTTGTATCTGACTGCATCCGGGCGGGTGGCCCACCTTTATTTTGGCCGGAACTAACCACGACTGAGGGTGCCCCATCCTTGCGTTCTTTGCAAGGGTGGGAACCTCGAAACCATACCTATTGTGCTGCGGCTTGGATGTCGTGCTCGTGCTGCACACCTTTTCGCGCTTAGCGCCAAAGGGCCCGCCCTGAACGAAGTCGAAGTTGAACTATCTTGAGTTGTAGCAATCTGCTGAAACGCGTGGAATTCAGGTCGTTTCCGCGGTAGTCATGGCCAGCGAGCTTTTCTGTGAAAGGATTTCTACAACTGGGAGCTTCTTTTATTTTGCCGTTACCAGCGAGTGCGTGATCGCGTGAACTGAAAGTGCAATTCGATTCTGCACGCCGACTTTCCGCATCAGCTTGGCAACGTGGGCCTTCACGGTACGCTCTTCAATGCCGAGCGCCGAGCCAATTTCTTTATTTGATCGACCGGCGACCAGCATCTCCAGAACTTCTTTCTCGCGATCAGTGAAGGTTACGCGACCGGCAGGAAAAATTCGCCCGGGAGAGTTGCTTACTCGCTCGATGAACATTGAGAGGACACGGCGTGGTGCCCAGACTGAACCTTGATGAACGATCCGCAATGCCTGCACGAACTCTGAGGCCGAAGCAGCCTCATCCACGTAGCCCTTCGATCCCGAGGCGATCGCCTTAAGAATGCTTTCTTCATCCATGCCGGCGCCGGTCACAATGATCTTTACGTCTGGCCGCGAGGCCTTCAAGCTGGCCATCACATCGAACAAGTTTTGTCCATTGCGATTGCCAAGCAGCACCAGATCGATCTCCGGCATGTTGGCAAGCTCGGCCAGGCTGGCGGACACAAGTTCGAAGTCCGGTTCGGAATCAAATAGGGCGCGGAATCCAACGAAACGCAACGGATCGCTTTCGACAACAGCAATGCGAATCGCGTTCTTATTGGGTGTTGCCTTCATCGCGGTTCCAGCTTTCATGGCTATGCGTGTCCTTGGACGTAGGGCTGTGGTTAGCATATATAGATATTGCGAGGATGCAAGGTTCCGTAACGTTGGGCGAATTACGGGAGTAACATAATTAGCATCAAAACCTAGTGAGGTTCGACAACTTCAAACTGATGAAAAAGACTCGATTGTTATCTGCCGTTTTCTGCATGGTGTTCGTCGCGATCTTTGCCGCTGCCCAAATTCCAACTCCGCAAACTACCTACAAGCCCAAATTCAAAGGCGATCCGGCACGATCGGATTCGGAAGCAGCCGCACTCGGCTATATGCGTACGTTCTTGCGCGCCCAGAGAATCTACAAAAAGAAAAATAATCACTACGCGACTTCCCTGCTTGCTCTGGTGCACACAGGTTCCTTCACCCGCCGAATGGTGAGCACGGATCGCGACGCTTACACCGTACAATTTACGCCGCACAAAGAGAAAGACACATTCGAAATCAGGATGACTCCGAAACAACCTGACGCTACACGACGCTCATTTTTTGCGGATGAGGACGGTACGATCCGGGCGAACGACCAAGGGGAAGCCGATGAGCACTCGCCGGTGCTGAGAGCGGACTGAAAGATGATTGAAGATTGCAGATTGAGGATATGAATCGAACACTCTGACCGAATTCAGATCACGCAGTCAGCTATTCCATTGCCGAGCCGAGCGGCTCATAACGATATTTTTTCCCATCCCAGAAGATGACCGACGTCATTGCGTCGCCGGTAGCTTCTTCCACATAGATCGCATTCACGACTTTCTTCTTTTTTGCTTTCATTCGCTTCAGGGAAAGCGTCTTCAGAGGCAGATTGATGATGACGAATTTCTCTAACGGAGACGCCGTTCTCCATGCGTCAGATCCAGAACCATGAATCACAAGCAAATCGATTCCCCGAAGCTTCGGATCGTCCGGCGCAAACCCAGTTGTGATTTTTGGATTGCCGTAGCCGAAGAACGAATCCATGGGGTCGACGACTTTGTAGTTCTTCTCGCCTTGATCGATGAGTGGGTTTTTGCAGCGCGCCACGATGACAATATCGTCCACGTTGTCACCGTTTAGGTCCGCGATCATGGGTGGCCAGGCTGATTCAAGCGAGCAGGTGTCTCCGAATTGCTGATGGACAAAATCTTTTGTCGGCAGGGGAAATTTTAATACGCTGTTCTGGGCGGCGGCGCAGGTTGTAACAGCAAGCAAGAAGAGAGTACGGAACCACATAAGCTTAATGTAGTCCCACAATCGTGGAGTAGCCATAGGAAGCGGATAACGAAAGTCACGTGCTCCATCGTCTCGATTCCATTGATGGTCAGCCTGGTTGATTCGAAACTCGTTTTCTTAGCTATCGCGACGACGGAAGTGTTCCCAACCGCGGGGTTCAAGAAGAGAAGAAGAGCCGTTTTGGTGAATCAGTGAAATTTGCTTCCGCGATGTAATCTCGCCGATGTAGCTGACGGCCACTCCTCCAACTCTGGGAGGTACCCGCTGTCGCGGGGAAGCCGTGAACAGCAGCTCGTAATCTTCACCGCCATGCAGCGCGAGGTCCAGCGCAATGGGTTTCGCTGATTTGCCGGTAACTGCTCTGGGAATGCTAGCAGCCCAGATTTCTGCGCCTACTCCGCTGTCCTCACAGAGATGGCTGAGATCGGTAGATAGCCCGTCACTGAGATCGATCATGGAGGAAGGAATCTTCTTCTGCCGTAGGATCTGCCCAACCCGGATTCTTGGCTCTGGAAAGAAATATCTTTGGGACAATTGGCTGTTCACGCCCTTCCGTTTGCTCGAGTAAAGCAAGCTCAGCGTAGCTGCTGAGCCCCCGATCGCGCCCGTAGCGTAGATTCGATCTCCCGGACGCGCGCCAGAGCGCAATACTGCTGTGCCTTTCGGCACACAGCCGAGCACGATGACATCCGCGAGGATTTTGGAAGGAGATTGTGAAGTGTCACCGCCACTTAGCGTCACGTTGGACTCGCGGGCCAATTTCAGGAGGCCACGGAAAAACCGGTCGACCCACGACTGCGGCAATTTTGGAGGGACTGCAAGCGAAAGGAAAGCAGCACTCGGTCGGCCTCCCATAGCAGCAATGTCGCTGAGTCCTCGTACCAAGCAACGGTGGCCGACGGATTCGGGCGAGTGCCACTCGCGTCGGAAATGGACATTTTCGAGCGTGAAGTCCGTAGTGACCAAAATGTCGTTGGTCTGTCGAAGGCGCAGCACGGCGCAATCATCGCCAATTCCAGTGACAACCTTTAGATCATCGGATTTAGAGGCCAATCTTTCGCGTGACGCTGATTTCGCGTTGTCCGCAACCGCGTTTGCCAGCCTTGCAATCAGTAATCGTTCGGGTAGGGGCAAGCCCACATAATATGCGGAGGCGTTTGTAATCCAAAGCGCGGCCGGGGAAGCCGCTTAACACTGAACAGCAGGGACAACCTCGCTACTGACGGGCACATCTACAGTCGAAGCTGCAAAACGTGTGCCAAAAGGTAGGTTTGCCAGGCCTCAAAATGCGGGCTCGAGTACCTTGGTCACCGTGTCCTGGAATGGTAATTGGCCCGTTGGTCAGCACCCGATTACCTGTCGTTTGTAACTAAAGAACCTGCCCGCCGTTATTGACACTCTGGAACCTGCTTTGTTACCGTTAGCGCAAGCAGACTCCTGAAAACTTGTGGCTAAGCTAAGTACCTTTATCCGCTTTGGGTTAAAGCGGAGACCTTGAATTAAGCGCCAAACGTTGTAAGCGCGATCCGGTCGTATTTGTTGCAAAAGCTGGGTGCCAGCGCTAACAAACGCTTCAGCAGTTCACAAAGGAACTGGGAACACCATTGCGTAAACGTTTCTACATCCTTTTCGTGGCAAGGGGCGAAGACGGGCAGCTCCGCAAAATACCTGTCCCTATTCATTATCTCTATGTTTTCGTTGCAGGGACGGCAGTGGGCCTTTTTGGCCTGACTGGCATAGCGCAGTCATACATGCGGATGCTCTGGAAGACTTCTCAATACAATGAACTCAAGGCCCAGCAGGACGATTTAAAGAACCGCTACACCCACCTCGAACAGGTCGCCAAAGAACGAGACATGCAGGTAGCATCTCTCGGTTCGCTTGCTAGCGAAGTCTCATCGCTCTACGGGCTCAAGCCTGATCCGGTATTGATTGCCGCTGCTTCGTCAGACAGCATCCAGGATGATCAGGTCAGCTCCTCTATCGACCGGTTATCAACTCTGAAGACAACAGCCCTGACCGGAGCCACAACTGCGGGCCTCACCCTGGGGCTAACACGCAATGTGACCACCGCCGACTGGATCCGAGCCAATTCCGCGCCGAATTTATGGCCGGTTGAAGGACTTATTACCGGTGCATTCGGTGAGCGTATCGACCCATTTAATGGCGAGGGTGCGTTTCACTCAGGCGTGGATATTGGAGCAACGATCGGGCAGTCAATCATCGCTCCGGCCGATGCCATTGTGCTCTTTGCTGATTTCATGGGTGGCTACGGTCGCGCCATCGTTCTTGATCATGGTCACGGAATTACCACCCGCTACGGCCACCTGAAGAGCTTTGCGGTGTTTCCGGGAGAGCGCGTTCATCGCGGCGACACCATCGGGTATGTAGGCGACAGTGGCCGCAGCACTGGCCCGCATCTGCACTATGAAGTCCGCATCAATGACGTTCCCGTCAATCCTCACAAATACCTGCGAACGACCTACGCGCATGTCGGTGGTTTTGCGGCAGGAAGCTAGCACTCGTCACCGGATACGATTCCAGCGGATCTCGAAATTCTCAATCTTCACCTTCGTAACCGGAGGAGTATCTTCCCTCGCCGCGATTCTCGGAATATGCTATCTCTCGCAACAGGGCCTCGCTCCTGGGCTCACTCAACCATTTATGTTTCCCTTTCGTCTTTACACCTTGCTCGTAGGCGGGGCGAGTGCACTATTCGCCCTTTACCTGCTATTTGGGCGCAAGAAAAAGGATGCTGCTGAAATCGAGCGGCAACGGCGCGATTGGCTGAACCAGGTCGGACGCATCACGGATGGCACTGTCATTGATGTCCAGGAGATCGCGCCCAATGGGCATCTTCCCGCAACCATGTTGATTTTTCAATACGACGTGGGTGGCGTCTCTTATGAAGCGTCGCAGGATGTGACACTGCTGCGCCAGCACATCAATCTTCATTCCTGCCGACTGGGACTGCCGACATCGGTCCGCTACGATCCGCAGAACCCGGGAAATTCGATTGTTGTGTCAGAAAAGTGGATGGGGTTGAGGCAGTAAGCAGTATCTCGCGATCCGTGGTTGGTAACTGGGTATTCGGTAACGAACGAGCATCGGGCAATGCGGTGGCCTCAGTGAGTGCTCGCAGACACGAATCAACTGGTTGCTACCAACACAAGCCACCGTTTACTTATCGATTCGCAGCACGATATCCACGACCTTCCGATCGTCGAATTGGCTCATGCGTTTGGTGTCGCTGGCTTTGCCACTCGACTGCGCGTAAATTTCATAGTCAACATTATTGGCGAGCGCTGGGAAGCGGTAGACTCCGTCCCTGCCTACGATGTAAGTCTTCACAACGCGCGTGCGCGTGTCCGTGACGTACACAATCGCATCAGGAACCGGATTGTCCTGGCGATCGAGGACCTTTCCCGTCAGCAGCCGCCCAGGCGCGGTGTCCTTTTCCTTGGCTTGCAACGGAACCATAGCAAATAGCGTGAACACCAGCACGCACGCAGCCGCAGCTTGGATTCGATTCACGAGCATTCGAGTTCGGTACATCGATGGCCCTCCGGAAAGCACGTGAGTTGCTGTTATTTTAGATGCACACCCGTGTCCGCGCGCTCATCACTTTCAATGTGCACGATGACGTCGGGGCCAGGCTGCAAGTGTTTGTATCTGGGAGACTTAAAGCCTTTCAAGTCGGCGCGGATCACGTAATCCTGCTTGCCGACCGGCAAGCGCAGATCAAACTCTCCACGGTGGTTTGAGTTAGCCTGCCATCTTTCTTTCTTTTCTCCCATGCGATGGACCTTCACCCTAACGCCGTATACCGGTTGCTCGTCCGGCCCCCAAACCGTACCAAAAATTACGGCGTAGTCCGGTGGCTGGGGTTTTTGGGCACTTAGGTTAGAAGTAGAGACAAACGGAAGAACGAGAAAAACAAGAAAAATCGAGCGAAGCGGGCGGAAGGAGCGGTTAGGAATAGTCTCCGTCTTCGGTCTCCTCTTCCTCTTCATCTTCTTCGTACTCCTCTTCCTCATCGACTGGCTTCAATTCAACCGGGTTGATGGTTGCAACTTCAAAATCCGTTCCGCATTCCGGGCAGGAGAGGACTTCCCCTTCGTCCACCTCATCCTCTTCAACATCTAAACTGCTCTCGCACTCCGGACAGTACAGCATATCGCCTCCAATCACGATCTCAGCTTTTATGATTGCACGTCAGTATATTTATTGCCTTCCGGCGCGTAGGTCAAGTGGGGTAGGGTCAGCTGACCTGCTGATGCACAAAGCGGCCGTGGAGTGCCAGAAAAAACGGGCGGGGCTTCCCCCGCCCGAAGCTACAACCGCATTACCCCTTCTGCGGAAATACAATTGCTTCCTTCTGGTGTCCGAAATCTATCTCCATCAACGCATTCCGATTCGTTATGATGTCGTCCTGCTTGATTTGAGCGTCGTTCACTTTCAGCGTTCCGGGAGCGCTTGCCATCGTTTTCCCATGCTGTAAGAAGTTGACTTCCACATTGGGCCCGGGCTGTTGCCACTCAACTTTGTAGTGACCAGCCTTCAAGGTGTGATGATTGACCACGACTGCGCTGGGGATATTTACCGATCGGATGGTGTTGTCGCCCGCAAAGAGCAGCATGGGGACGAACACAAACAGCGAAACGAGTGCTGAACCAATGTACTTCATTAGTATTCCTCCAATTCCCGAGCAATCCGGCGCGACCGATTGCCGATTTTGCTCCTAACTGGAAAGATGCGCCGCAAGGAGTGACTCGTTGCAGGGATTCCGTGGTGTCTGCTCGTCTCGAACGGCTATTCAGAGCGACCGGTGATCGGCAGCAAGGGTTCATCCACTGCCGGTCCATCACCATTGTTCGGACTTTTGAGAGAGATGGCGCTGTCGGACTGAGAGGCAGCCGCCGCAGCGATCGCCGTTTCCTTTCTTGCCAGAAACTTCGAGGTATTCAGGAGAGTGCGCCCGAGCGATGCATTGTAGCTGGTCCAGTTCGATTCGTTTTCAGCCTCGCGTTCAAAGTGTGCTCGCATGGCCTCCATCTTCGAGTCCAGATCATCAAGGTAGTGCAACATCAGCGCCTCGGGGAACATGGGTAGCTTGGGCGATCCAAATTCATACTGTCCGTGATGGCTGATGATGAGGTGCTCGAGCAATACCTTCAATTCGTCAGGGAAATTTGGGATTTTCGCGATCTTTGCTTGCAGCATTTCCAGTTCGATGATCATATGTCCAAGCAATTGCCCACGGGTGGTGTAAGAGAACGACCGGCTATAGCTGAGTTCGTGGATTTTACCGATATCGTGCAGGAACGCGCCGGTGAGCAAAAGGTCGCGGTTAACTTGTGGATAGTTGCCGCAAACCAGGTCGCATGACCGAAACAGGGAAAGCACGTGTTCCAAAAGACCGCCAATGTAAGCGTGATGCAAGGTCTTTGCTGCCGGCGCATTGCGGTATGCCGAGGCAATTTCCGGGTCGGCCATGAAGTCATAAACCAGAGCTTTTAGATAAGGGTTCTGGAAAGAATCTATGAAATGCCTGAGAGTGCGCCAAAGCTCGTCCACATCCTTCGTAGTCTTCGGAAGATAGTCGGCGAAATCGACTTCAGAATCACCCAGTTTTCGTACCTTGTGAATCGTTAGCTGAAACCGGTTCTTATACTTGTTCAGCAAGCCCTTCACTTTGAGAAAATCATCCTGCTCGAATGCATCGATGGCGCCTTCAACGTTGTCCCACATCTTGGCTTCAATCTGGCCACACCGGTCTGCCAAGGTCAGCGCGAGATATGGCTCTCCGGATTTTTTGGGCTTCACCTGCTTGGTAGTGACAACAAAGCTGGAGATGATGACCTTGTTCTCGAACCGTGCGCAATCGGAGAGGAAGAATTCTTTCATGACCAATGTCCGATCGCGCGACGAACGAACCTAGCCGTGCGATCCGGCTGCCCGCCAAGCTTACCTTAAAGGACTCCCAATTTCTTCTTCTTTTTCTTTAAGGCTTTTGCTCCCGACTCTTTTGCCGCAGTGGTTATGATGGGTTTGCTTTCGTTCGGGCTAGCGCCCGTATCCACATAACCCGGCTTGGTATAAATATAAGCTTCTTCCCGAAGCTTCTTCAGATATTCCCGCAAAGCTGGTTGCAGCTTTTGCATGTACACCGCTTCCTGGAGGCGCGGCTCGATTTCATTGAAGGATGGGATCCCCGCGCTCTGGTGCTCCGTGACCTTCAAAATTACGAAGCCCTGTTTCGTGCGAATTACATCGGAGACATCACCCTTTTTCATGTTGAAGGTGAGGTCTTCGAGCTGTTTGGCAAGCTTTCCCCGCTCAAATAATCCCAGGTCCCCACCCTGGGCAGCCGATGGGCCTTGCGATTCTTTCTTTGCCAAATCCTCGAAACTGGCGCCGGCTTTGATTTGCTTCAGAACATCGTCCGCTTTTGTTTTGGCCGCGGCAAGCTTCTGTTCGTCGTTGCCGTCTTGCTCCGTTGAGATGAGAATTTCACTGAGCTTCACGGCTTCAGGACGGGAGAGATCGGCCTTGTGGGCCTCATAAAATTTCTGTTCTTCGTCTTTGGAGATGTTAATCCGTGAGCCGACTTCGCGCTGGATTACCTGCTGAGTAATAATCTGGGTGCGCAAGTTTTGCTTGAAATCTTCAAACGAAACGCCCTGAGATTCAGCGGCCTTCTCCAGGTCCTCCATGGTGTCAAGCTTCATCTGCTTGCGCATCTCATCTAGTCGCTTGATCAGATCGGTTTCAGCGGAGATATCAAGCTCCTTGCCCTTTTCGAGCAAAAGCTCCCGATCAATCAGTCCACGAAGCACATCCTTCTGCCCGTCTGCAACGACCTTATCGGCACGGGCCGGATCCTGTTGTTGTGCTTCTTCCTTGAGTTGTTGCTGTTCGCGCTCGTAGTCCGATCGCGTAATGATCTGGTTGTTCACACGAGCGATGATCTCCTCGACCACCGTGTTGGCGCAGACGAGCGTAGGCAAGAAAATTGCAGCGGTTAAAACGACGCGGAAGAATAATTTCGACATAAACAATACCAAGGAACCAGAATTCGGAGTTTGGGGCGCTGCTCTGATTGTAACTCCTGCCTGGAAGTATGGGCGCTTTCACTCTAGATTTCACGGATCAACAGTGCAACGAACCAACCAGGGTTCGTGCGGCATCCTATAATGCACGACTATATTCATATGCACGAGATTGACCCGGCTTTGTCAAAAGTATGAGACGAGACTTTTTAGCGACTATCTGGGGAGTGGTACTGAGCATGACGCTGGCAGTTTTTTGTTTTGCAGCCAAGGAATTTTCCATGCCCAAGACGCAGCCCGCATTCAGCTATCCGGCACGTGATCATCACCCGGCGGAAAACGTGACTGTGGCCGTCGATCCCTACGATACGACGCAGAAGAGCAATATCTTTCTGGTGAATTACCGCCAGCACGATCTGCTCCCGGTGCTGCTGATCATTACCAATGACTCGGACAGTCCGATTCAGTTGAGCGCCATGAAGGCGGAACTGGTGACATCTGATCGCACCAAACTCAGTCCTGACAACGAAGAGGACATCCTCCGGCGAATCTCACATCCAAACGCCTCCGGCACCCGTAACCCCTTCCCTTTGCCTACAAAAAAAGTAAAGGGCGGGGTGAATGCAAAAGAACGGGATGAAATTGATAATGCGCAATTCCGGGCAAAAGCAGTGGAGCCGCGCAGTTCGCAGGCTGGATTCTTGTTCTTCGACGTTTCGGACGTACAGAATCCGCTTTCTGGAGCCAAGTTCTACCTGACTTCTGTCCGCAACTCTTCGGGAAATGATTTGATGTACTTCGAAGTGCCGCTCGACAAGTACCTCGATAGCGTAAAGCAGCACTAGCGCGAATCCGCGGCATCAGGCGGCATTGCTGCTGTCTCAGCCACTCTCACGCCGCCCTTTTCTGTGCTTTGAAACTGCTGCCCGGGTTTGTTCGCCGCCGCCACCTCCAGGCCCCGTCGCCGCGAGAAATGCCCGCAGCGAGCTCTCCAGTTCGTTCTCAATCGTTTCCCAAATCTTCACCATGTCAGGAATGAGATTGCTGACCTGAATCGACAACAAGTTTTGCTGGACAGCGTCGCCCAACACTCGCATCAGGAGTTTGGCCTCCCGGACCACAAGCGGCACACTGTAGCCTTGCTTTCGGCGTACAGCTCCGTGAAGGGCCGCCGCATTCGTGTCCTCCGCGGTCAATACTTCGCCTCTAGCACGACCGACGGACTCCTGCAAGAGACGAGGCACATGGTCCTGAAGCTCCGAATCCGACAATGCAATCGTCCCAATCTCCTCATCTTTCTTCACTTCTTCCAGCCAGTGCGCGATGACCCAATCTCGCTTCTGTTCGATGATGTCCGCTAATCGCCTGGGATGAATGCCCGCCGGCGGCCTTCGATCCGCCAGCTTCGAATTTATTGTTTGGGCCAGCATCTCGATGTCGGTCGGCTTGGTTAGGTAATCATCCACCTGCTGGCGTATTGCTTCCAGCGCCGTCTCGAATGCGGGATACCCAGTCAGGATGAAAGTCACGGCCGTGGGTTGCGTACGACGCATGGCGCTGACCACTGTAAATCCATCACCTGGACTCCCGACGTTGAGATCGGCGATGAGTACATTGAAGGTTTCCTGTGAAATGAGACGCAAGGCATCAGGAACCGTGCCGGCGCTGGTGACTTTAAACCCGTAGGACTCCAGCATTAAGCCGAGAGTAATCCGGATATTTTCTTCGTCGTCAACGAACAAAATTCGCGGTTGCCGGGTACCTGCTTCAGGGCACATCGCAACTTGGATGCCTGTAGTGATGCTCGGAAACAACGGTTACCTGGTAAGAAGTTGGGGGGAATCGGGTAGTGCACTAGGAAGGCAGCCACGGATGTCTTAGGTATAGCCGAACTTATCTCAGACAGCTGCGGAATTCTCGAACTCGTTTTCCCAGCAGGGCTTCCGGTGTGCAACCATATCAGTTATGAAGTGGCGCTCGCTCGCAGAAACAGCTGGGCTCGACGAACCGCGTTCATTGAGCGAAGTATTTTCTGAAAGGAAGGCGCTGATCGCAAGATATGTTCCGCCCGAAGTGCAGAAGGTTCACACCAGTGTGGTCTCGGAGCTCAAGCAAGCAGGTATCGGTGAGCGCGCATTACAACCTGGGATGCAGTCGCCCGGCTTTGAGCTATCCGACCATACCGGAAAGCTACTTCGGTCGCGGGATCTCTTAGATAAAGGGCCATTCGTGATTTCTTTCTTTCGGGGCCGGTGGTGTCCTTTCTGCGTCGGCCAGTTGGAAGCGCTGAACGCCATTCATCCGAAGCTCCAAGAGGCAGGCGCATCGTTGGTTGCAATCTCACCGCAGAATGTTCACCAGTCATACCTCATGGCAGACCAGCATCGTCTCCAGTTCCCTCTTTTGAGTGATGCCGGAAATAACATCGCCAGACAATTTGGCCTGGTATATCGCGTTCCGGAATATCAACAGGAAATCTACCAGCGCGCCTTCGTTAATCTTCCATTCGTCAACGGTGATCCAAGTTGGGAATTACCAATTCCGGCGACGTATGTGCTTGACCCAGAAGGGCGCATCCTTTACGCAGCGCCAAACCCGGACTACACCGAACGGCCTGAACCCGCAGAGATCCTCCGCTTCCTTTCACAGCGTCCGGCCGACTGAGTGTTCATTCGTCACATTGAGCGTGTTCAGTTGTCCTAAACAGGGAAATCGCTGATCCCTAGAATTCCAGAAGAGGAATTGCTTTCCCGAGCGTGGGATTCTGCGCCTCGGACAAAGCACTCTCACTCCTAATCCGAGGTTCTGTCCCAATGACTGCCGCAATTGCACCCACTACCTTTGCTCTTTCCGCTACCCGTTCGCTCGAAGCTCCCGCACTCTTAAATTTGCTGATCGTGGACGACGAGCGGGTTGTCCGCGAAGCGTCCCGCGAGGCTGCGTTGGCGCTGGGTTATCGAGCCACTGCCTGTGATTCACCTGATCACGCACTGCGGGCACTGGAGTCTCAAAATATCGACGTCGTGCTACTTGACCTGAAGATGCCCGGCGCTGGTGGTCTTGAAACCCTGCGGCAGATCAAGCAGCGGCGGCCGGAGGTTGAAGTGATTGTGGTGACGGGGCACGGGACGGTGGACTCCGCAGTACAAGCAATGAAGGCCGGCGCCTACGATTTTGTTACCAAGCCTTTTACCTTGGGAGAGCTTAAGCTGCTCCTGGAACGGCTCGCGGCGCACCTGAAGCTCAAGACCGAAAACCGAATGCTGCGGGAGAGGATCAAATCCAAGCAGGGATTCGGAAACATCATCGGGCGTGCGCCGGAGATGGACAAACTTTACCGCATCATCGCCAAAGCTGCACACAGCGCTCATCCGGTCTTGATCCTTGGCGAAAGCGGTACGGGCAAAGAGATGGTCGCTAGGGCCATTCATTACTCGGGCCCATATCGCGACAAGGCGTTTATACCTGTTGACTGTGGTTCGCTCGTGCCAACTCTCATCGAGAGTGAACTGTTCGGCTACGTGAAGGGGGCCTTTACCGGCGCGATGCAATCCAAAGCGGGACTCCTTTCGATGGCGGAGGGCGGAACTATTTTTCTGGACGAAGTCGGTGAGCTCCCGGTCGATCTTCAAGCGAAGATGTTGCGTGCCTTGCAGGAAAAGGAAGTTCGCCCAGTTGGCAGCACCAAGACGACGCCCATCAATGTTCGTATTCTCGCGGCTACGAATCGCGATCTGGAGCGCGCTGTCGCGGACGGCTCATTTAGGCGTGACCTCTATTTTCGCTTAAACGTGCTGACTCTTCGGATTCCGCCGTTGCGGGAAAGACGACAAGATATTCCTTTGCTCGCCGGACATATCTTGGAATGTCTGTCCCAAGCTTCTGGGCATGCGCACGAACTCAGCGACGATGCTATGCGTGCACTGCTCGCCTACGATTGGCCGGGCAATGTGCGCGAACTGGAGAACTGCCTCGAGCGGTGCTGTGCGATCACATCGGGGCAGGTAATTCACTACGTCGACTTGCCCAGTTCTCTAACCGGACCGCCGTCCCGTCTGATGCCAGAAGTACCCGAGAGCAGAATTCTCTCCCTTGCTGACATGGAGAGGCAAGCCATACTGAGTGCGATTGCCCAACTCAATGGCGACAAATTGATGGCAGCGAGAATGCTCGGGATTGGCAAGACCACGTTGTACCGCAAACTGAAGGAGTATGCGGTCGAGTTCTGACCAGATTGGGATGGTTTTCCCAAAGCTGGCACTCCCATCGATAGGTAACTCAGTTTTGCCTTTTATTTTCATCGCAACGAATTGGCCTTCGACTTGCGATGTACCGCTCCATGATTCTGATTATCTGGAACTCAGGCAAGGCGAAGGAGTGCGCGCG
Organism: Terriglobales bacterium; assembly: GCA_036557105.1. GTDB lineage: Bacteria > Acidobacteriota > Terriglobia > Terriglobales > Acidobacteriaceae > Gp1-AA145. The sequence continues at coordinate 14,894 of DATBIE010000112.1, forward strand.
GGCAATTGAGCACGCGCTACAAGAGCCGGTGCAGGTTGTCGCCAGCCTGCATGACGGCTGCGAGTGCCTGAAGACGCGGGAATTTTCTGCAGTGGTTGTCGATCAATGGATTACAGAGGCAGAACCCGAACCGGCCAGCACGGTTTTCAGTCATCTTGGAACCGCGGTGCCGGTGTTCGTGAACTTCAGTATTAGCGGAGTCGAACGAATTTTGCGGGAGCTACGTGTGGCCTTGTCGCGACGTGGACTCGAAGCGGCTTTGGCGCGACATAGCGTACGTCAGGCATTACGCGAGGAACTGAGGGATGACGTAACAGCGCTGCTGCTCTCCAGCGGCCTGGCGCTGAAGGAAACCGTTGCCAACGAAGCAGTCAGGACCCGCTTGCAGCAGATCCAGGACGTGGCAACCCGAATGAAGGACAAACTAACAACAGAAAGCGAGGAACCGGCGGCGAATCCCGCATCGAGCCGGGCTGGTGAGTGAATGCGGCCGAGTTCGAGCGCCAATTGCGGAAGCCGAGGACAGAAATGCGCCCTCCCCCTGTCGCATTCCCCGCGGCTGCTTTTCTTTCGCCCCACAAACGTATAAAACAAAATGGCGTGGCTGCCACAGTGAAGGACATAGCGCGCGCCATCGGCGCGCGGGTGCTCGGCGATGATGTGAAGGTGGAAAGAGTCGGAAGTGTCACCAATGCATCGGAGAACGATCTCGTCTTTGCTGATAACGAGAAGAACCTGGCGCAAGCATTGCATTCGCGCGCGGCAGCGATAGTCGCTGGCACATTCGCGGCTAGCGCGAAAACATCAAAGACTCTGCTCATTGTTCCGCATCCTAAGCTCGCGTTTGCCCGTGCGGCAGCGGTGCTTAGCAGAGGTCAAACGCGCGAACATGGGGTTAATTCAGCCGCCGTCGTGTCGCCGTCTGCTTTGATTGCAGATTTGGTAACCGTCGATCCGTGGACGTTCATCGGCGATAGCGCCGTGATCGGCAGAACCACGTGGATTGGCGCGGGCTGTGTGATCGGGCACAACGTTGCGATCGGTGAAGCCTGCATGATTTATCCGAGAGTGACAATCTATCCCGGTACACGGGTCGGCAATCGAGTGATTGTTCATGCCGGCGCGGTTCTCGGAAGTGACGGCTTTGGGTACGTTCGTGATCCGGAGACTGGAAGGCATGAGAAGTTCCCGCAGGTCGGCAAACTCGAGATCGGGGATGATGTCGAGATCGGCGCCAACGCAACCATCGACCGCGGCGCTCTGGAAATAACTCGCGTCGGGCGCGGAACGAAGATCGACAACCTGGTTCACATAGGCCACAACTGCCTGATTGGCGAGGACGTGGTCATCGCCGCACAGGCCGGGTTTTCCGGGAGCATCACCATCGAAAACAACGTCGTGATCGGCGGTCAGGTTGGCGTAGGCGAACGTGCCCGCATCCAAGAAGGCGTGATGTTAGGGGGTCAGGCGGGTGTACTGCCCAAGAAGATACTTCGCGGCAGGGGCGTGCCTTTCTGGGGAACCCCGGCCAAACCGCTCGGCGAATATCTGAAGAGTTTGGCTGTGCTCGCGCGCTTAGCTAAGCATGACAAAACCTCCGGCGAGCAATAGGGATGGCGATTGTAGTTATTGGCGGTCATTCGCGAAATGTCGGTAAGACCAGCGTCGTTGCCGGGATAATCGCGGCCCTGCCGGCCTACAATTGGAGCGCCTTCAAGATCACTCAATTCGGCCATGGCCGTTGCTCGCTGAACGGCAAAGCATGCCAATGCGCAACTTCCGATCACAGCTGGGCAATGACACAAGAGAAAGACCGTTCAGGAAAATCCGACAGTTCGCGGTTCCTGGTTGCAGGAGCTGCACGGTCCTATTGGGTCCGTACCGCGCAAGGACAACTCGCGAAAGCCATACCTGCCATCCGGCGCAGGATCGACGAGGCGGAGAATGCGATTCTGGAATCAAACAGCATTGTTGGGTTTCTCAAACCAGACCTTTACATTTCGGTTCTCGATCCCGCGACGGAGGACTTCAAGGTTTCAGCACGTGAGTTTCTGACACAAGCCGACGCTGTGATGCTGCACGATCGCGGGAAACAAGAAGCGCACTGGCAAAATGTTGTTTTGCCCATGTCCACTCCCGCATTTGCAATTCATCCGCCGAACTACGTTAATGCGGAAATAATCGCCTTCGTCGAGAGCCGCTTGAAGTCCACTGTCGCCGCGCTGCCCTGATATTCTTTTTAACGATGCGCGCAATCGAAAGTAGAGCCTGGTTGCTGGCCGTCGTTTCAGCTGTCCTGCAGGTGCTGATTTTTCCTCTGCCAAACTTGTATGTGCTCGGTTGGATTGCAGTTTCACCGCTCCTGATCGCAGTCCTGCGTGCGCGTCGTCCCGAGACTCTTCAGCTCCAAGGGCCAGCAAAGTTCGTTGCTGCGAACCCGCTGCAGGGGTTTTTACTCGGATATGTCTGCGGAATTCTATGGTACGCGGGAAGCTGCTACTGGGTTTACAGCACGATGAAGCAATACGGCGGCATCAACGCTTCCGGAGCCTTCGGTTTACTCGTCCTGTTCTGCTTGTATCTTGCTCTCTATCACGCCGCTTTCGGAGTTGTAATTTCACTGTTGGCAAAGTGGTCGGAACGAATGGCGCTGGTTTTATCCCCAGTCGTTTGGGTTGCCCTAGAACTCGCGCGTACTCGTATCAGCGGGTTCCCGTGGGACCTGCTTGGCACAACGCAAGTAGACAATATCCCGCTATCGCGGATCGCGACGGTCACTGGTGTCTACGGCCTCTCGTTGGAAATCATGATCGTGAACGCCGCGTTCGCAGCGGCATTCCTTTTGCGACGGCAACAACGCCGCTCGTTGCTGCTGGCCGCAGTTGCAGCAGCTTTTGTGTTGCAAATTGCGCGATGGGTTCCTGCTCCGCGATTCCTCACCGATCACACCGCGCTACTTGTGCAGGCAAACATCCCTGTACTCGACAGCTCTGATTGGACTCACCAATATTTCGAGGACACGCTGGCGGATCTCGGCAAGCTGAGCCTGAATTCTCAGAACAATCAGCAGCCTCCCGGGGTGATCGTTTGGCCGGAATCGCCTGCGCCCTTCTACGCCGGTGATTCGGTATTTCAAGCTGCGCTGAGTTATGTCTCTACCAATGCTCACGCTTGGGTGGTGGCCGGCAGCGTTGGCGTTGAGAACGCAGGTACAGCTCCGCGGAACGACGGTCAAATTTTCAATTCCGCTGTTCTGGTGAACCCGGAAGGTAAATCCGTGGCACGTTATGACAAAGTCCATTTGGTTCCTTTCGGTGAATATGTGCCCTTCAAGAATTTGCTCTCGTTCGCCGGGGGTCTGACCAAAGAAGTAGGTGACTTCTCCCGCGGTCATCTCCGCGAGCCTCTCCTCGCTGGGGACGAGAAACTTGGCGTGTTCATTTGCTATGAATCGATCTTCCCGGATGAGGTTCGGCAGTTCGCCAAGAATGGAGCACAGGTTTTCGTCAACATCTCCAACGATGGATGGTATGGCGACAGCGGCGCGTATGCGCAACACCTCAAACAGGCGCGAATGCGAGCTGTCGAGAACGGACGATGGCTGTTGCGTACCACCAATACCGGCGTGACCGCAGCGATCGATCCCGATGGACGGGTGGAGCAACGCGTTCCGCGCAAGGTCCGCACATCGCTCCAGGCCTCGTACTCCATCGAGGACGGAGAGACTTTCTACACCCGTCACGGCGACTGGTTCGCGTATGCCTGTGCGATAATCTCAACAGGCGCGATTTTTCTAGCGCTCATTCGCACAAAAGGCAGACGTCAACAATGATTCAAGAACTTGAACAGGAAAACTCTCAACTGCAGCAAAAAGTCCGCGAACTACGGGAGTATCTTTGACGCCGGCAAACTCTGCCAGCAGTTAACTGAAATCGACAAACAAGCTGCCGACCCGAACCTCTGGTCGAATCCGCAAAAATCACAGCAGGTCATGCGCGAGAAGAAGCGCCTCGGGGACATGATCGCTGTGGAAGCTGACTTGATCCGCCGGACCGACGATATTTCCGCGTATTTCGATCTCGCGCGTGAAGGCGAGAATGTTGAGGCCGACTTAAGGCGTGAGATTGATTCCCTGCGAGAACGCGTTGAAAATCTGGAAACAGAAACTCTGCTATCGGGAGAAAACGATGCACGCAATGCCATTGTCACAATCCATCCCGGCGCCGGAGGAACAGAATCCCAGGATTGGGCGGAGATGCTCATGCGCATGTATCTGCGCTGGGCCGAGCGGCATGGCTTTCAGACCGTGCTTTATGACTATCAGCCGGGCGAAGAAGCTGGCATAAAATCAGCGACGTTCGGTGTAAATGGGCAACACGCCTTTGGTTTGCTTACAAGCGAAATCGGCGTGCATCGCCTGGTACGCATTTCCCCATTCGATCAGGCCAAACGCCGCCATACTTCCTTCGCGAGCGTATTCGTTTCACCTGAAATTGATGAATCCATCGAAGTCGTGATTAAGCCCGAAGACTTGCGAGTGGACACTTACCGCTCCAGCGGCAAGGGCGGCCAGCACGTCAACACCACCGACTCTGCCGTGCGCATTACGCATATTCCGACTGGCATCGTCGCAAGCTGCCAGAACGAACGATCGCAGCACAAGAACCGCGAGCGCGCCATGAGTATGTTGCGATCGAAGCTATACGAGTTCGAGATGGAAAAGAAGCGCGAAGCCACCAAGAAGATCGAGGAATCGAAGCTGGATATCGACTTCGGTTCGCAGATTCGGTCGTATGTACTGCAACCTTACCGCCTCATCAAAGACCATCGTACAAAAGCAGAAGTTGGAGACGTAGATCGAGTACTCGACGGCGATTTGCAATCATTCATTCGGGCTTATTTGAAAATGCGGCGCGACGGCGGGTCCTCCGCCGCAGCTCCGGAATAAGCAGTGCCTTCCGTAACCTGCCTTCGGTTGAAAACACTGGCAAGGTAGATTCCCGTGCGAGAGCCTATACAGTGCACTACTTTCATCGAGAAGGTCCATGTCGCGCCATCTAGATCTCATACGCCGAAATGCCCTGCCATCACACCAGATGATGACCGCTGCCAAAGGTGCTCTTCATGTTGCGGCAGAAGAGATGGTCGAAATTCTGGTCTATCTGGCAGAGAACAACAAGATTTTCGGTGAGCAGGCGCGAATCACTCTCGCCGGTTGGGACGAGACCTCCGCGAAGGCAATTGCGTCCAATCCCAGTACGGCCAAAGAAGTTCTTGACTACTGGACATCGCCGAAAAATCTGAGGCCGGCTTTATTTCCGTTACTGCTCGAAAATCCTTCTGTTTCTGCAAGCAAGTTGAGCCAGATCGGCGTGACCCTGAAAGGCGAATGGGTCGATGCCATGCTGACCAGCTCACGAATTCGCAGTGCGCGAACGATTCTGAACGAACTGAGCACAAACAAAGAGTTGAGCGGGGTTCAAGCTGCGAAACTGCAGGAATTACTAACAGGTAAAGCTGTTGCGGTTCAGCCAAAATGCGACGAAGCACCTTCAACCCAAGAGATAAAATTCCAAGCACCTGCTGAGATTGCCGGACAAGAAAACACTCCTTCGGCCCTGAACTCCGAACCGACAACCCCTTCTGATCCTGAGACGGAGAACGCGGTCGCAGAATTCATGAAAGAGCACGCCGCAGAAATCGCCGCGGAAGGCCAGAAGCCATTTCAGCCGCTTGGCGGGATTTATGAAGCGGCCGTGACCGAGGAACCGCTCGCCGCAGCCGCTACAGCATCTGCAACTGCTACTCCCGCGACGAGTGTCAACGCCAAACCGACTCCCAAAAAAATCGTGAACCCCCAGGATGAGCAACGCGGAAGCGTTCTGCAAAAAATTGCGAAGCTGGACATCAAAGGCCGCATTCAACTGGCCATGAAAGGCACCAAGGAGGAGCGCTCGATTCTGGTGCGTGACGGCACCAAGATCGTTGCGCTGGCAGTCCTGGATTCGCCGAAAATTACAGACGGCGAGGTGGAGAAGTTTGCTTCGCAAAAAAATGTGCTTGAGGCTGTGCTGCGAGCTATCCCGATGAAGCGCCGCTTTGCCAAGAATTACGCGGTCGTCCGCAACCTGGTATTCAATCCTCGTACGCCGCTGGATGTTGCCCTCGGTCTTATGAAAAACCTTCTTGTACAGGACTTGCGAAACTTGTCCGGAAATAAGGAAGTCTCTGAAACCATTCGCAAGCTCGCCCTTCGAATGTTCAAGCAGAAGATGGAAACCGCGAACAAGAAGTAGTTCCCCTCTTCGGAATCTATTCCAGTTTGGAGAAATGTAGCACTGTCCCGGTCGGGGATTCTGTACCTCTTCCGCAAGCGTTTAATGTTGGCAGTCGACAGGAAAAGGTACATAATTGCGCTGCTTTTCTGGCCGAGGTGGTTGCCGACCCTTGCGCAACAAAGCTTGAGTCATGCGGCACGGGTGTTCAAAGGAGGAACTATGGCACACACAAACCGGGTCCGAGTGGTGTTGGGAGGTCTATTGGCTGGAGTGGTCATCAATCTTGTCGAGTACGTCACCAATGGCGTCATGCTGAAAGCGGATTGGGCTAGCGCAATGCAAGCGCTTGGCAAATCGCCGGAAATAAGCGGCAGAATGATCGCAGTGTTCAACGTTTGGGGTTTTCTGGCCGGCATTGTCGCGGTGTGGATCTATGCGGCAATTCGTCCTCGCTATGGGGCGGGCCCTATGACAGCAGCGCGTGCGGGCCTAGTGACATGGGTTTTGCTGATCTTCCTGGGGAATCTTACCCTGTCTTCCCTGGGCATCTTTCCCACGCGAATGCTGGTGATTGCCGGAAGTGTCGAGTTGGTGGAAATGGTGATCGCCACGATTGTGGGCGCCTCGATCTACAAAGAGGAGCAAGCATCAGCGGTTCGCAGCGCAGCGGCTTAGAAAAAATAAGGCCCGTTCGCAGCGGGCCTTCTCCTTCAAACATCTAATGCAATATATACGCCTGGAACCTCAAAATTTCCGCGGCACAATTTGATCGCGCAATCTTCGTGACAGATTCACAGCAAGGGAACGATAAAAGCGCGAAGCAAGGTGTGGGAAGAGCTCGAACGAATTCAGTAGAACCTGCCATTCAATAACGAATGCCTGTACGGCCTCTTCCGCAGTTGCAGTAGCACTTGGAATACTGTCTTCCAGAAAAGCCATTTCGCCGCATATTTCTCCGGGACCGATCCTGGCCAATACCAGCCCGGACACGCTGACCTTAACGCTGCCGGCAGCTATCAGGAAAAGCATCTTGGAGGCTTTCCCCTGCTCGATCAAAACATCGTTTTTCTTGAAAATGATGTGTCGGGCACGGTCAATGATTAGTGCCCAATCGTTACTCGAGAGATAGGGCAGACTCCTGGCATCCTGTAACGCAGAAAGCAATTGGGCCTGAACGGTGCGCGACGGTGAAGACATGCGTTTCTAATAGCAGTGCAAGCGAAGAGAATATCAGAGACGAATCTCTTACGCCCAAAAACCCGATTCAGCAGGCGAAACAAGGAGAAACCGACGTTACTGAGGTAATTCTCTTCCGTAATCTCGGGCTAAATTGGCTCTCAAGTCACTGTAGAATCAAGCCACCCTTCGTCCAGCAACAAATTTCTTGATCCGGCGTTTATATACACGAGAGCGGGAGCGAAACCGGGTCCCGGCTGGCTGTGTAAATCCCTCATTCCGGAAATGAATGAGGAATCCTCAGAAAAGGGAGAGATCATGCAGATCATGCGCTCTGTTCGAATCTTAGCTCTGGCGCTGCTGGCGCTCGCACTTCCCGCCACATCTATGGCTGGGGTGGTGATATCGGTAGCGATTGCGCCTCCGGCGCTGCCGGTTTACGAACAACCGCCCTGCCCCGGCGATGGCTACATCTGGACACCGGGATACTGGGCTTATGCGCCTAGTGGTTATTACTGGGTGCCTGGCACATGGACGCAGCCGCCGAGCGTAGGATTGCTCTGGACTCCAGGCTATTGGGGCTGGGGCGGGCACGCTTATATTTGGCACGCAGGCTATTGGGGACCTCACGTTGGCTTCTACGGAGGCGTGAATTACGGTTTCGGATATGTTGGCACGGGCTACGCCGGCGGTTATTGGCATGGCGGACATTTCTTCTACAACCGTTCTGTCAATCACATCACCATCACCAACGTTCACATTTACAACAAGACCGTCGTGAACAATGTTCACGTTAATCGCGTGAGCTATAACGGCGGGCGTGGTGGAATCGTGATGCGTCCGTCACACCGAGACGAAGTTGCGATGCATGAGCGCCACTTCGAAGCGACACGGATGCAGATCAACCACGAGCACGGCGCGCGCGACAACCGCGAATTTCGTGCTTCCGTAAACCACGGCCATCCGCCGATGGCCCACAACGCAGGACCGGTGCATCATCCAGGAAATCCGCATCCGGGCAACCATGCAATGAACCGGCCAGTACCGCACCCGCAAAGCGCTGCGCGTCCTGTAAACCATCCACAGCCTCGAGCTGTAACTCACGTGAACAACCCACGGCCTACGCCCCATCCTGCGCCGCGGGCTACCGCATACCATCCTGCAAACGCCCAAGGACATGAGAATGCTCCTCGCGCTCAAGCGCATGAAGGACACGGACACAGTCACGGCCACTGACTTGAAGTCTGATATGATGTTGTTGTTCTCGGGCTGACAAACCGTCAGCCCGATTTTTTTATCCGCAACGCTGAAGTTTTCAATATTCGGCGCAACTCGGCCTAATCATAGGGTAAGTTGGTAATATCAACATGGAGGAAAGATACGATGTCTGCACCAAGCCGCCGGCCGGAGATTCGCCGTCGCCGCACCCGCAAGGAGAAAATTTTGAAGTTGCGCAAGCGAATTGCAGCTGCTTCGTCGGAATCAGAACGTTCGCAACTGAATGGCAAACTGGCGCTGCTTGGGCGTAAGTCTCCGGGCCAATCGTTAGCCAAAGGGTGACGACGTTCAGGAATTCGTTACTCTTTGGGGTGGCGCAGCTTTAAGGATTTTTCCGGCGATCTCCTGGTATGCCGCGAGGAGCGATTCCGCAGCGCTTATCCACGAGAATTTCTTTGCCTGTTCATACCCGCGCAAGCGCATCTTTTCGCGCAACTGCTGGTCAAGCAATACGCGTTCCAGCGCCCGCATCATCTCGAAAACATTCTCAGGATTCACCATGACAGCCGCGTTTCCTACCACCTCCGGAATCGAGGACGTGTTTGAAGTCAATACCGGTGTGCCATGTGCCATTGCTTCCAGCGGCGGCAATCCAAAGCCCTCGTACAATGAGGGGAAAACGAAAACTTTTGCTAAATCATAAAAGATCCGCAACACGTCGATTGGCACGAATCCCATAAAACGCACATCGTTCTGAACGCCTCCACGAATCACTGTCCGGCGCAGGTCTGGGTTCTTGGACAGCTCATCTCCTATGATGATGAGCTTCAGTTCCGAATAGACCTCGCGCTTCGTCAGATCGGCTTTCAGCGCGGAAAAAGCTTCGATGATCCTGACCAGATTCTTGTGCGGGCTGATTCGGCCCGCATATAGCAGAAATGGATATGTGACCTGATAACGTTCCGCAAGGAATTGCCGGTCCGCGTCCGTGGCGTGGCCAGTCAGGAATCGGTGATCAATAGCGTTGTAGACCACATGGATCTTCGCAGGATCGATTCCGAAAAGTTTCTCGATTTCGATCTTGGTGAAACGCGAGACAGCAAAAATCCGCGCCGCATGTTGCAGCACTCGACGCGTCAAATTGAAATGAAGAAAACGCTTGACCCCCGATCCGCCACGGGCGCGGTACATATGGTCGAGCAAGTCATGGGCGGTGACGACGTATGGACAAGGTAGCCGACGCGGGAACCAGAACAGGTGTGGAATATGCGTCAGATCGCAATTGAGCCGTTTGACCACGGTCCGGCACTGCAATTCGCCTCGAAAGGTTTCACTCGGCAACACCGAAACTGCGCGAAAATTCTTAGGCAGTTTCCCCATCTCGATGACCTTTTCGGTGGGACCGAGGAGAAAATATTCGTTGCAACTGTCGAGCTGGGCCAACGCACGAATGATGTTGCGCGTGTAAGTGCCTACACCGAATTCGTTGATCCGACGAATGTCGATAGCAATGCGCACAGGGAGATTGTAACCACAAGGGTGTCAAACGATCACTGCAGTCGAGGACAACACTGCCGTAACTAGCGATGCCGTGACATTTCCGCAATCAAGACGATGGCAAATCCCACGGCGGCAACAACCCCCAAGGACTTCATCCATGTCCAAGCAATTTGGAGCCAATTGAGGGGCTGTTTTGAAACAAATTGCAATTCTTTGCTTCCTTGCTCGCGAGAAACGCGATAAGCACCGAGAGGAACAAGAGGAAAGTACGATAAAACGAGAAACTCTGTGGCGCCGTACTCTTCGCTGATACCTGAAAGCTCGCGATTAAACTTACCATACACTCCACGGCCATTCCCACGGAAACTTAGCCCCAATCTACCGACCGCATCAGCTAGACTGAGGCGCTTTTGCTCGTCTGCAAATTTCAGCGATCTCAATTGGCGAATCCAGTCCTCGGCTTCTTAACGCCATGCGAAGTGCCTCTCGCGCTCCCATGGTCAGCGAATCCAAATCCGCGGCCAGCGCCAGTAATTCGTCATCTGACTTGTTACTGTAATCAGGAGCACTTACCAGCATAGGTTCCACTTGGTATCGAACTCTACACCCGCAGCTCGCTCGCAGCTTGTTCCCTTCGCTCTGCATACAGCGGAAACGCATCAGCCAGTTGCACCACCTGACGCCGGATTCGGCTAAGGACTGAAGAATCTGTGCGCGAGTTCAATGCCTCGGCAATCCAGTGCCCGACCTGCCGCATCTCGCCTTCCCTCATACCGCGCGTCGTCAGCGCAGGCGTACCGATGCGGATACCGCTCGGCTTCATTGGCGGATTGGTGTCGAATGGGATGGCATTCTTGTTAACGGTAATCCCGGCTTCGCCCAAAGCCTTTTCCGCTTCGCTGCCAAGCATGCCTTTTGAGAAGACGTCGACAAGCATCAGGTGAGTATCGGTTCCGCCGGAAATGATGCGGAATCCTTCAGACGCCAGAGTTTCCGCGAGCACCTTCGCATTGGCGACGATCTGTCGAGCATAGTCGCGGAACTCGGGCCGCATTGCCTCACGGAAACACACTGCCTTGGCGGCGATGATATGCACCAACGGGCCGCCCTGCATTCCCGGGAATACAACTTTGTCAATTGCTGCCGCGAACTCCTGTTTTGACAAAATCATTCCGGCGCGAGGCCCACGCAGGGTTTTATGCGTCGTGGAAGTCACAATGTGCGCGTGCGGAACAGGCGAAGGATGCACGCCGCCGGCGACGAGTCCGGCGAAATGTGCCATATCGACCAGATATAAAGCGCCAACTTTGTCCGCGATCTGCCGCATGCGCGCGAAATCAATAATTCGCGGGTACGCGCTGCCACCACCGATGATCAGCTTGGGACGTTCTCGCTCGGCAATCTTCTCCAGGTCGTCGTAGTCAATGGTTTCGGTTTCTTTGGTTACGCCGTAAGGAATGATCTTGTATGTCTTGCCGGAGAAATTTAGATGATGGCCATGCGTGAGATGCCCGCCGTGTGCAAGATTCAGACCCAGAATCGTGTCGCCCGGCTGCAACACTGCGGCATAGGCTTCCATGTTCGCGGATGAACCCGAGTGCGGCTGCACATTGGCATGCTCAGCGCCAAATAATTGTTTCGCCCGATCGCGCGCGAGGTTCTCGACCACATCGGCATACTCGCATCCGCCGTAATACCGCTTTCCCGGATACCCCTCGGCATATTTATTTGTGAACACCGAGCCCATTGCTTCGAGCACAGCTTCACTCACAAAGTTCTCTGAGGCAATCAGCTCCAGGCCTTCGTGTTGGCGGCGGGCTTCGTTGTCAATGGCAGTAGCAATTTCGGGATCAGCGTCGTACAAGGGCTTATTTATGGAAATGTTTTTCATCGAATTCATCCTAAATGCCGCCGTATCTGACCGCCAGCGAAACTACGCTGCGTGGCCGTCGGATTTCATTTTCTGAATGCTGCTTGGCGGTTCGTATTCGTCCAGGACCCGTCCGGGAAGAATCTCGCGCAAGGCCCAATCAATGCGCTTCACCGACTCCTGGATTTCTTCTACATAGTGCACATGGCCTTGAAGATAGGCTGAATCGATAATGACCTGGAGCGCGTTGCGAACGTGATGATTCATCAACTCAATGGTTTTCAGTTTTTCAGTCAGATATCGTGAACGTCCATACTCGTAGCGATAGACGAGCAATCCCGCAATCAACGCGCCGCAAGCATCGTCGAGCACCCGTTGCTGTTCTCCCAATCCGTAGTGGATGGAAAGCCGATCCGCCAACAACAAGAACACCAGAACGACGAGGCCATAGATGATTGCTCTCAGACCCGGATGAAAGAAGATTGTCTGCTTCCGAGGCAAGCCCAGGTGTGGCTGCATATGAATGCTCCATGGACGCGTCCCGATCGTGGAGAAGTCCCAACGCGCCTTAAACACGAGTGTACGGCTTGCGAACCTGACGCTACACACCTTTTTTGAAAGCCCTGCCCAAAAATGTAGCCAAATGCCATCCGTCGATGTACTTGTAGGGAGTTTCCCCGGTGGAATAGTGACCACAAGGAAGCGCGGCTACTTTATGGTCAAGCTTGAAACGCCGGAATTCCGCAATGGCCTGACGCGAAAATTCCGGCAAAAACGTCAAATCATATCTCGCATAGACCACCAACGACTTCTTAGGCCAACGCGCAAACCTATCGAAGTATGACATCGGACTAATTGCGGCCCACAAGCCACGGAGCCGATTCAGATCGATGCCGGGTTCGAGGCCTTCACGAATGTGACGCGTAGATTGTCCGTGCCAGACTACATCAGCGAAGTATGTGGACGCGTGATTGAATGCGGCGACTCTGATTCGCGGATCATGCGCGGCGGCCAGAAATGCATAGCACGAACCAAGGCTTGTTCCTAGAATGCCAAGTTGCGTATAGCCGCGTCCCTCCAGCCAGTCGAGGCAACAGCGGACATCAATTACTCCCTGGCGGCACGCATCGAGCGTGCGGCCGATGTTTGCAGAGACCGCATAATCGGCGCGGCGAGTCTCAGCCGGGCGGCGAATGTCGTGATACGGCATGCTGAGCCGCAACACCGAAATGTTCAGACGATTTAGCACCCGGCAAAGCGAGGTATAGGCCAGCGCATCCGCATTCCAGTGCGGAAGCAACACGATTGCGCTGCGTCCATTGGCTGGAAACCAGCGTGCGTTCGCAAGATTATTTTCGGGGTAGGGTGTTTTCGCGGGCGAGGTAAAACGCAGGAACTCCGCCTGCGTACCACGAGTTCTGGCTTCCAGTCGAGCGTCGGGAACATCGCGGGTGCTGAAGACCTGTATCTGCCGCGTCTCCGTACGAAAATCCGAGGGTTTCTGGTACGAGAAGAATTCGTCACTCGATGCGATAGCACGCAGATTGTATTCGCGAAGGTAGCGCTCGCATTCCTGATCTGTTTGCGTCGGAAGAAAACCGTTGCGGCAGGGCCAATCGTGAGTCCAATCGATACCCCATTCCAGTTCGCGGACAACGCGATTGGTGTCCACGGACGTGAGCCGCGTTTCCCATTCGTACATCCAGCGCGCATAAAAGGAACGCATTTAATCAAGGATAACAAGGGCAGCGCCAGCCCTTGAGCAACAAACATTCAGCGGCAGACAGAAGAGAGTAGGAGCTGAGATCGTGGCAGCGAACGGGAATAAATTGCGGGCTCGGTCTTCGGCGCGGGCAGACCACAAAAAATCCGCTGGGTCGGCGTTAACCAGATGTCTGCTTCCGATCCAGTATCTCCGTGCGGGTTCCTGGTTCCTGTATCTGTTCATTCAACGCCTCAATGAGCTGCGCTGTCAGTTCGTTCAGCTTCTGCGGATCCTGCTCTACGGAAACGCGTCTCGCGATGGCTTCCCAGGAACTATCCGGCTTGTTCTCTGACATTTAGTCTCGGTTTCCGACGATGGCGCTTAATCTTTGGTTCGCTGCGCGCCAATTGATAGGCGCTCTCGGGAAGCTGTAAATGCAGAAGCAGCACGAATTTCTTTAGCGAATTGCAGGGTGAAAAGACTCTCCCGAACACGTTGATTCGTTCTTTGCACCGTTTTTTGGCCAGACTGGACCAGTCGCTCAGCCCTCGTAAGGATCTGTGCCAGCCCGCCGTGCAGGGTCTCTTGGTTATGCCCTTCCATGAGGAAGAGCGTAACCAAACCGAGTACATGAAATCAGTCGGCAAAGTGACGTTTTAACGGCCAAAGTCGAACAGGTAGTCGTGAACTTTCCTGCGCTCCTGCCGTCAGATGGCGTTACTTGGCGTTTTGAGATTGTCAGCTAGCTGACATCTAACGCCTGCTGGGGAAAGGATGTGGAATGAGAACTCGAGAACCCGAGAATCTGTTATTGGCCGCTTTGCCTGATGCAGAACGCGAGCGCCTGGATCCTTTCCTGCACCCGGTGCAGATGGAAGCCGGACAACCCATCACCGACCCCGATGAGCCGATCCAAAACCTGTTCTTTCCCTATGATGCGGTCACGTCCACGAAATGTCGGATGGGAGCACCATTGAAACCGGACTGATGGGGATTGAGGGCCTTGCCGGTGTTCAAGTATGGCTCGGTCAGCGGTCAACTGCCGCTACCACGTTTGTTCAAGTACCGGGAAGAGCCCATCGGATGAGCACGGATGATTTCATTCGGGAAGTGCGGGAGAACCCTTCCTCGCCTCTGAACAAGCTAGTCGCGGCATATCTCCATGCCTTTCTCATTCTCACGTCAATGACCGCCGCCTGCAATCGCCTGCACTCCATCGATCAGCGCCTGTGCCGCTGGCTGCGTATGACCTACAACCGCGCCAGGCGGACGGATTTCCCCTTGCGCCACGAGTTTCTGGCGCAGATGCTCGGGGTGCATCGGCCTACGCTCTCAACCGCGGCTAGTATGTTGCAGCGGGCCGGATTGATCAACTATCGATATGGAAAATTGACGATCCTTGATCCGGACGGACTCACCGAGGGCGCTTGCGAATGTTACGCTATGATGGAGAAGCAGTTTGATCGGATTTTCCAGCAACCGTGGCGGGAAAAGCGTCTACGGGAGGAGCGGAGCATTGAGCCCTGATAAGAATATTCTTGACCGCCTGGAGAAGACCGCCTTTGAGTTCCTGCTGACAGACCTTAACTTGGCAATGACGATGGCCCGAATTGCCTCCGACTCCTTGGATGACCCCGAAAAGAAAACTC
Organism: Terriglobales bacterium; assembly: GCA_036557105.1. GTDB lineage: Bacteria > Acidobacteriota > Terriglobia > Terriglobales > Acidobacteriaceae > Gp1-AA145. The sequence goes on from DATBIE010000112.1 coordinate 30,290, forward strand.
GCAATCAGGAAAACGCCCGCAAAGCATACGATGCCGTCCTTCATCTCAGTAGTAAATCCAAGTTGAGCGAGAGCGAACGAGGAGAGGTAAACGGCAAGCTTGGCCATTTGCGTTCCTCGTTAGAGGCGCTGGGCGAAGTATTCTGATGGTCCGTTCTGGTTGAATTCCTTCACGCGCTTCCTGATTCCAGCCGTGCAGTTGAAGACCTAAGAACAAAGAAGACTACAACTTGCGCCACAAGCGCCGCAGCGCTGTCGAGGACCACGTCATGAACAGCGCCCGTCCGAGAAGGAAGAAAACTCTGATGCCATTCATCAAGCGAAGCAACCAGGGACGCGCTCAGTAGCGCGACCGTTGCCCATTGCAGGCACCATGTTGTGCTGAGCCGCGGAAAAGTAGCGCGCCAGGAGCGAAATAGCAGCACACTCAGGATGAAGTAGCCGACGAAGTGCCCGGTCTTGCGGAGAACCGCATGCAACGAGGCGAACCGCGCAGGATCCATATTGAACAGAAAGTGGAAAATCGGATAGAGAATCCGGCTGGTATGTTCAGAAGAACCGATCGTGGATTCGAGCACGATCACCCCTAGCCACACGGCAGACGGCAACCAAACTTTGAGGATTCGCTTGGTAGAGGAATTCAAGTCTCTACATTTTAGCAATCCAAACGGCGCGACTGGGGCGGCCACTGGGCTGCAACGCACAGCTAACAATCTCGGCGCGGACAATCGCGTCGCAGTCAGGTGAATACTTAGGTGCAAGTGCCTAAACGATTCGGTATTGAAACGTTTGATGTGCCCGAAAGAGTGCAGTTTTTTTCTTGATTAAAGGATTAGGTTTGTGAGATGGTTGGCCAACTCTCGGGGGGCACATGAGAATCCATCCTTCAAATACGACGCGAATTCTCGTCTTGGCTATTTGTGTTTTGTGCAGCTCGACCCTGCTTTTGGCCGACGTTACCGGGTCGATCACTGGCGTCGTGCGTGACCGCTCACAAGCGTCAGTCGCCGGCGCACGCGTGCAAGTTACAAACGTAGAGACGAACCTCACACAGGAGACGGCATCCGGCGCGGATGGTTCGTTCCGCATCCTCGCGCTGCCGGCGGGAAAATACAAGCTCACCGCCTCGTCCCCCGGCTTTCGCATGTATACCGCGACGGAAATTGATCTCAAAGTCAACGATCAGCTGCACTTCGATATCACGTTGCAAATAGGGAGCGTGCAGGAGAATGTTAGCGTCGAAGCTAACGCGGTTCAGGTCGAGACCGAAAGTACGCAATTAGGCGATGTCGTCGAATCCAAGAAAATGCTTTCCCTGCCCTTGAATGGCCGCAGCTACCTTGACCTCCTCGGGCTGCAAGCCGGGGTTGTGCCCGTTACCTCCGGATCGATTCAGCAGGACCGTCCAGTCTCGGGATACATCGATTCCCCCGGAAATCTCTCAGTGAACGGACAACGTGAGACTTCGAATGCCTTTCTTGTGAACGGGGGTGACGTCAGCGAGGGCCGCAACATGGGTGCGGGGCTGATCCCGAACCTGGACTCGGTCGAAGAATTTCGCCTCATCACAAATAGCTTTGACGCCGAGTACGGAAAGTTCAGCGGCTCGGTCATGAACGCCATCACCAAATCGGGCACCAACAGCATCCACGGAGACGTTTTCGAGTTTTTGCGCAACGATAAATTCGATGCCACTCGGTACTTCGACGACAGCGTTGCCGAATTGCGCCAAAACCAGTTCGGATACGCTATCGGTGGTCCGCTGTGGAAAAACAAAATCTTCTGGTTCACGGACTACCAGGGCACCCGTATCGTTCACGGAGCGAGCACGGGAAACGTCCAGGTTCCGTCGGCTGCTGAGCGCGGTGGCGACTTCAGTGCTGACACCGCCGACCTGACTGGAACCGTACAGGGAGGCACTTGGGCAGACATGTTAACAGCTCGCTACGGATATCCGGTCAACGTAGGGGAAGCTTATTACTCTCCAGGTTGCACCAACAACACTCAATGTGTGTTTCCCAACGCGGTGATTCCGACTCCGTTCGCCGCACCTGCTGTCGGAATACTTCCTTACATTCCAAGTCCAAACGCTGGGGTAAATATCTTCTCCGACAACAGCCAACGAGACCGGGTTCGCGATGACAAAGCCGCGCAGCGTATTGATTTCATGAACGAGAAGACCGGCAATTGGTCCTTCTACTATCATTACGACGACTCAACTGTAACCAGCGCCTTCGGACACGCAGCCAGCGTGCCGGGCTTTGAAACGGTTACGCCATCGCGTGCTCAGGAATTCGTCATAAGCAACACCAAGAATTTCGGCCCCACCGCTGTGAACCAGTTTCGGGTGAGTTTCTTCCGGACCGCGACCCTGACTGACAAGCCCACGCAGAGTTTCGCTAAACTTGCAGACCTCGGCTTTGAAACCGGAACACCAATCGGGATCAATCCCTCTGGACCAGCGGGATTCCCGCAGACAGTGCCCCCCTTGTTCTTCAATAACTTCAGCATTGGCGTAAACACGCTAACCACCTATCAACCGAACAACACGTACCAGATTTCGGACGGGTTCTCAAAGGCGGTTGGGTCTCACATGTTGAAGTTCGGGGGCGAATTCCGCTATCTGCAGATCAACGAACGCAACACCTGCGCTCCAAACGGAGACTTCACTTTCAATGGCGCCGAAACCGGGTCAGATTTCGCCGACTTCCTTATTGGCGCGCCCAACGAATTCAACCAATGCAGCCAGCAACTCCTCGATTCCCGCACTCGCTATGGCGGCGCCTATGTTCAAGACACCTACAAAGTGAAATCGAACATAACATTGAACCTTGGCCTGCGCTGGGAAGTCAGCATGCCGTGGTACGACACGCAAGGAAAAATTGAGACTATCGTTCCCGGGCTTCAATCAACCCAGTTCCCGACCGCGCCCTTGGGATGGGTCGTTCCGGGCGACCCCGGAATTCCCAGCACATTGGCGCCGACGCGCTACAACAACTTCGCGCCTCGCGTTGGTATTGCGTATTCACCTGGATTTAGTGACGGATTGGCTGGCAAAATATTCGGCGGCCCAGGCAAAACGAGCATTCGCGCTGCGTACGGCGTCTACTACACCTCAATCGAAGACTTGAACTTGTTCTATGAAGTCGGTGATGCTCCTTTCGGGCTGTATTGGGTTTCTCCGCAGCCGACGCTGTTTGACCAGCCGTACGTGACCCGCGCCGATGGCAGTCTCCAGACGCCGGGTGGCAGTGCTACGAAGGGTCGATTCCCGTTTACCTTCCCAAAACCGGGGAGTCCAGCAAATGCGACGCTCGACTACTCGACGTACACTCCTCTTTCCTATTCTCCCGGCTACGACATTCACAACCGGCTACCGTACGCGGAGCATTACGACTTATCAATTGAACGCCAGCTTTCTAAAAACACTGTGCTAACCCTCTCATACGTCGGGACGCAAGGCCACCGTCTGATTTCGCAATATGACGCGAATCCGGGCGACAGATTCCTGTGTCAGCAACTCAACACGGTTGGAGCGGTAGATACGAGCACAGGTGGCGCTTGCGAGCCTTTCGGCGAACAAGATGTGTACGCACTACCAATCGGAATGCCAGCCCCGGCCAAAGCGTTTACCACTTCATGTCCGTCCGGGTTCGCGGGGAGTGTCTGCATTAATGGTACCCGCGATTTCCTCGGTCCGAAATTCAGCCAGAACAACAGCTTCACCGTGAACATCGCGAATTCCAATTACAACTCCGGGCAGGTCAGTTTGGAACACAAGGCCGGCAATATGACGTTCCTGGCCGCATACACCTACTCCAAAGCCATCGACAATTCTTCGGGCTTCGGCCAATGGGTGAATTGGGAGAATCCTCGGCTCACCCGGTCCCTGTCGTCTTTCGACACCACTCACAACTTTGTATTCAGCTACGCCTGGCTGCTTCCCTTCGACAAAGCCTTCGCCAACGCGCCCCGGCGCCTTACCCAGGGCTGGAACTTATCTGGGATCGTCCGGTTTACCGGAGGTTTCCCGATCCCGATCAGCGAGAGCTCCGATGATTTCTCTCTGACAGGAAGTTCGAACACTGACGAGCCGGACCTCGTGGGCAAGGTGGTCACCTACGATCCACGCCGGCAGGTTGATGCGGACGGCAACCACTACTTCTTCAACCCAAGCGCATTCGCACCAGGTCCGTTGGGCGCATTCGGAAATGCGAACCGGCAGTTCTTCCATGGCCCCGGAATCAACAATTTCGATATCAGCCTGATGAAGAGGACAAACATTACTGAATCGAAAGCGTTCGAGATTCGTGCCGAATTCTTCAACATGTTTAACCACACCCAGTTCAACAACCCTGACGGCGATCTTAACGGCAGCATGGGTGTGGTGAGCTCCGCCAGAGATCCGCGCATCGGCCAGCTCAGCGCCAAGTTCATTTTCTAACTTGCTTTATCAACAACGGGACAAGCGGAAACGCTTGCCCCGTTCTTTTTGAGCCACGCATTCGAGTGCGGCTCTGTTAACCTCATGAATTAACGATGTTCCGCCTCGCTCTGGTCCTTCTCTTAATCGCGCCGTCTATGGCGCAAACTGCCGAGACATATCGGCAACGAGCAATCGATTTTTCGCGACATAAGTCGTGGGACGAGGCGATTGCCAACTACCGGAAAGCAATCGAACTCGATCCCAAGGACGCATTGACTCATTACAACTTCGCGCTTGCGCTGAAGTACAAGGGCGAAGCCGTGCAAGCTGTCGAGGAGTTTCAAGCCGCCGTCCATCTGAAGCCCAAATCGGGCGATGCGCATTATGGTCTCGGCGCGACCTTGTACGACCTCCATGATCTTCCGGCGGCGCTCAAAGAATTACAGACCGCGACAAAACTGGATCCAACAAATGCCGCCGCGCACAGATTCTTGGCTCGTGTTTACGCGGAGCAGAACGATCCGTCAGATGCAGAACATGAACTGGTGCGAGCGCTTCAGGTCAAGCCTTCGGCGGATGTCTATTTCGAGCTGGGCCTGGTAAGAGGCCAGCTTGGAAATTCAACTGGCGCAGCCGCTGCATTCCGCCAGGCAATCCAAACCAACCCAAAATCTGCCCCCGCGCACATGATGCTCGGGGTTACACTGCGCCGCGCGAATAATCATACTGCCGCGTTGACGGAGTTCCGAAAATCGGTAGAAATCAACCCGAAAGATCCTGAGGCGCAGTACAACTTGGGCATGGAGCTGAAGAGTGGAGGAGAGCTATCGGGCGCCATCGCGGCATTTCGTCGGGCGATCGAGTTGAAGCCTGATTTCGAAAAGGCGCATTACAACCTGGGGATTGCGTTGCGCATTCAGGGACAGAAAAGTGCGGCGGCAGCGGAGTTGAATGAGCTCAAGGCATTGCACGATGTCCGCACGCGCCTCGCGCAGGCAAAATTTCTGACCTTGCAGGGAGTTGATGCACTGAAGGAGCAGAAGTTCGACTCCGCATTGTCGCTTTTCACGCAAGCGATTCAACAGGGGCCCGAGTTACCTACGGGACACTACTACCTTGGCGTAACCTGGCAGCGGAAGAACGATCCTGCCCGGGCGCAAGCAGAATTTGAAAAAGCCCTGGAGTTGAAACCCGACTATGCACAGGCGCATAGCAGCCTCGGTCTGCTTTATTGGGCAGCTAATGACCAGTCGCACGCCGTCGAGGAGTTCCGCAGGGCCGTGATGTCGGACCCGGACCTCGCGGAGGCTCACTACAACCTGGGGCTCGCGCTTGCGCAGATGGGCCAAACAGAGGAAGCGATCAGCCAGCTTGAGGAAGCGATCGCTCTGAACTCAAAATATACCGACGCCCGCATTCAGTTGGGACTCGTCCTCGACAAAATCAACAACACCAATGCCGCAGCAAACGTCTTTCGCGATCTTATCCGTCGTGATCCCAAGTTTGCGGAAGCCCACAACAACCTGGGACTGGTTCAGTTACACGCCGGAAATCTGGATGCGGCCGAGGCGGAGTTTGCCGATGCAGTCCGCCTGAAGCCTGATTACGCCGAGGCACACTACAACCTCGGACTGGCGCTGCGTCAGGACGGGAAAGACAGCCAGTCTAGTGCTGAGTTTGAAAAGGCCTATGCCATCTCGCCTGAATTGAGAAATGTCCCGCGCCCATAGAGTTGTTCCTGAAGAAGACGATCGCAAAAAGATTCGCGAACGGACTGGATCACAATGATCCCGGAGTCACAGAGCGCGGTTTAGCTACTTTGGTGTCGGAACACCAAAGCAATGCGAAAAGCCGTCATCGTCCGTAAGGAAGAATTCGGTCTGACCGTAATCGCGGTCCTTGATTTCTGAAACAGAGTATCCAAGGCTTTGCAGTCGCTCTCTAGTTTTGCGGATATCCGTTGGCGCCCAATACAGTCGAATGCCCTCGTACTCTTTCGGTTTGACCGGCGTCCCCGCACGCTGGTTCAGCATGAACCACAAGTTGTCTTTCTGAAGCATGCAGAAGATCAGCTTGTCATCTTTCCGCATTTCTGAACTGGTCGAGAATCCCAGGCCATCAACCCACAAGCGCAAGCTTTTCTCCAAATCCTTACTCGGAATCACTGGAATGCAGGAATGCACAGACATACCCATTTCCTTTCGTCAACACAACTACGCAATGTGGTGAATATCAACTCTTCAGCGAACGCAGGTAGTCCCGAACCGCAGTCTGCCCGAAGTAGTTGGCTGCTCCTTCAGCATCTCCGCCGTAAAGCTCGTCTTTGATCTTTGGATCTGCTCCTCTTTTTATCAGCAAGCGAACCATCTCCAAATGACCATTCTGTGAGGCCATGTGCAGTGCAGTCACACCCTGGCCGTGAGTAAGGCCACCGAACGTCGCTTTGAGATCGACTGTTGCCCCGTGGTCAATGAGCCACTCAGCCGTCTGCATGCGATTGCGAACCGCTGCCCAGATCAATGGCGTCCCTCGATAAGGATCGGCATCGATGCGCGCGCCAGCTCGAATGAGTCGCGGCAGGACCTCGGTGCGA
>DATBIE010000113.1:0-15669 GCA_036557105.1 Terriglobales bacterium
TCCCTTTGCGAAGAAGCACTGAGACTGGGCAGAATTCTGGCCGCGCTTACTCCGAATAAATCTGAGGTCCATGGCCTTGTCGCGTTGATGGAGATTCAGGCTTCCCGATCAAAGGCGCGCGTTGGACCATCGGGCGAACCCATCCTATTGCTCGATCAGGACCGCGGTCGCTGGGACCACCTATTGATTCGACGCGGTCTAACGGCGCTCGAATTTGCAGAGAAGATGACCGCGATACGAGGTCCGTACACGGTCCAAGCTGCAATCGCAGCCTGCCATGCGCGTGCAAAGACACCGGAAGAAACTGACTGGCCGCGCATTGTTGCGCTGTACGATGAACTCACGGAAATGATGCCATCTCCGGTTGTAAAACTGAATCGCGCTGTAGCTGTAAGTATGGCAGCAGGCCCGGCGGCAGGTTTCGAGTTGACCGAAGAACTTGTTTCAGAAATGTCGATGAAAAACTACCATCTGCTGCCAAGCGTGCGCGGCGATCTCCTCACGAAACTGGGCCGACTTGCAGAGGCACGAGCGGAACTGGAGCGTGCTGCATCGCTCACTGCTAATGCCCGCGAGCGCGAGCTACTGCTCACAAAAGCAGGCAAGCTCGCGGGGCAGCACTGATGCGCGAATCTCCGGTGGAGCGCTCCACAACGGCAAAAGTTGATCTGGTGGGTGTCGGGCTGAACGCGACCGACACCTTGATGCATGTACCGTCCCATCCCGCGTCCGGATCAAAAACCGAAATGACTTCGCTGACCATGTTGCCGGGAGGCCAAGTTGCAACTGCCGTCATCGCTTGCCAGCGCTGGGGCCTGCGCACGCGCTACGTTGGCAAGCTTGGAGATGATCCGGGCGGAGCATTGCATCAACGTGAGTTTGCGAGCGCGTCAGTTGAGACACAAATAACTGTGGTTCCCGGAGCTGTAAGCCATCAGTCCTACATTCTGGTTGCTCCCGACGGTGAACGGACTGTGATCTGCCACCATGATCCAAAGCTCGCACTTCATCCTGATGAACTCAAACGCGAATGGATCACGAGCGCCCGCGCAATGCTTGTAGATGGCTTTGATACCGAGGCGGCGCTTACCGCGGCCAGTTGGGCAAGCGAGGCCGGCATTCCGGTCATCGCCGATCTTGACGAAGCTTATGAGGGTGTCGAACGGTTGCTCTCCAAAATCGACTACTTGATTGTCAGCCGCGACTTTCCTGAGCGACTCTGCGGGGAACGCGATTTGCGAAGATCTCTGCCGTCACTTCAGCACCAATTTGGATGTCGCCTCACCGCTGCAACGCTCGGCATTGGTGGCGTGCTTGCCTGCGACGGCGAGCAGTTTCTTCACAGCTGCGCGTATCGAGTTCCAGCAGTCGATACGACCGGAGCGGGCGATATCTTTCACGCAGGATTTATTTACGGCCTACTGCAAGGCTGGGGCTTTCAACGCAATCTTGATTTCGCCTGCGCGGCAGCGGCGCTGAACTGCACTGCTCATGGCGCGCGAGGTGGAATACGCCCGGTAAATGAAATAGACGACCTGATCGCGAATGGGGAATGCTATCCAGCTATCGGGTTCTAACTGCGACGCATCACGCGTGAGCGGAAGGACACCATTCACGCGGAACCGTGACGTACGATCTGTCCAACTCTTTGACTGATCCGCATCCGAGCAAGCGCATGGTGCGCTCGAGATCAGTACGCAAAATCTTGATGGCTCGTTCAACTCCCGGGAAACCAGCCGCAGCCAGACCGTATGCGTAGGCGCGCCCGACCAGGACAGCTCGCGCGCCAAGACAAAGCGCTTTTGCGATGTCGCCACCGCGACGAACGCCGCCGTCCATGAACACTTCGAGTCGGTCACCGACAGCCGCGACTATCTCCGGCAGGGCGCGAATTGTTGGGGAAACGCAGTCCAACTGACGCCCGCCGTGGTTGGAAACCACGATCGCCGAAGCACCTTCATCAATTGCGCGGCGCGCGTCATCAGCGATGAGAAGCCCCTTTACCACGATCGGCCCGGGCCAGCACTCGCGAATCCAACGCAGGTCTTTCCATGCGACTGCGCCCCGGGAGAGCGACTCCGCAACGTTGATCATTGGCATTGGGCCTTTGCCAGGCACCACTACGTTCTGCAACTTGGGCACGCCACCGTCGAGCAAGAACGAAATCAGCCATCCTGGATGCGCAAACAGCTCCGGCAGGTACGGAATTGTCGCGAATGGATTGCCGCCCAGAAGGTGAGGCACCCCGTTGCGTGGATCCCGCTCGCGGAATCCGGCGACGGCGGTGTCAACGGTCACGACAAGGGCTGAGAATCCGGCTTTTCGCGCTCGCTCCAGAGTCAGTTCCGCAGCTTCTCGTCCGCCGACCAGGTAAAGCTGATACCAGGCAAAACCTTTCGTACCCGCCTTCACATCCTCGAGTTTGTGCCCCGAAATCGTGGAAAGGATGTAACCGGTACCGGCTTCTCCTGCGGCGCGAGCCGCAGCAATTTCGCCTTCCGGATGCATCAACCGGCTGTAGCCCACCGGCGCAAGCATTGCGGGAAAAGAAATCTCGTGGCCCAGAACCGTGGTGCGGAGATTGCAAACGTCCATTGCAACAGCCTGGCGCGGCCGGAAAATAATGTCTTCGAACGCACGGCAGTTTTCGCGTAACGTGACCTCGCCCTCGGCGCCTCCGTCCAAATAGTCGAACACCGGCCGCGGCACGCGCTTCTCTGCAATGCGACGAAGGTCGGCGATGTTTACCACACGAGAGGGTGATAGTTTTCCCATTTTCTGTCTGAAATAACCATGAAACTACAGCATCACCGAAACGAGCGCAACCGGAACGCTTGCGCGATTGGAGCTTAAGAACTTCCGTGCTGATTAACATTTATACTTTTTCGCTCGTCGAAATATCTTAAGAAAGCAGGAGCAATGAAATATCGTCCGCTGGGCCGAACGGGTTGGAAAGTTTCTGAGGTCAGCTTTGGTGCGTGGGCAATCGGCGGTTTCTGGGGGCAGGTCTCCGACGAAGACGCCATGAAAACGCTGAATAAAGCCGTCGACAGCGGCGTGAACTTCATTGACACGGCGGATGTTTATGGGAATGGACGGAGCGAACGACTGATTGCGCGTTTGAAAAAACAGCGCAAAGAAGAAATCATTGTGGCGACAAAGGCGGGTCGCCGCTTAGCCAAGCAGACGGTTGAAGGATATTCGCGCGAAAACCTGACCTCGTGGATCAACGACAGCTTGCGTAACCTCGAAATGGACTCTCTTGATCTGCTGCAACTCCACTGCCCATCAACCGACGCGTACTATCATCCGGAAATCTTCGGGATTCTCGACGATCTTGTGAAAACCGGGAAGATTCGGTACTACGGCGTGAGCGTGGAACGGGTAGAAGAAGCGCTCAAGGCGATCGAGTATCCCGCCGTGCAGTCCGTGCAGATCATCTTCAACTGCTTTCGGCAACGCCCAGCGGAGTTATTCTTTCCCGAAGCGATCCGAAGGCGTGTCGGCATTTTGGCTCGCGTTCCGCTCGCAAGCGGCCTGTTAACGGGTAAGCTTCGGCGCGACACTTCCTTCCCTGCCGACGATCACCGTAATTTCAATCGCCACGGTGAAATGTTTGACGTGGGCGAAACCTTTTCCGGTGTCGATTATGAGGTCGGATTGCAGGCGGTTGAAGAAATCCGCAAAGTGGTGCCGCCTGGCGTTTCCATGAGCCAGTTCGCGCTGCACTGGATTTTGATGTTCGAAGCGGTGTCGTGCGCGATTCCGGGAGGCAAACGCCCCGAGCAGGTCGCCGACAATTGCCATGCGTCAGATTTGGACTCGCTCCCGCCGGAAACAATGACGGCGATTCGCAGAATTTACGAGCGAAAGATCAAACCACAGGTGCACCAGAGGTGGTGAATCGCCCGAGTGGCCTCAGCTTGAACTCCCTGCATCACGCAGTGTAAGCTGAAAGCAGCAGCCTTTTGCAGGTCCTACCATCCGTTTGCACCTGTGGAACTTAGCGGAAGTGGTGGAATTGGCAGACACACCATCTTGAGGGGGTGGCGCCGAAAGGCGTGGGGGTTCAAGTCCCCCCTTCCGCACCAAACTCTGGGATAATTGTGAAAAGGCTCGTTCCGTAAAGGTTTTCGAATTCATGATTATCTTCATCACTATTGTTCACATTATCGTCAGTATTTTTCTGGTCTTTATCGTGTTGTTGCAGAGCGGGCAGAGCGGCGACATCGCCGCGGCCTTCGGCGGTCAGGGTAGTCAGACTACCTTCGGCCCGCGAGGCGCGGCCACCGTCCTGACCAAGGCTACGACGTGGTGCGCTGTGATCTTCATGCTGACCTCGATTACACTGTCCATCGCAGCCTCGCGGCGTAGTGGCCCGAAGTCCGTGCTGCAGACTATCCCCGCAAAATCATCAGCTCCGGCGACGCCGTCAAATTCAGGGAATCCACCGGCTCCGCATAAGTGAAGCGGCGAGCAGGAGCGCCGAGCGGCAAAATTGCAGACACTCAAAGCTCATTGCTCGTAGCTCAAGACCCGTCATGATCCACGAAATTCTTCCTGTCGGTCCGCTGCGGTGCAATTGCTCGATCATCGGCGATGAGAGTTCGCGGGAAGCGATGGTTATTGATCCAGGCGATGATATTAGCGAGATCCTCCCGATCATCCAGAAACACAATCTCACGGTAAAGCAGATTGTCGTCACGCATGCGCACATCGACCATGTCGGCGGCGCAATGAAGCTTCGTGCTGCGACCGGCGCGCCGATTCTGCTGAACGAAAATGACTACGCGCTTCTGCAAATGCTTGACGTCCAAGCCGCTTGGATTGGAGTGCCGGATCCGGGAAAAGTCGAAATCGATCACAGCATTGGCGAAAATGCGAAAGTTCAGGCCGGATCGCTGATTGCAAATGTCCTGCAAACGCCGGGGCACACCGAGGGAAGCATATGCCTGTACTTCGCGGCTGAGAAGAAATTAATCGCCGGAGATACGCTCTTTGCTGGAAGCATCGGACGTACGGATCTGCCCGGCGGCTCTTTTGAAAAGATCATTCGATCGCTGAAAGACAAGTTGCTCGCTCTACCCGATGAGACAACCGTTGTTCCCGGCCATGGTCCGCTCACAACAATCGGCGTCGAAAGAGATACAAACCCCTTCTTGAAACAGCGCTAACTTCTCGCACGAAGGCAAAACCAACCACAGAGGGCACGGAGTTACAGAGAGGTTTTCACAGACGACGCTCCGTTTCTTTCGAGGAGATACGCTCCCGGACCTTGCTGGCCGCGAATTGATCGGCAAAATTCCGTCACGACGAAACCAGCGTTCAGTGACTCGGTGAAGGCCCAACGAGTGGCCATCCTCCACTCACGCGAAAGGTTTTTGTCACGCTGTTCGATGCGGTCCATATCTCCCGGAATTTCAATTGCAATTCTCTGTCGTGAAAGCGCGGCTGCAAGGTCCGATTCCACTGGCCGTCCATTCCCATTGAACCGAACCAGAGGCTCCAAATGTCGCAAAGTGTCCAGAACTTCTCCTCGCGCAGATTTTCCGTTCACCCGGTCCTGCACTCGTTGATCGGCCATGTGCCACGTGACCCAGAGCCGATCAGTTCCGTTCGTATGCAGGTGACTGGAAGTTTGCGGTCCATAGAAATCAGACCTATAACTGTTCGAGATCACGCCCAGTTTTGCGAAATTCAAGTGGGCGTTAGTGCTACGCAGCGGATCGAACGTCCAGGTCATCTCTTTGATTCCAAGCGCCAAGGCTCTTTCGCGCTGCGCCAACTTCAACTGCCATCCCAGGCCGTGCTCTCGATAAGCAGGTCGCACCGCCAGCATATGTGAGTGGAAGCCGATCTGGCCCTGCTCCAGGCTGGGAAACGCCAATGCAAAGCCAGCGAGTTCGCGGCCATTGAACATCCCGACCACAATACTTCCCGCAGCACGCAGCGCGACAGCCAGAGTGAAGGGAGTGACATCTGACTCTGCGAGGCCCCAGACTTCTCGCTCGAGCCGAAGCATCTGCTCGATATCCTCATGGCTCTCGAGATCACGAGTCGTAAACGGAAGCTGGGTGTGAGAATCGGACATTTTTGCCGGGCCGACTAATATACCCGAACAGGTAAGCAGGAGGGTAAGCACACCAGGAAAACCACGTTCGCGATCAGGGTAGACTACTGACTTGGGTACGCAAGACGCCAGCCCCGAGAACTTTCATTCCGAGTCAGCGTGAAGGTATGCCAGTTCGCCCGCCAGGACCGAAACCAAAATTTCTAATCGGCAACATGCCACTGGCTGATCCCGATCCTCTCCGCCGTTTTAGTGCATGGGCACGGGAGTATGGCGACATCTTCTATTACCGCGCGGCGTGGCTGCACGTTTACTTTCTGAATCATCCTGACTTGATCGAAGAAGTCCTCGTCCGCAGCCCGCGAAACTTCCTGAAAGACCGCGTTGTGCGAAATAGCCGGTGGTTCTTCGGCGATGGCCTGCTGACCAACGAAGGCGATTCGTGGCTGCGGCAACGAAAGCTCTCGGCGCCTGCGTTTCATCGCGAGCGCGTCAGTTCGTACGCGAAGATCATGACGGACTATGCGGAGCAGATGCTCGCGGGCTGGCGATCAGGTGAAATTCGCGACATACACCAAGAGATGATGCGACTCACACTGCAGATCGTCGTACGCGCCCTGTTCAATGTGGAATTGGAAAAAACAGCCCAGATCGCTTCGGCCATGAATTTGATGATGGGAAATGCCACCGGCGTCCGCATGTTGCTGCCGCCCGTGACGCGCTATTTGCCAATTCCGCAGATGGTGCGCGTTCGTCGCGCAGTCAAAGACCTGGATGAAATTGTGTACGGCATCATCGCACAACATCGCGTTGCGGCCGTTGACTCCGGCGATTTGCTTTCCATGTTGATGCAGGCGCGTGATGAAGACGGGTCGAGGATGTCAGACAAACAACTGCGCGATGAAGTTCTGACATTCTTGCTGGCAGGACATGAAACTACAGCGCTGGCGTTGACCTGGACATGGCATCTGCTCTCGGAGAATCCGGAAGCCGAGAAGAAATTACATGAAGAATTGGATCTCAAGCTGCAGGGTCGCTCTCCCACGTTTTCCGATCTGCAGACGCTGACGTATTGCGAATGTGTGATCAAGGAATCCATGCGGCTATATCCACCCGCGTGGAGTCTAGCGAGGACTGTGATTTCAGATTTCGAATTGCGTGGCTACACAATACCCACCGGGGCAAACGTCGTCATGAGTCAGTGGGTCATGCATCGCAGTCCGACATATTTTGCCGAGCCGGAAAAATTCGATCCGGAGCGCTGGCGCAACGAACGGTGCCAAAGGCTGCCTCGCTTTGCCTACTTCCCTTTCGGCGGAGGCCCCAGGCAATGCATCGGAGCATCGTTCGCAATGATGGAAGCCACACTGCTGCTGGCCGTCATCGCACAACGGTTTCAACTGCGCACCATAGCCGGCCACCCAATTGTTCCTGTGCCGAGCTTTACGCTTCGTCCTAAGCACGGCATCAGAATGGGAATCGAGGCACGTGCTGCTAGGCAATACCTCGCGCCTGCGATACCATCGAGCATCCATGAATCGTAAGCACTCGGTGGTCGCCTGCTTATTAGTTCTCCTCTTGCTTCCACTTCCTTCCCTGGCTCAACGCGAATTTAGCAACTGGCCCGCCGGCACTTCACCGAAAGAGATTGGGAAGAGAGTCGCTGAGCGTTTTTTGGAGTCACCTCATCAGCTCACAACGGGTCAAGACCCGGAACCCTACATCAACTATCCGGAATCCGTTACCTGGTATGGCGCGCTCACATTCGCTCAACTCGCAAGTGATAAGAACCTGACGGCACATTTAATCGAACGATTTGATCCTCTGTTTGGTCCAGATTCGAAGCTGGTGCCGAAACCGAAACACGTCGATCTCACCGTTTTCGGCGCAGTTCCGCTTGAGCTTTTCATCGAGACGAAGCAGCCCAAATATCTCGATCTGGGACGCGCCATGGCTGACAAGCAGTGGGCCGATCCTACATCTGACGGCCTGACCAGCCAGACGCGCTACTGGATTGACGACATGTATATGATCACGCTGGTCGAGGTGCAAGCATATCGCGCTACCGGTGATCGCAAGTATCTCGACCGTTCTGTACGCGAGATGGTCTCCTATCTGGACAAGCTGCAGGAGCCAAATGGCCTTTTCTTCCATGCGCCCGATGTGCCGTTCTACTGGGGACGCGGTGATGGCTGGGTCGCGGCAGGTATGGCGGAACTGCTTCGCTCCTTGCCGAAAGATCACCCGCAACGCGCCCGCATTCTCGCAAGCTACAAGAAAATGATGAACTCGCTATTGAAGTACCAGGATCACGACGGAACGTGGCACCAACTGATCGATCATCCTGAGTCCTGGCCGGAGACGTCTTCAACGGGCATGTTCACATTCGCCATGATCACGGGCGTGAAAAGTGGCTGGCTGGACAAGAAGACCTTTGCAACCGCGGCGCGGAAGGGCTGGTTAGCACTGATTACCTATCTTGAACCCAACGGCGATATCCGCAATGTCTGCGAAGGTACCGGCAAGAAAAACGATCTGCAGTATTACTTAGACCGAAAGCGGATCACGGGCGACTTGCACGGAGAAGCACCGATTTTGTGGTCTGCTTCAGCATTCCTGCGAGGAGCGGGAAAGTAAGCCGATCCTGAGCTCAGCTTTCCATCTTGACGAACCCGGCCTCGCTTCGTATCATTTTCTTACCAGTCTGCTCTTCGGAGCTGACCTTGGATTTCATGCAGAGTGGCTGAGGGACGAGCCCTAAGACGCCACGGCAACCGGATCCGGATCATCTATCCTGACCGCCAGGTGCCAACTCTCGACCCGGAAAGTACGGGGGACATGAGATTCGGGATGCGAGAATTTACCAGCAATTCCTGAGCCTCTTTTCCCATTTCCGGGAGAAGAGGATTTCGTTTTTAGGGTCGATTTTCTCTGCGCTCTCTGTGGATCCTCGGCGGACTCTACGGTTAAGTCTTTTGACAAGCATTTAACCGCCGGGATCGCGGAGTTTAACAGAGAGATCGCCGAGAGATGCCGCAGCCGCTCAGAACGGGCGAGCTATGCGTTACGAATTGCGCTGTCGGGAGTGTCACAAGAGCTGGGGCAACGTGCCCAAGACGGTATGTGAAGAATGCTTCTCTCCTCTTGAAGTCTTCTTCGACTACGACGCGGTGAAGAACGAATTTACGCGTGAAAAGATCGCCGCCGGTCCTCCCAATATTTGGCGCTATTCGGCGCTTCTTCCTCTTCCTGAAAATTTCGAGCCCACGCTTCCTGTTGGATTTACCCCGTTGATCAAAGCTGGCTCGCTCGGCAAGGCAGTCGGCTCAAAAAGCCTTTACATCAAGAACGATGCGGTTTGTCTGCCGACTCTCAGCTTCAAAGATCGCGTCGTGGCCACTGCTCTGGCCAATGCACGCGCCTTCGGATTCGACACCGTGTCTTGTTCCTCTACCGGCAACCTGGCAAACGCCACTGCCGCTCAAGCCGCACGAAACGGATTCAAGTGCTGGATTTTTATTCCCGCTGATCTGGAGCAAGCCAAGATTATTGGCACGCAGGTCTTTGGCGCCAAGCTGGTGCGTATCTCCGGCAGCTACGATCAGGTGAACCGCCTTTGCTCGCAAATTGCAGATGAGCACAACTGGGGATTCGTAAATGTAAATCTTCGTCCTTACTATTCGGAAGGCTCGAAGACGTTTGGATACGAAATCGCCGAGCAACTCGGCTGGCGCTTGCCTGACAACGTGGTCTGCCCGATGGCAGGCGGATCGCTGATTATCAAAATTAAGAAAGCATTCGAGGAACTCATCCATCTGGGCCTGGTTGAGCCGAAACCAGTCAAATTCTTCGGCGCGCAGGCCACCGGGTGTTCCCCGATTTCGACCGCGGTAAAACTTGGCAACACGGAAATTGAACCGCAGAAGCCTTCCACGATCGCTCGCTCACTTGCGATCGGGAACCCCGCTGATGGTCACTACGCCATCAAGTGCATCACTGGAAGTGGCGGCTGGTCTGAGGACGTTTCCGATCCGGAAATTGTGGATTCAATCCAACTTCTTGCTGAGACTGAGGGCGTATTCACCGAAACAGCAGGGGGGGTCACGCTCGGATGCGCGCGGAAGTTGCTCAAGAGTGACCGCATTTTGCCGACGGAGACCACGGTGCTTTGCATCACCGGAAACGGCCTGAAAACAACGGATGTACTGGCAGATGAGTACCAAGCTGAGCAACCGATTCCGGCAAAGCTCTCCGAGTTCGAGAAGTTGCTGGCTGCAGAAACAGAACTGCCGGCAGCTGTCGGCGTCTAAGGCGCTGCAGGCTCCGGCATATCCTCCTCATTAACGAAGCACCTCTCCGCCGGGGTGTCCAGTCTTCGCTCGCCTCTCTATCTTAAGATTTCTCGGCGCTTTCGACGTTCTCTGCGGTGAAAAGCTTTCAGGTCTCCGCCTGTACGACCTTGCTATAATCCCGCAAGGTTTTAGCGAATGAAATCTCGACTTGCTCTGACGGCCCTTCTCATCGTTTGCACTCTCTCCTGCGGCAAGAAAACTCCTACGCTCAATCTGCTCGTATGGGAGGGTTATGCAGACCCGTCATTCGTCAAGGCATTTGAGGACCAGAACCATTGCAGGGTTTCCGCTTCCTACATGGGTTCGAGCGACGAGCTCGTCGCCAAACTGCGCGGCGGAAGCGCTGGAAATTATGACGTAATTTCGCCATCGAGTGACGTCGCTACGATGATTTCCGAAGCCGAACTCGCCACGCCACTTGATCTTTCGAAACTGCCAGGCTATGAACAGCTCTCGCCGAAACTCCGCTCTATGCCGCTCGTGCGCGTCAATGGCAAAGTCTATGGCGTTCCTTTTATGTGGGGCCCGAACCCGTTGATTTATGACACGACAGCATTCGCCAAAGCGCCGGAGAGTTGGGCGGACCTGTGGAATTCAAAATTGAAGGACAAGATTTCGGTTTGGGACGACCTCTCGACCATCTACATGGCTGCGCAGGTGCTCGGGTATGACAAGCCCGATCCGAATCATCTTTACAACTTAAACGATCAGGAGCTTGAGGCGGTCAAGAACAAGCTGCTCGCGCTGAAGCCCAATATCCGGAAAATCTGGTCGACGGGCGGCGAACTCACGAATTTGTTCGAAAACCATGAAGTGGTCGCGGCGATGGGCTGGCCGCTCATGACCAATCAATTGCGCGCGGCAAAGTTTCCCGTGGCCGAGACCATTCCCAGAGAAAACACCACCGGCTGGATCGATCACCTGATGATCACCGCCGGAAGCGAAAACAAAGAACTCGCATACAAATTTCTCGAATACATGATTGAAGCGAAAACCCAGAAGCTGGTGACTGACGTTACTGGCTATACGCCAGCGAATCCGCAGGCGGCGCAATTTATGAGCGCCGAGCAGCAGAAGAACCTGCATCTCGACAACGTCGATGAATATCAGAAGCGAATTTACTTTTGGCAGAATGTCCCGCGCCGGGCCAAGTACAACGAAATCTGGAACGAAGTAAAAGCAGCGCAATAGGCTATGTGGCGCGGGCGCCTCGCCCGCGTAGTACAAGTAAACTGCTCGTCAATGAATTCGCCGGCCAGAACTGTAAACGAATCGACGCCTGCCCTGAGCGAAGGCGAGGCGTCTTCGCGCGTGCAGGACCAAACCTCGCCTCTCCTTCACATCAAGAACATCGCTAAGACCTTTGCCAGGCACACCGTCCTTCGCGATATTTCCCTTCAAGTCGCCGCTGGAGAATTTCTGACCATCCTCGGCGAAAGTGGATCCGGCAAAACCACTCTACTCCGCATCATCGCCGGATTCGAACAGCTAACTTCCGGCGAAGTCTGGATGAGCGGCGAGAGACTCGACTTGCTACCTCCGTACAAACGCCGCGTAAATACGGTCTTCCAGAGCTACGCGCTGTTCCCTCATTTGACCGTGGAGGAAAACGTCGCATACGGCCCAAGAGTGGCTGGCGTGGCCGGCGGGGAGATTTCAGCTCGCGTTAATGAAGCTCTCACCAAAGTTCGCATGCAGGGATTCGCAAAATTTAAACCAAGCAAAATCAGTGGCGGACAACAACAACGTGTCGCGCTAGCGCGCGCCCTGGTCAACCGGCCGCAACTGCTCTTGCTTGACGAGCCGCTCTCTGCGCTGGACGCGAACCTCCGCCGCCAGATGCAAACCGAACTCAAGGCGCTGCAGCGGGAGGTCGGCATCACTTTCGTTTTTGTGACACACGACCAGGAAGAAGCCATGGTCATGTCCGATCGCATTGCTCTCTTGCGCGCCGGAGAACTCGAACAGGTTGCGCCGCCGGATGAAATCTACAGCCGCCCTGCGACATCGTACGTGGCGCAATTCATCGGCTACACGAACATACTTCGCGCGGACGTGAGGGATGGCTCCGCCCGTAGCGGGACGCTTTCCTGGACAACAAGCGCTCCCGACGGACCTTCACTGTTCTCTCTACGGCCGGAATGCATCCGTACGGCTGGCGCGGTGGGAAATGCGGTCAGATTCCGCGCCAGCGTTCTCGACTACTCTTTTCATGGCGCGAGCGAACTGGTGCGTGTGCAAGCGCCTGACGGTCAGGTGTTCACTGTTCGTACTTCGCAGCGCGGGACTCTTCGCGGCGAAGTTGATCTGGAGTTCTTTTCGCAAGATGCCGTGCCCGTGCGTGATTCAGGCAAATAAGAATGTTCTCCCGCGCCTACAAATGGGCCGTCTCCTTTCCTCCACTCGTATGGGTCGCGATTTTCCTGGTCCTGCCCTACGCTCTCATGCTTGCCTACAGCTTCTGGTCGGTTTCCGCGACACAGGCGATTGTGCATTCATGGAGCCTGTCTAATTACCGCGACCTCCTCTCCCATGACGTGTATCGGCAAACCCTATTTCGATCGGCCTGGATCGCGGCACGTGTCATGCTGTTTTCCCTTCTACTTGGATATCCTGTTGCATACCTCCTTAGCTTTCACGCGGGCGGAAGAAAAAATGTGTTGTATCAACTGGTGATTATTCCGCTGTGGGTGAGTTATCTGGTCCGCGCGTATGCATGGAAAACCATTCTTGGGACCAATGGAGTGTTGAATACCTCACTCCAATACTTACACTTAACGAGTCATCCCCTGCAATTCCTGCTCTATAGTCCGTTCGCTGTTGTACTGACCCTGACTCATATCTACACGCCATTCACGTTCCTGCCGATCTACGCTGCCATGGAGCACATCCCGCGCAATCTGATCGAAGCCTCTCATGATCTTGGCGCGTCACGCCTGCAAACTTTCTTGCGCGTAGTTCTGCCTCTTTCGATTCCGGGCGTCATTGCCGGCGCAACCTTCGCTTTTGTCCTCAGCTTTGGTGATTTTCTTGCTCCCCTGCTTCTCGGCGGACCAAGCGGCATCATGATTTCTAATATTGTGGTGAGCCTGTTCGGCGCCGCTTACAACTGGCCGCTCGGGGCTGCAATTTCCTTTTGCATGCTGGCCCTCGTTGTTCTCCTGCTTTGGATTTCTCAACGCCTCGAGAGAAAGTGGCAGTACTCATGAGCGAAAACTCCTACGACCGAAGCCCACGCTGGCTCACCTTCTACTCCGCACTGGTTTTCGCATTTCTTTATCTACCGATCGCAGTACTCGTCGTCTATTCGTTTAATGGCCAGGGCATTGGCGGTTTTCCTCCGCGTGATTTTACTTTGAGCTGGTACCGTCTGCTATTCCAGGATGACGCGATCTGGTCATCGGTGATGAACAGCCTCGTCGTCGCCTTCGCTTCGGTTGTGATCGCGCTGGCGCTCGGCATACCTGCCGCGCTCGCGTTGGATCGCGCAACCTTTCCCGGCAAAGCCCTTTTCCGACGGCTCGTGCTTTTGCCACTCGTGCTTCCTGGAATCATCACCGGACTGGCTCTCCTTATGCTCTTCCGCGAAACTGATACCGCTTTGAGCCTCACGACTGTAATTCTCGGCCATGGCACGGCGCTGATCTCCGTGGCAACCACCGAAATTTTTGCAGGACTGCAGAAATTCGACCGGTCACAGGAAGAAGCTTCGCTTGATCTCGGCGCGACTTATTGGCAGACATTCTGGCGGATTACACTACCGAACCTGAAGCTCTCGATCATCGGAGCGGCGCTGCTGATTTTCACGCTCTCAATGGACGAAATCGCTGTAACCTTCTTCCTCATCGGTCGCGACAACACTCTGCCGCTCGAAATCTGGGGACGCCTGCGCCGGGGCATCACACCGGAGATCAATGCCATCTCAGCCATCATTTTCTTCTTTTCTCTTTGCGTGATTGTGCTCTGGTACCGCATCAGCCTGCGAGGTCAGCAGTCGGGTGATATAGCCGAGGTCCTGCCGCAACTTTAGGAACGCCAATCGGATGCTTGCCTTGGGGCGAAAAGACTTGTATCATATAACTAACCAGTTAGTTAATTATGAGACCAGCGCCTCCAATCCGCCTTGGTACCCGTGGGAAACCCGCAGAAAGCCGCGCCGCCATTCTGCAGGCCGCAGTGCAAGAATTCGCCCGTGAAGGCGTCGCCGGGGCACGCACCGACGCTATTGCGCGGTTCGCCGGTGTAAATAAGGCACTGCTCTACTACTACTTCAAAGATAAGGAGGGACTATACGAAGCTGTGCTGGACGAGGTTTTCAGCGGGGTGCGGACCGTAATTCACAATGCGCTTTCACGAGATCTAGCACCACGCGAAAGACTTCAAACATATGTGCGGGCACATTTCAATTACATTGCGTCCAATCCGCTCTATCCCCGGATCGTTTTGGCCGAGTTTCTACGCGTGGGGCGCGAGCCTTCCCGAATTCGCCGCGTAGCCAAAAAATACTTCCAGCCGACATTTTCTGAACTTGCCGCCTTGCTGCAGGAGGGCGCCGCAAGCGGCGACTTTCGCCGGGTAAATCCGATTCACTTTCTGCCCTCCATGATTTCGGTAATCGTGTTTTATTTCACGACCGCGCCGGTCACAAAAATGATGATGGGCATCGATCCCATGTCGCCGGAATTCCTGGCAGAACGCCGGGAAACGGTGGTTGATTTTATTTCCTCGGCGCTGTTTACGCGAAGCAAAGGAGAGCGCAAATGAACGCGCGCAACAAAGTTTTCATTCTTCTCGGTCTGATCTTCGCCATAGCGCTTGCGTTTTATTACTTTTCAACCCCGCACGGCTCCGACCTCGATCTGATCGGGGTCGTTGATGCGAATCAAATCATTGTCAGCCCACAAACGTCGGGCCGAATTCAGAAACTGTTGGTCGATGAAGGCACGCGTGTAAAGCAGGGCGATCTGATCGCCGTCCTCGATCCTTCAGAACTGGAAGCGCAAGCCCGGGCCGCAGCGGCCATGATCGACAGCTTGCGTTCGCAGGTCGAAGCCACGAGGGCCACGAGTATTGCAACAAAAGGCTCCACAACCAGCAGCGTTGCCAACGCGCAGGCGCAGCTTGAGTCGGCGCGTGCTCAACTGTTGCAGGCAGAGGCCGCACTGCAACGGGTCGAAAGCGACAGCCGGCGCACCATTGAACTAGCCAAGCAGGGAGTCGCATCCGACCAGGAGCGTGTTCAAGCCG
>DATBIE010000114.1:0-27456 GCA_036557105.1 Terriglobales bacterium
TTGCGCTGTGACAACACGTTCTGCGGCCCGGCAGTTTATGCGCCGGGTCCCTTCAACGTTTTCTCAGCGGTGGGGTGGCTGAAGAACCTGAACATCTCATTGCAATGCGCCGGCAACGGTGTCGACTGGGAGAGTGGAAACACGCTGCGGATTTCCGACAGCGTGATCCAGGGTTACGCGCAATACGGCGTGCGTGGCGGTACGAGGCGCGGCGGCTTCGGCGGCATGGAGCTGGACAATGTTTATCAGGAAGTTGGGAATTGTAGCAATCCTACAGGGAACATCGGCGAAGCCGGCGTTGTGGCGCAAGGTAGCAGGGTAAAGATCGAAGGCGGAGAAGGGCCCTCGGGTAAGATTCCGCTTTTCGCCAACGCCGGAACGACGGACTATCGCTACTACATTGTGGCGCATAATGCGAGCCTCGGTGCGAGTAATCCTTTGTATGCAGGACGCGCGCTGACGAATGGAACTGGGAATATCACGGTGACTATTCCCGACATCACGGGAGCCAGTACGTTCGATCTTCTGCGAGTTACCGCCTCCGGACCGGAGCAGGCGCCGTACGGGACGGGAAACTTCGCGGTCGCGACCGGCGTGACGCGTGCCTCGATTTGTGCGAATGGCATTTGTACTTTTACCGACACACAGGCAGCGCTGCAAAGTTATGCGGTGACGACGCCAGCCTACTATCCGTTGCTGACGTTTTGGCCAGGGGCGCTGGTTTTAGGCGCTTCATCGGATTCCAATTCAGTTTTGAGTTCGGCGCGGGCCTGGCTGCAAAATCCGCCGAGTGGCATTGTTGCTGTTGCCGGAACAGGCGAGCCATCGGTCGTGGCCGAGAATTGTGACTCGCTAGGGCAGTGGACGCCGATCTGGATAAGTTGTTATTCGGCGATGGCGCCGAGCGTCTTCTATCAACAGGGAGCGCTTTTGCTGGCAGCCAAACCGAACCAGGACGGCGGAACCACGCTGAACCTGAAGGGGCGTCTGAATTTTCCTACACTTGGTTCGGGGCCCAGCCACATCATCACATTGTCCGATTCAAATTTTCAGAAGACGATCGCCACGCAGAACAATCGGCCGACGAACGATCCCAACGATGCCTTCATCGGTTATGACCGTGGCGACGGAAATCCGGCGGACATTGGCATCAGCTTCGGCGCTCCGAAGTCGCTTTCCAACTACATCGGCAATGTTGGCGATGGAACGAACTGGCTGGAACGGTTGAGCAGCAGCCTCAAGGAATTTAAGACGAATGTTCAAATGGATGCTGCGCTCACGGTTTCCGGCGCGAGTCAATCGAGTTCGTTTGTTTCAACCG
Organism: Terriglobales bacterium; assembly: GCA_036557105.1. Classification (GTDB taxonomy): domain Bacteria; phylum Acidobacteriota; class Terriglobia; order Terriglobales; family Acidobacteriaceae; genus Gp1-AA145. The sequence goes on from DATBIE010000114.1 coordinate 1,322, forward strand.
GAACTGGTCCGTGGATGTCGCAAACGGGGTTCGGAACTCTGAGCCCAGCGCCGGCGGGTCAGTCTTCGATTGGATTCGGACCGAGCGGACAGCTTGAAGTCTCGGAGAGTGGCGGGCCAGTGCTTGAAGTCGCGAAACTTGATACCAGCGGCAATGTGGCAACCGCAGTTGCACTGGCCCAAACGCCGGCGCAATGCACGGGAAGCTTTGCCACTGGAATCCAGGCGAATGGCAATGCAAATTGCAGTACTGCGGACCAGATTCAACTTGCAGAGACAAGTGCGCCAACGGGAATTCCGAATTATGGGATTTTCTGGTTCGATTCGACTTGCCATTGCGCAAAGGCCATCGACAACGCCGGTCAGGCAATCCAGCTTGGGCTGACGAATGTCTTCAACCAGGATTCAGGCGGCACGAATTCCTCTAATGTGCTAGAGGAAGTGAACAGCACGAATCCGCAGGCGTTCCGAGTCTATCGTGCATGGAACAGCGCCACGGATTGGGAACGAATTGCGCTGACCTGGGACCAGACCGATCAGTATTTTGTCATCAAAAGTGAGAACACCGGACCGGACTATTCCGGTACTCAGCACGGCATCGGGTTTTGGATCGGCTCGGGCATTCGCTGGGGAATTAACTCGGCGTCGGAGCTTAAACCGTTTCTGGACAATGCGTATTCCCTTGGAGATGTGAATTTCCGGCCCGCGACAGGATACTTTGGCACGGCGTTATACACGCCAGCGCTGCTGTTGCAAGGGACTGCGAATACATCTGGTGGGCCTGTAAATCTGATCGGACAAACAGCCGCCATTACGACGACAAACCTGCTGACGGGAGCGACCGTCGGGGAGTATGCGCTCAACCTCTATCTCGAGTCGGATGCAACGTGCTCGTCACCGGGCTCGGCTGCGGTTTCTGTAACGATTGGGTGGGGCGATCGCACGGGCGCGCGCACCATGACCGTTCCGCTGCAAGGCTCGGGAGTCTCCAGCGGCTCGGTCGCGCTTGGCTCGCTGTCAAATTTCGGCGAGGCGGCGATGACCATCTGGAACAACTCGGCCAGCAACAATCTTACTTATTCGACGAATTACACCTCCTGCACGACGGGCACTGGAACTTACGCGCTGTACATCACTTATCGACGCGTGCAGTAGTTCATTCAAGCAATTTCAAAACAACTTCAGGAGAGTCTGTGAACGCAAGCCGTTGGCTGCTGGCGATCGTGTTTCTCTGCGCAGGCGCGAATGCCACGACGTATTACGTGGACCCGGCAGGCTCGAACGCCAATGACGGCCTGTCTCCGCAAACGCCGTGGCGCACGCTGCTCAAGGTGGGGATCTCAACGTTCGCACCGGGCGATCTGATTCTGTTCAAGCGCGATGCAGTCTGGAACGAGTGGCTTACCCCGCCGTCGAGCGGAGCACCGGGAAATCTGATCAAGTTTGACGCTTACGGCAACGGACGTCCGCCGGAGTTTACAGGCCGGTACGCGACGAACAACGCGCAATGGGCCAACACGAGCGGCAACGTTTGGCAGATTACATTGAGCGCTACGCAGCCGATATCGCAACTTAAGTTCGTCCAGTTTGGGAGTATTTGGGGAAATTCGCAGGCGTCCCAGGCAGCACTTGCTCACGATCGCAACTGGTACTACGACAGCAGCACACAGAATCTTTATGTGTATTCGACTGGCGGCAATCCGGTTTCCGCTTACGGTTCGGTTACGCCGATCATTTTGAGCGGTCAATCGCTGATCAACATTAATGATGTCAGTTACATCGAGATTCAGCACATCAAGCTCGACTGGTATGACGGTTATGGTGTGCAGGTGCAGGGAAACAGCGATCACATTTGGCTGGCGAACATTCTTGCTGACAGCCAGGTGCCGAACGCTACCGTGCCGATTGGGTTCTATGTTCATCCCGATGGAAGCCCTGACGATATTCACCTGTACAACACGGACTCGCACCGCAATTACGTAGGGTATTGGTTTGACAAAACCCCTGCTGCCATCGAGCTGAAGAACTGCCGCGCCTACGCAAACCGAACTTATGGGCTGGTGGATAACACGGGCGCAGTGACGTACAGCTACTGCGACTTTTACGCGAATAATCTCGCTACTGGAGTTTCGACCGACGTTACCGGAACGCCGGGGCCAATTGATGGCGGGAACAATGTGCCAGCGGACACGCCGCCGAACATACGCGGGTTCATGCAATATCCGGCGCGAATTACGTTGACTTACGACGACCCAGGCTTGGTTGATGGATCGCACCAATACATTGAATCGCTGCTGCCGCTGTTTCAGCAGAAAAGTTTTCCGCTGAGTATTGCGGTGGTGACGGGATATCCGCTCTCACAGGATTTAGTCCCAACATTTCAGTCTTGGATCAACGCCGGGTGGGACGTGAATGCGCACTCGGTCTCGCATCAGTACTTCGTTTTTCCAAACGCATTCACGCTGCAGTACACGGGCCAGGCAGCCAGTAACGTGACGCTCTCAATTTCCGGCAAACATCTCGTCATCACAGCTCCCGGCGATCCAGCGGCACAAGTGGATTGGGACCTGAGTCCGTCAGGAACGAATCTGGTTCCGAGCGGGCTCGACACTCTGGGCGGCATTGTTTTCACGCTGCTGCAACGGGGCGTGTTCTCGGTTGCAACGGATCCGAATATGAAGAGTGCGGTGAAAAGCGAAGACCTTGCGGATGTTGCGCCGACTGATATTACAAGCACTCCGTACACGCTTCAACTGGACAAGACTCAACTTATGACGGACGAACTGAACTGGGCGCTGGCGTGGATGAGCGCGAACCTGACAGGGCTGCCGGCGAACCGGGTGTACGTCTATCCCGGAAGTTACGAGGACACATCGACGGAAGCAAGCGCGGTGGCAGCCGGTTACGCGGGCGCACGCGGCTCAGGTGTGATGCGTCCTTCTCCAGACGCCGACACAGTGATGGCGACCGGAATCAACGTGCAAAACATTTTGAGCCAGGGAATTTCGCCGAATTTTCAGAACCTGACTGATGCCCAACTGCGAAATAAACTTCGCGCTCTGGTGTTCAAGTCCGCGGTGTGGGGCGTTCCGATCGGGATCTTCTGGCATGTGAATGAGCTTTCCGCACACCAGGTGGGAGTTATGCTCGACGCGCTCAAGCAATCCGGGGCGACCTTGATGACGAATACGCAGCTGGTGAACTATCTGCTGGGTACACAGCAGAACTATGGCACGACTTACTACGCAGATTCAGCGACCGGGCCCGCAGTGGATGTGCGCCCCACAGCAGCCTCGCCGGTGGCGGACGCGGGCTCAGCTTTGAGTCCTGAGTTCCGCCTGGATTTGTTGGGAATAGATCAAAGCCTGTTCGGCAGCGGCTGGGAGATCGGTGCCTATAGCCTGGTCCCGGAGAGCACCGGGACAGTGAAGCACTGAACTCAGCTCACGATTGCGGCATTGAAAAACGTCGGTGACCTCGCGCTGCTATGTCGGCTGGGAGCAGCCCTCGACCGCGTGGTTCCGCAAGAGAAGACGCGGCTGCGTAGACATGGCGGCGAGCTGACGATCCGAGACTTCTTGATTTCGAGTTTGCTGCGGGTGCGAACTAAGTCGCGCGGTCTGGTCAGGCTGGTTCCGAACCGCGCTCAGCAGGAATTTTCCAGCACATGCACCAACCACAACATTGTTCTGAAGGCGCGGCAGATGGGGATCACAACCTATGTTGCCGCGCGATTTTTTATCCAGACGATTACGCGCCCGGGCACGATGACGGTGCAGGTGGCGCACGACCAGGAATCAGCGGAAGAAATTTTTAACATCGTGCATCGCTTCTGGGAGAACCTGCCTGAAGCGATGAAACGCGGCGCGCTCATCCGCTCACGCGCCAACGTCCGCCAAATGGTGTTCCCCCGGCTCGATAGCCAGTATCGAGTGGCCACCGCAGGCGACGTCAACGCCGGCCGCGGGTTGACCATCCACAATCTGCATTGTTCGGAGGTCGCCCGCTGGCTGCGCGATCCGGCGGAAGCACTGACTTCGCTACGCGCGGCGGTGCCGGCGGATGGAGACATTGTTCTGGAATCGACGCCGAACGGGGCGGGAGGAATTTTTTACGAAGAATGGCAGCGAGCTGATGAGACCGGATACACGCGGCACTTTTTTCCCTGGTGGTACGACGATGAGTATCGCGACGATGCGCGGGTTGCCGATGTTCGACCTCTGACAGAGGAGGAAGAAGAGCTTGTCCGCCGTGTGCGATTGAGTGATGCGCAGATCGCATGGCGGCGAAAGAACCGCGCACAACTGAGAGGATTGGCCGCGCAGGAGTATGCGGAAGATCCGGTTTCATGTTTTCGCGCGTCGGGCGAGTGCGTGTTTGAGCTGGAGTCAATTGATCGGGCGCTCGAGTCCGCTTCGCCTCCAACTTCGCTTCGGGAAAACGGCCGTCTGGCGGTCTGGTTCGAGCCACGCCGCGAGCGGCAATACATCATTGGAGTTGATCCGGCAGGCGGCGGAACTGAAGGCGACTACGCGTGCGCGCAAGTGATTGACCGGCAAACGGCAATGCAGTGCGCGGAATTGCGTGGGCATTATTCTCCGCGCGAGCTGGCGATGAAGCTGATTGAACTGGGACGTCAGTACAACGATGCGCTGTTGGCGGTCGAGCGAAACAATCATGGGCATGGAGTGCTAGCGAATTTGCGGGCCGCAGGGTATGCCAGGGTCTTTCGGGATCGGGAACAAGACGGTTGGCTGACCTCGGTGCTGACCAAACCGGCCATGGTCGAGAATCTGGCGGCAATATTGTTCTTAAAGCCACAGCTATTTCAGAGCCAAAAGTTATTGGCCGAGTGCCGGACATTCATCCGGCGGGTGAATGGCAGCTCCGGCAGTGCGTCGGGCAGTCACGATGATTGTGTAATGGCAATGGCGATTGCGTTAGCGGCGAGAGAGGCCGCGGCGGGGAATGCATATAAATAAGGAGACTGCCGAAAGAAATCCACAGATTGCAGATGTTCATTTGTCACAGAGTTCTTGGGGCATCTTTGGGTACCCTAGCACCCTGTCATCCTGAGCGGAGCGTTCGGACTCGCTCGCGAGTCCGAACATGCAGTCGAAGGACCCCATTCACTCATGTGTCACATCAGGGCTGTCAGGGAATTTCGACCTTGCAGCATCGTGAGAATGCCCTTCGGCGTCTGCCGCCGCTGCAGGCAGGCATGCGGTCCTTCGACTGCGTTTTTCTCGCGCGGCGCGCAAGAAAAACTACGCTCAGGATGACAGGGATTTGATTGAAGCAAACATTTGCCAGTCACGGCGGTCCAACACGTTCGCAGGATGCGGGGTGGCGCACAGAGTCACCTGATGCGCTGCGACGATGGCCATTTTTATGTGGTCAAGTTCCGCAATAATCCGCAGCATTTGCGGGTGCTGGCGAATGAACTGCTGGCAACACGACTGGCAGAACGGGTGGGATTGCCGGTTCCTGTGACGGAAGTTGTTGAAGTAAAAGAATGGCTGGTCAGGCATTCACCCGAGCTGAATATTCAGCTTGCAGGAAATGTCATTGCATGCGATGCGGGATTGCAGTTTGGATCGCGGTACGTGGTGAATCCTGTCGAAGGTCGCGTGCTCGACTGGTTGCCAATCGAGCTGTTCGATCGCTTGCGCAACATCGATGCTTTTGCAGGTATGCTCGCGCTCGATAAGTGGACCGGCAACGCGAATGGACGCCAGGCAGCCTTCTGGCGCAAAGGACGCGAACGTAAATATACGGCAACGTTCATCGATCAGGGATATTGCTTCAACGCCGGCGAGTGGAGCTTTCCGGACTATCCATTGCGAGGCGTGTTCGCGCGAAATGAGGCGTACGCATGGGTGAAGGGCTGGGAGTCGTTCGAACCGTGGCTCTCGCGGATTGAGAACCTGTGCGAAAACGAAATCTGGCGACAGGCGGGAGAGATTCCGCCGGAATGGTACGGAAGCGATTGGGGCGCGCTGGAAAAACTGGGCTGTGAACTGTTGAGCAGACGAGCGCAGGTTCGTGAATTGATCAACTGCTTTCGGATTTCGGTCAGGAACCCGTTTCCGGGGTGGGTGGAGAACTAGTTCGCGAATCGCTTCAGCGGTGAGGAACCTGGAGTTGCCGACAGAACCGCAGATTCCTCGAACCTAAAGAGCCTGCCCTGAGTGAAGCCGAAGGGTTCTCGGAATGACAAGTGGTTGGGTCTGTGTTCCTGATGGCTGACGGCTGATGGCTGCTTTACAACAACTCGAATTCTTCCTGCTGCGCTATGCGGGAGACGTCACCAAGGGCGAGAGCATCAACCTTGGCGTGGTGGCAATCGCGCCGGCCGCGGACGGGTCGGGCGATTTTGCCGAGGTACGCTTCATTCGCAATTGGCGGCGGCTGCACTGTTTCGATCCGCTGGCTGACAACGAAGAGGTCCTGGCGATTGAGCGCGAAATTCGGCGCGACTTGCAGGATCCGCAAAGGCGGGCGGAGCTGCTGCGACGGCTGAACGACTCCTGGTCAAATGCGGTTCGATTTGAAGGCCTGCAGGGATGTTTGACCGAGTCGCCAGCATTGGAACTCGAGCGACTGACCAAGATTTATCTCGAGACGCCGGCCCTGGATGTGAGACGTGAACTGGGCAGCCGCCAGCGAATTGTGACCTATATAAAGGATGAGTTGGAAAAGGCGGGTGTACTGCCGCTGATGCAGCGCAATATCGGCATAGCCGAATATACGCGACCAGGAGATCCGCTGAAACTGGATTTTGGCTATGCAGTTGAAGGAGCGTACAAGTTTGTGCAGGCGCTTTCTCTGGCGCAGCGGGTGGACTCGGCGATGCTGCTGGCCGCACGCTTCCCTCAGATTGCAGCAGGCATGAGGGAGAAGAAGGGCGTGCAGGCCTGGCTCACTGCCGTTGTCGATGACGAGTTGCCGCACCGCGATGAAATAGATTTCGCGCTGGAGATGATGCAGGAAAGCGGAATCGTCGTGGTGCCCACGGCCAAGATGCCGGAGGTTGCGGAGGGGATCAGGCTAGAGCTGAACGTCTGATTCCAACATCCTGTCATCCTGAGCGGAGAGCGCGGACTCGCTTGCGAGCCCGGTGCGCAGTCGAAGGACCTATGTACTTCGTCTACGCCAGTATCTCCACCTACAACCAGAGTTGTGTATGGCGACGCGCATTGGAAGAATTTTTGCTTGTGACGGCAGTTTCAAGCGGAAGTGCATAGGTCCTTCGACTCCGCCGAATGATTCGCAAGCGACTGATTCGGCTTCGCTCAGGATGACATGCGCTTTTTGTTGAAGGCAGATAGATCAAAGCTTCTTTAATCCCATGAACATTACAAATTCGCTACGCGGCGCAATGCGCCGGATCGCAGGCGTGTCTTTCGTGAACCGGATGACACAAGGGGGAAACATTTTCGCGGGCGCCACCTCCGCCCAAAAACCGGCAGGCAAACGGCGTACCGTGCCGCTCCCGTCAGTATTGAGCACCTACGGGCCGCGGGCGCAAACGCTTCCGAAACCGACCGCGATGAACCTTCGTCGCTTTTCGGAGATTCCGGTGGCGCGGCGGGCGATCAACACGATCAAAGACCACATCGCCGGAATGCGCTGGCGGGTGCAGTCAAAACCCGGCGCTGCGGAATCTACAGACGCCCAGGCACGCGTTCGCATTCTTACGAGCAACTTCGACTCGCCGAATCCCGACGATTCGTTCCGTTCGCTTGCTGAGCAGGTGCTCGAAGACTTGATCGTCGGCGGCTTCGGCGCGATCGAGATTGAAGCTACCGGCGATGCAGACCTTCCGCTTGCGTTGTGGCCCGTCGATGGGTCCACGATCAACATTCGCGCCGACTGGGACGGCCTGCCGAGTTCAATCCGCTATGAGCAGGTGACTGCCAGGAATGGGCCGAACGCCAATATTCAGCTCGCCGATGACGAGCTGATCTATATCCGTCTGAACCCGCGCACATTCACACCGTTTGGTTTGGGGCGGCTTGAAGTTGCGTTTGAGACGATCAGCGCATTTCTCGGAGCGCATCGTTATGCGAGCAAGTTGGCGTCGAACTCCGTGGTCGAGTACGCGCTTTGGTTGCAGAACCTGACGCCCGAGAATCACGAGCGCCTGATTCGCTGGTGGCAAGACGAAATCGAAGGCACCGGCCGCGTGCCCATTCTTTCAGTCGAAAACAAGCCTGAAGTGTTGCGCTTCGGCGGAGGGACGGATGCCGACCTGCGCCTGCAATGGCAGGAGTTCCTGTTGCGCATCATCGCAGATGCGTTCGATCTGCCGCCGCAATCGCTGGGACTGGAGCGGGACGTGAACCGTTCGACCGCCTCCGAGATGAACGATCAGGCATTCCGCCAGGCGATTGTGCCGACGGCGCGGTTGTTCGCGGAACATCTCACGCGAGATGCAATCGGCAAAAAACTCGGCTGGGATGACCTTGAATTTGTCTTCACCGACGTGGACGCGCCCGGCGACCCGATGGAAGAAGCCCAAATCCAGCAAATCCTGATTCAATCCGGCGTGCTTACGGTGAATGAAGTGCGGCGCATGCGCGGACTGCCGCCGTTGTAAGCAAGCCATCAGCCGTCAGCCATCAGCCGTCAGGAAAATCTAACACCCTGTCATCCTGAGCGTAGTCGAAGGACCTATGCACCTGACTTTAGCTTCGACTTTGCTTCTGAAGTCACACTGCAGATTCCTCATCGCCAAAGCGATTCGGAATGACAGCAATTCCTTATTTGAGAATGGCGCGCACGACGCACGCCCAACGGCACGACGAACTAAATTCAGGAGCCAAACGCAATCATGAATCTTGAACTCGCATCGATGGCAATTCCCATGCCCGCAGTTCTCGGACATCCTAACCGCGAAGCATTCCGTGGCGTGCTCACGCTTGTGGACACACCGTCCGACAAGCCTCCGGCAGGCTCGCGAGGGCATCAAGTGATTTTGACTCGCGCTGCGGCAGAGCGTGCGCTGCCGTCATTGCTCGGAATGGCGCTCGACTATTCCCCCAGCTTCGATCGGCACGATGCACGTCGGAAAGTTGGCGTGATCACACGAGCGGAAATCATGGGCAAAGAGCTTGAGTTGAGTGGATATCTTTACGCAAAAGATTTTCCGGAGATTGTGCGGCAGATCGGGTCCGGAATCATTCACGCCGCCGCATCCCCTCGCAGGCGTTTGCGAAATCCGCTTGGGATGTCTTATGAAATTGCGGATGCCAGTGTTGCCGATGTTCGCGCGAAGATATGGACTCTCACACGCGTGACCTTCACCGGCGCGGCAATTCTTCGCCGCGACAAAGCTGCATATCGAGATACGTGGATCGAGTTGGAGTAAATCAGCTTTCAGCTATCAGCTTTCGAAACAACCGTAATCACATTGTCATTCCGAACTGCTTTAGCAGAGAGGAATCTGCAGTGTTGACGCAAATGCAGATGCCTCGGACTTAGAAGTCCTCGGAATGACATTTCATTGAAAGTTTGACGATAGCTCACCGCTGATGGTCAAAAAAGTTCAAAGGAGAACTCATGGAACATAACAACGAAACGATTGATCAACTGGCCGCAGCCGCCGATCGCCTGGCGAATGCGGCTGAAACACTGGACCGCGTGCTAGGAAAATTAGACGCACAGCAAGAAGCGCTGAACGCAAAAGTGGACCGCATCGTCGCCGCCGTCGAAGAACACGGAATCGAGGCCAACGCGGGAAATGCCCACGAATTCGAGCGCCGGGTTGCAGAGCTTGAAAAAGCCAATTCGGATTTGAAAGCGCAGGCGGCGCGGCTCACCCGCAAAACCCTCTCGCCATTCGTCTCGACGTTGCTTGCCAAAAATAATGCCGAACCCGGCGAGAAGGTTGAATCCGCTGCCCTCGACAAGACCTTGCAGTCTCTCAGCGTCGAGCAGCGTATTGCGGTGAAAGCCGAGATGGCACGGGCTGGAATGATCGAGTAGTACAGCAGTCAGCCATCAGTTGTTAGCCGGTAACTCTTTAAACGCGATGTCATTCCGACCGCTTTAGCGGTGAGGAACCTGCAGTTTTCAAGCAGATGCAGATTCCTCGGACCTAAAGGTCCTCGGAATGACATTTCTTTTTGGCTGAAACAGAGAGGCGGGCTGAAGACCGATGGCTGACAGCTTTGTTACATACATTCTTCTCCAGGAGAAAACACAAAACATGAACGCACAATTCATCGACCTGCATGCAGCCGCAGATTTTCTTGGGCCGGGCGCAGTGGAAGTCAACCGCTATCAGACCGAAATCACCGACATCGTTCGTCGGCGCGGAGCATTCGGGCAACGCATCAAGCAGGTGCCGGCAACCGGACATCCTTCGCGCTTCTTCGAAGAGCTTGCCATTCCCCAGCCAACCGCGGCGCAGGCCTTTGTCGATCCACGCAACATAGTTCCGACGGTACAGTCCCCCAACCGGGCGGAACGCAGCGTGCCGCTCAAGGCGCTGGTCTCGCAGATCAACTACAACCTGTTCGATCTGGAGGTCGGCAGCCAGCAGAGCCAATTCGCATATCTGCAGGCGAAAGATCTCTCAGATGCGATCGACGGCATCATGCACACGCACGATGTCTCGCTCTGGAACGGAACGGATACTTCACTATCTGCGCCGACCACCCTGCAATACTTCGGCGCAATTGGCCAGATCGTTGCCGGCGGTAACAGTACCACCATTGCCACCACGGACAGCATCGTTGACGGGCTGAAGTCAACCGTCGCGCAGATGGTTTCGAATTCCAGCTTCGCGGTTCGTCCGACCGCGATTTATGCCAACCCGGTGCTGCTCGATCTCATCGACCGCGAGATGAAGACGGACTACAACGTCGTCTTGAACACGGTCGAAATTACCGGCGGCTTCCGCGTGAAGGCGCTCAGCACGCAGGCCGGCGATCTGCCACTCATCCCCGAGTGGGCGATCGGGTACACCGGAACTCCGGGCAGCGGCTCGGCGGTGTTGCCCGCCTACATCGTGAGTGAGGACATGATCGAGTACCACTGGCTCAGCGATCCGAATCCGCGAGTCTTCCAACTCGGATTGCCGAGCAGCCTTGCCTCGCAAAACGTCGTAGTGAAGTTTGGAGGCGTGGTCGTCAAAGGCGCTTCCTACGCGCACTACGAAGTGAAAGTCGACCGGTAAGAAATCGTCGCACGTCGTGAGTCGTGCGTCGTAGGCAACCACACTCAACTGTCATTCCGAGGATCGTCAGATCTGAGGAATCTGCATTTTGTTTACGAACTGCAGATTCCTCATCGCTAAAAGCGATTCGGAATGACAGTGCTTTTAGGAATTGTTTTAGCTGGAAGCTAGTAGCGACCAGCTAGGAGCTACACGTGAACTATCTCTCACCCTCAGAGTATGTGCTGTACGGCCTTGATGCCGCCACCGACGCCGCATTGGTGGGCGCGGCGTCGTCACTGATTGATGCGCACTGCCGGCGTGCCACGCTCGCGATTGCGCAATATGAGGAGCGGATTCGTATGAGGCCGGACCGCAATACGGTTCATCTCACGTATCTGCCACTCGTTCCTTTAGCACCGGCAACGTCGCCCATCGTGTCGGGACGAGGCCGCTATACGATGCCACGTCGCGGCGAGTGGCCATTCAGCGACTTACGGATGGATGTTGCGCTCATGTTCGGCCTACCGGGGACGTGGAGCAACATTGATCCAGGTTCGATCGACTTCGACTCGGCGACCGGTGAACTCACGCTGCCGTTAAACCTGGTCGGCTTGTGGTACAGCGAAGTTGATCTTACCTACACTGCGGGTTACGGCACTATTCCCGACGCAGTGAAATACGCGTGCGCGCAGATCGTCCGCAATGCGCAGGCGACTCCGGCAATCAATGTAAAGACCGGGCAGCTTGATCGACTGCGCATGGACTACTTCGAGCCCGACTTGCTCGATATGAGCGTGCGTTCACTCCTCGCGCCATTTGTTGCGCAGAAAACGAGATAACTATGGCCATTGCGGGAACGGCAGTAATGCGCGCCGCAGATGCCCTGCTGCGCACGCTCGGCGGCGACCAGATCACGCTCGTGCTCCCCCTGCCTGCGCAGAGCGGGAACAACGAACTGGAGTTGGGGCTGAGCGATCCGGGTGTTCAACAACTGACGATTGCCCCGGTGGCGATGCGTAGTCTTACAACTGCGAGCACCGGACCGCGAGTGCGGCTGGAATTTCTAATCTCCGCTTCGGCGATTGCGAATGCGGTCGAGGCCGAAGGCGCCGCTTCCGCAGAAGCTTTGTTTGATCAGGCGCTGGCGATCCAGTACCAGGCTGATCTGTTTCACATTGAAAACGTAAGTATCGAGCATTTTGCCGGGACTGCGTATCTCTATCGGGTGGTTGCGGTGGAGTAAAGAGAGCTGTCAGCCATCCGCTTTCAGCCGTCAGTCTGTTTAGTGTGGAAGCAAATTGCCGACAAAATCCAGAAGACAAATTCTTAAACGCAGCCGCTAGCTGATGGCTGATAGCTGAAGGCTACTATGCAATTCACAAAAGATACTTTCTACATTACCTTGCGAGACCGTTTGGCCGCGCTGAATCCGTCGCGGGTGATCACACTGAATGGTGTGACGCGCGCGGCGCTCGTTGTTGCTGAAAACGAGGCAGTCATTCCGGTGAAGCCTCTGCCTGATACGTTTTATCTGGAATGGGGCGCGGCGAGCGTCGTTCCACAGCAGGTGGGCGCTCGTGCGATTTTTTCGCTTGAGTGCCTGATTTCCTATCACACATTCGGCACGGCAGAATCCGGTGTTGACCGGGGCCGCACGCTGGCGGCGCTTGATACCGAGTTGATCACGATTTGTCAGCCTGCGAACACGTCCAAGCTGGACTACACGCAAACGCCTCCGGCCACCCTTGGCAGCAATATTTTCTGGAGCGCGCCGCAGCTCGGCAAAATTCTCGGCAGTGAAGCTCCGCGTAACGAAGCTCTACCGCGTGGAACGAGCGGTGTGCGGCTGGAGCGTACGGCGACAGTGAAGGTGTTTTTTTTCCCAGAAGTGAGTTTTTGAAGCAGCACTCAGCAGTCAGCAATCAGCATTCAGCCAAACCACACAGTCTGTCATTCCGAGGACCCTCCGCTTCTCTCAGGGCAAGCTCTTCAGGTCCGAGGAACCTGCTTTTCTTAAGAAGAACAGCAGGTTCCTCATCGCGAAAGCGATTCGGAATGACAGGAGCCGCTGTTCGGCTGAGTGCTGAGAACTGAGAACTGACTGCTGAGTACTAACTGCTCCCAGGTGATCTAACAATGACTAATTTTGCAATTCGCGCCGGAATGGTTCCGGTAAGCCGGCGTGTGCGAGCCTACTTCGCGCCCGTGAATCGCGCAACGGAATCGCCCGCGCTTTTTGATCCCGGCAAGTACGGCCTGTTCTCTCTCAACTCGCCTCCGGTTCCCTGGATTGACCTGGGTTGGATCGACAACTTTGAGCGGATCAGCCTGACATCAACCGAGCCGCTCCGAGCAGGAGTTCGCGGTGCCGCAGCGGCGCAGTTCCGCGGCATTCTTGACGCGCGGGTGGAGTTCGATTTTCGGGAGTGGGGAAAATTGCAGATGGCGCTGGCTGGTGGCTCCGAGCACATGAATGTGCTTGCCACCGATCCCTCGGCTGCAGCCCAGCCTTCCGGTGGAACTCCGGCGATTGCCGCCGCAGTACTTTCAGGATCGACCGCCGCGCAAATCATCGTGGGCGTGGGGGCGGTTTCGGCGTTTTCTGTGGGAGACGTGGTCGCCGTTGACCTGGATTACCAGCAGCAAACCGGATATATAGGTACTGGAATTTCGGCCGCCTATGTGAAAAGTCCGACGGATGTGAACCAGGACCCCAATTACGTGCGGCGCGTGACCTTCAATCTGGGGCGGGTGGCCGAACTCACCGCAACATCTTTATTGCTCGCGCAGCCCCTGCTTGGGGGCACACCGCCCAGTGGCGCTGCCGTGCAGAAAGTCATGGCTTTCGTCGACCGTGAAGGTGGGTCTTTCTTTCAGGAATGGTCGGCGTTGTTCGTCGCAGAAGAGGAATCCGGCGGCAGGATTTGCTTTCACTACCCGCGCCTGAGCCCGACTTCGACTGCACGCTCGATGAATGCGAGCACAAACCAGACAATCACGCGGGAGCGGCCCGTCGAGATCTCGAAACCGCTGAACGCTTTGGCGTTGCACGCCGCATTTATCCCGCTGCCGCACACCGATGAGAATGACGGTCAGATCGCCGTGTGCTATCGCAGCTATTTTCCCACAGCGAGCGCGGCGTTGTACTGAACACGCATTGCTGTCAACCCCAACACTCTGTCATTCCGAATCGCTCAAGCGATGAGGAATCTGCAGTTCACGAGAAAATGCAGGTTCCTCGCCGCTGAAGCAGCTCGGAATGACAGCGCGGGTTTTTTGTCGTGACGACGAGCGACCTCCTAACACATGAAACTTCAAATCGACAATTTCGACGGTGCCGACCCGCGCGACTACACAGCTGATATCGACGCCACACGTCCGTCTCACCTGATGCGCAAGCTGAACGAAGCGTCTCAATTCAATTTCAGCTTGCTCTCGACAGGAGCGGAGTTCATCGTGCCGGTAAGCGGAGCGCGTGTTACTTTCAGCCGTGCGAACGACCAGAAGATTTTCACCGGCTACATCACCTCCGCTCCCGAGTGCGAGTATCTCGGCTGGGGGGAGCGCGGCGCTATATATCGCTACAACTTCATCGCGAAAAGCGACGAAGTGTTGCTGGACGAAAAGCGCCTTTCAGTCCGAAGCGCTTTCGTGGCGCGGAGCGCAGGAGATGCGGTTCGCGAACTGACCGAGGATGCCATGCCAGGAGCTTTTGACCTGAGCGGCGTGTCAGACCTCGACATAGTTGCCGAGTACTCACCCGATCCGCAGGAGTCCTGGTCAACGCACGTTGCGCGGATTGCAACCGAGGCCCGCGCCAGCTATCGCGTGCTGGACGGCGCAATTGTCTTTGCGCCGGTTGGTGTGTCCGCGTACATGCTTAACGAAGCCGATGCGACCTTCTCACCCCCGAGTCTTGCGCTGCAGCCGGGAAATGCCGTGGTGAATGATGTGACCGTGCTCGGTTACGTAGAACCGCAAGCGTACATTTCCGATTACTTTGTTGGTGACGGCCTCACCACAAGGTTTTATCTTTCTCAGACTCCCTTTACAAGAAATAGCAGAACCATCTTCAACGAAGAGTACACGACGCCAACACTCGATACGACTCGATGGATCGTCGCTGACCCCAATCATGCGGTTGTCGCCGGCAACGGGAAGCTGCAGATTGCGGGTGGAAACGGGGTTGACGGAGCAACGACGGTAGCCTTTGTGGAGAAAGTGGAACTGGGCGGAAGTTGCGTCCTGGAACACGGCGACATCGCGTTTACTTCAGCGCTGTCGTCGGGAATACTTGGCGGACTTTATCTCGGTCCGATTGTGGCTGCGAACTGTCTGGCAGGATTCCAGATCTCGCCTGCGGGCTCGACATCTGAAATTCAGGCGCTGATCAATGGAACATTGGCCGGAAGTGCGCTGAGCACGGTTACCGGCCATCACTACGTGCTCACGACGCGGATCTTTTCGCAGGAGATTTATCGTCAGCAACAGATCTTTCACTCCGCAACAAATCCGGCGGGCAATGGTTTGGGAGGCGCACAGGTCAGCGCTAACGCCCGCGTTGTACTTGAAGTACACGACATTGATCCTGCAAATCCAGCGACCATGGTCGCGCCTGGCGCGGTACTCTACGACGGAGTTATTTCGAGCGCGCCTGCGTTCTGCACTTACGCTCTGGTTAACTCCACCAATTTGTTTTGCGCTCTTACTTTTACTCGCCTGATCCGGACCATCGACGTCGAAGTGCGCACGGCATTGCCGGGAGGCCCTTACGTAACCCGGCTGGTTGGCCCGCTTTCCTCTGGATGCGAGTGCAACGTGGTTGGAAGTACAACCCTCGATTTCTTTTCTGAATTCGCTCCAGCGCCGAATCAATTTATCCAAGTGCGCTATCGTGGGCAGCACGGTGATGCACTTCTGCTAACCAGTGGGCGCTCAGTAACACGTGTGACGAACCCCGCCAGCATCGCGGCGCAGAAACATGGAATTGACGATGGCGTGCGCAGCGATGTGCGTCACCTGAAACTCCCGCCGGCGCGCACCAGCGCCGATTGTGAAAATGCAGCCCTGGCAATGTTGGCGAATAATGTCACGGCCGGATGGTCAGGAAAGTATGAGGTCTGGAGCGACTTCCTTCCGGGGGAAGCGCAGGACATCTTTCCCGGTGACGCGCTTGACGTAAA
Source organism: Terriglobales bacterium (assembly GCA_036557105.1). Taxonomy (GTDB): domain Bacteria; phylum Acidobacteriota; class Terriglobia; order Terriglobales; family Acidobacteriaceae; genus Gp1-AA145. The sequence goes on from DATBIE010000114.1 coordinate 17,671, forward strand.
CATTCCGTCACGCGGGGCAACTTTTCAAGCGATCATTCGCGGAGTGGAGATTACATTCGCAGATCTTGCGGGCGAGCACAGCTGGTATGCGATCACGTTCGCAAACGACGCTGCCGAAAATTTATCGTTTCAATTCGAAACTGCGAACGTCAGCGCTGCGTTAAATGTCCCTGCCATCGCCGACTCCCAAGTAGGATCGACGACGCTGCCGGCCTTGACCTCTGCGAGGTTCACCGAAGTAACTTCCACCACCTCAACAATAGACGCCGGAGTTCCGGCAATTGCGGGCGGTGGATTCGAAGTTAGGTGGTCGGATGCCGGCTGGGGCGAGTTCAATGACGAAAATCTCGCGGGCCGCTTTACAACGCAGACGTTCACCCTGCCCCGCCTGTCGAGAGCGGAAAATTATTTCCTGCGTCAGTTCGACGGCTCGAATCCACGAAAATATTCCCAGTGTACGACTGCCTTGCACGTGGACTTCCCGCTCGGGACGGCAGATTTTACGGATTCATAGAGCCGGTTGATTTCCTTAGGAAACTGCATTGTTGGACTGTATCTGCGTGCTTGTTGCTTACAGCTCACAGCCAAGAGCCGACAGCCGAGAGCTTCTCTTATGACAATTCCCCAAAACGCTTCCAAAGAGGCTGCATCGCGCGAAACCAGACATCCGCTGGTCGTGCGTGTTGCCGACAACGACTTCCAGTGCGAGGTGATTCAGAAGCTCGCCAGCCTCGAAACCAAGATGGATATGCTCGTGGGCGGTGGCCAGCCGGGGCGAATCAGCCTGATCGAGGGCCGTTTGAATGTGCTGGAAAGGAATGATGTGCGCCGCGGAGTTTACGACCGCCTAATCAATGCCGCGCTAACCACCACAATCAGTGTTTTGATCGCATTGCATGATCGGTGGTGGAAGTGAAACAATTCTGCGCGTCAGAGCTTTTGTTCGATGCTCTTGTGTGCGTCTGGCCATCAGTCAAGATGACTGCGACAATCGCAACTAGCCTTCGAAATGGTGCAGGATGACAGAAGGAATCGAATTCACAGCGAACACCATAAATGATCCTGACCCAAGAAAGCTCACCGAAGAGCTTGTCGATGAAATAAAAAAATCGGCGACGGTCCCGAAGCAGATCAAACGGATCGCCGCACGCTCAAGAAATTGGGGCGTTCCTCGCAGCTTCGTGGGCTACCGTGTAGATCCAACTGTTCAAGCACTTGGGAATGCTCGAAAATGGATCCTGCGATCTGAAGATGGCGGACCTGACTACATCATCAAGTATCCGGACAAGAATGGCTTAACTGAGACCCTAACCGAATTGCTGATAAACCAGTTGGGGGCGGATTGCGGCTTTGACATGGCGCATAGTGGCCTCGCCAGTGTCGACGGTATTCCGGTTTTTGTTACTCGTTCTTTTCTCGGTTCCGATGAGCACCTCGTGCATGGGAGTTTTCTCATCGAAGAAAGCTTTAGGGCGAAGGGTGAATTGGCGAGAATCCCACGCAATCAGGAGCAGGAGTTTTACAGCATTGATTTTGTCGTAAACACAATACATGATTATTGCGGTGAGGACGGAGCTTCCGTCGTCACAAAGTTCGTGGAAATGTTAGTTTTTGATGCAGTAGTAGGTTCGAACGACAGACACCCGCAAAACTGGGGTGTAATTAGAGCGAGTAAGACTCAGGCTGGTTATCGTTTTTCCCCCATATTCGATACATCTCGAGCATTGCTTTGGAATACGTCGGATGCTAAGCTCCAACTATTCGCGAGAGATCCTAGATTATTGGGTTTTCATATTGCCAGAGCTAGGCCGTTACTCGGGCCAGAGACTAACTTCTTGAAAACGCTGCGGTTGACCACTTCAACCTGCAACCACTTCCAGTTCCTGCAGAGTCTTTTTCATGTGCTACCGCATCTGAAGGGTACGGCTATTACTAAAGTTCCGTCCGACGTAGGTCGAATTGCTGCTAAGCTACTACGGGAGTTTCCCTTCCGTTCGGTGTTTACCAAAGTGCGTCGCGAAATGATAGTTAAGCTAATCTCGCTTCGCGCCGATCAAGTCTGCAGACTTTTGGAGAAAGGAGGGGAAATCGAATGCTCAGATCCGTTCGTCAGCTGTTGAAATATGGCTACGAGGCTCCGCCGCCAACACTCAAGATGTTATATGGAGGAGTGCAAGTTGCGGAGCTGAGGAGAACTGAGAACTCGTACACTTTTCGGTATCTGGATGCTTTCAAGAAATTGGGTCTTCAGCCTTTACCAGGCCTGCCGCTTGATGTCGAGTATTCTGGCGGAGATTTGCCCCTTTATTTTCGCGAGCGTCTACCTGACACTCGACGGCAAGATGTGAAGGCTCTGATGCAGCAATTCCGGATCCCGGATGACAACAACTTGTTATTGCTGGCTACATTGGGCAAACATACAGTAACCGACCCGTTCGAGTTCCAATTGTCGGCCGCATGATCCTCGTGGATTCGGGGGCTCGGGCTTGTTATGAGCCCCCAGATTCACCTTTTCCGAATTTCAAAAACTTCAGTACTCTCTCCACTTCCTGTTCCGTGTTGTAGTGCACCAGCCCGATTCGCAAAAAGCCGCCGTCTTTCTCCACGCCGAGCCGCTCGGTCAAATTGATGGCGTAGTAATTGCCGTCCCAGGTGAAGATGCCGTCCTCGCCCAGTTTTGTTGCGAGCTCAAGAGGCGACTGGCTCTCAATACGAACTGCGAACGTCGGGCATCGCGAACTCAAACGCGACGGATCGCCGATTCCATACAGTCGCAGGCCGGGAATTTCTTTCAATCCCGCCAGCATTCGTTCCATCAGCTTGCATTCGTATGCCTGAATCGCCCGGTATGCGGCCTTGATCGCTTCACGCCTACCTGAAACCTGCTCGGTTCTTTGTCCCAGCTCAGTCAAATACTCCACACACGCACTGATTCCGGCGATGCATTCGTGGTTCAGCGTTCCCCATTCCCAGCGCTGCGGAACTGTGTTGGTGTTGGCTCGCAATTTGTATGGTTCGAGCCGCGAGAGGTGCTCGCGTTTGCCATAGAGCACGCCCATGTGCGGCCCAAAGAACTTGTACGTGGAGCAGACGAGAAAGTCGCAGTCGAGGTCCCGAACATTAATCGGCCCGTGCGGAGCGTAATGGACCGCGTCAATGTAGGCCATCGCTCCCGCCGCATGCGAAAGCCGGACGATGCTTTTCACATCATTGATCGTGCCGACAGCATTTGAGGCATACCCGACCGCGACGAGCTTTGTCCGCGAGGTGATCTTTCGTGCGAGATCGTCCATGTCCAGTGTGCAGTCAGTCTCGCGTATATCTACAAATTGAATTTTGACTCCGCGTTCTTCGAGCGCCCGCCACGGAGAAATGTTGGCGTCGTGATCGAGATGAGTCAGCAGGATTTCATCTCCTGGCCCGAGCCCCCGCCCAATGGCACGGCTGATGGCGTATGTCAACGAAGTCATGTTCGGACCGAAGACGATTTCATCGGCGTCGCATCCGAGAAAATCTGCCATCGCCGATCGCGCACCCGCAATCATCTGATCGGTTTCGCGGCTGGTTGCGTAAGCTCCGCAGGTGTTGGCATTGCTTCCCCGCAGATAGTCGGAGATGGCATTGATCACACGCAGGGGAACTTGAGTACCGCCAGGCCCGTCAAGATAAGCGACTCGACGGCCATGCACTTCGCGCTTCAGCGACGGGAACTGGTCTCTCACCCACTCAAGGTCGAGTGTGGCGGACTTAGAAGTCATGGGATGAACATCGATCGTGGAGGATGTCATTAAGAGCGCACCGTGTTGATTATCGAGATTTGTGGAAGCTGACGACTGATAGCTCGAAGGCTGAGAGGTGTTTCATCCCATCGTGCTCGTGCGCTCCGGCCGAATCTTGAACATCACGCGCACTTCCCCGCCTTGCCGGTAAGGATATTTGTCTGCTCCCAGATATTTCTTTGCCATTTTGTCGATGTGCGCATCCGCGCCTTCTTCGGTGATTTCCGCCACACGCCCGCGAATCTCAAGATAGCGGTATGGGTTCTCAGGATCGATGATGGCCAGCGCCACGCGTGGGTCCCGGCGCATGTTCTTGTCCTTCTGACGTCCCCGTGCTGTGTTCACAACCACCAGATCGCCTTCCAGGTCGCACCACACCGGCGTGACCTGCACGCTTCCGTCGGGCATGAGTGTTCCGAGGCTGGCAAAGGCGCGCTTCGTAAAAAGATCCCGGTACTTATCGGGGATAGACTGGGACATGAGTTCCTCCTTGCTAGAACTTGATGCCGAGCATTATAGACGTTGATCTCTGGAGGAAAGCATTTACAGGTTTATGAGGGTGGCCGAATCCGACCGGCGAATGCTATTTTTTCTCGGAGTGCACCGCTGCTTCTACAATGTTATCGATCGCGTCCGTGACTCGTTTATCCGGTACGCTCTCATTGTTTGAAACGATGGAGAATACGATCGGCTCGCCCTTCGTAGTCACGCCATATCCAGAGAGACTCTTCACTCCACCGAGCGATCCAGTCTTCGCGTAAACTTTCGCTTTCGGATCGAGGTCTTTGAGCCGATCGGCGAGGGAGCCATCGACGCCGGCAATCGGCAGCGAGTCGTGGAACTCCTGCCCCCATGTCTGCCCGCTGGCATACTGCAGCAGTTGAACAATTGCGTGCGGCGTTACCAGATTTTGACGAGACAATCCTGATCCGTCATAGAAGTTGTATTCGTCGCTGGCGATCCCCGCGTTATTCAAAAATCCGCGGATCACTTCCAGGCCTGCCTGCACCGTTCCTGCTGTGCCTTTTTCCCGGCCTAGCAGACGCAAGAGGATTTCCGCGTGCAAATTTTGGCTGACTTTGTTAATGACCTGAATGTCTTCAGAGAGCGGTGCCGACTGATATTCGGCGAGCACCAGTGGCCCAGCCGGTGTGGTCAGCGAATGTTCGTCTCCGCCGCCTCCTGCAGCGACCACGGTGGTCGTGAACGTGGATAAGTTGGCCAGCTCTGTGTGCCGAGTGCGGTCTTTTCCGTAGACGGCGATTCCCCGCACTTCGAGCAGGTGACGGAACAGAGTCGCGGCAAATTCTGCCGGGTCGTCAATCGCCAGACCTTCATTCGCACCTGTGTCATCGATGGGAATTGTTCCCCACAGCGTCAATTGCGTCGACCCTGGCTCACGATTGATGTAGATTCTGCGCCCGGTCCCGGCGGGCGTCGTCATCAGTCGATTGTCAATGGTGTAGTAATCAGCAAATGGTGTGATGCTGACGAACGCTTTGTCTCCGGGATGAGCGCCAGGTAGTATGTTTACGAAGATAACGTTGTCGTTAATCGTAAGCGCGGAAACCGGAGCGCCATCCGCCCATACGAGGTCGTCCTGACTCCAACCCTCGCCGTAACGTTCGAAGGCAAAGTAGGAATCGTCAGCGACCACGTCCCCATCGACGTATCTCACGCCCTTCTTTTGGAGTTCGTCCGCCAGTTGTTCCAGCACACGCACTGGGTCGGGTGCACGCTGAGTATGAGTGTTGTATGGGAGCTCTCGTCCGGAAAGCGTGGGATCGCCGCGCCCGACGAGCACCACGTCGCCGGTCAGGCGTCCATATTTATCAAGAGACCCGCTGGTCTCAATCGTAGTGCGGAATTTGTAGTCCGGCCCTATCAGAGCCAGCGCTGCCGCCGTCGTGATCAGCTTCGTATTCGAGGCTGGGGTGAACAGCTTGTCTGGATTTAAGGAGTACAGGGCCTTGCCGGTTTTTGCCGAAACAATTTCAATTCCCCAAAAACCACGAGCGAGGTCTGGCTGCTCGATGATAGTTTCGATCTGCTTCTTCAGGGAACGATGCGCCTTGTGTGCGGCTGCGGGCCATGCCTGCGCGGAAAAAATGCAGACTAGCGCGGCGCAAATAAGAAACCGGGGCGTTCGAAAATGGTGCATCTACAAAGTTGATTCTAGCATTCGCGTGTGGGTTGCTCGGCGTCCTCTCGCTGGTACCTCGGCGGGACCTGTGGTGATTGCTCGTAGGTACTCCCTTCGGCATACTTCGTGTCCTTCGTGGTTCGTGGGTTTGGTGGTTTGGGAAGCGCACGACGCGATGAACCAGAATAGAATTACGCATTTATGCGCCCAGTGTTCACGTGGAATCTCGGCACGCGTTCGCTTGAACTCGGTAAGCGCACGCTGGTGATGGGAGTTGTGAACGTCACCCCGGACTCTTTCTCCGACGGCGGTGAGCATCTCTCGCCGGAAGCCGCCATTGCTCACGCCCTGAAGTTACTGGACGAAGGCGCAGACATTGTGGATGTGGGAGGCGAGTCTACTCGGCCAGGATCGCAAGCCGGCGCCGAAAACCCCGCCATCACCGCTGAAGAGGAACTGCGGCGCGTGCTGCCAGTGATCGCCGGGATAAAAAAGTCGCGACCAGCCGGGATTGTTTCCGTGGATACGTACAAGGCTCAGACTGCGCGAGCGGCGGTCGAGGCTGGCGCGAAAATTGTCAACGATGTTTCCGGCCTTCAGTGGGATCCCGCGATGAAGAAGACCTTGGCTGCGCTGAACTGCGGCGTGGTTCTCATGCACAGTCGTGGGCGGCCGGACGAATGGAGATCATTGCCCAGAGTCGCTGATCTGGTTTTGCTGGTGAAGAAAGAACTCCGCGAACGTGCCGAGGCAGCCGTGATGGCGGGAATCAAGCGCGACAGAATCACGCTTGACCCGGGCTTTGGCTTTGGAAAGCGTTTCGAGGAAAATTTCCCGCTGGTGCGTCGCTTCGCCGAGTTTCACGAACTCCATTTTCCTTTGCTTGCAGGCGTTTCACGCAAGTCGTTCATTGGCCGTGCGCTGGCGCGGGACGGGAAGGATGCTAACGTAAGCGATCGGCAGTATGGAACTTTAGGCGCAGAGGTCGCATTGGCGCTAAAGGGCGTGCACATTATTCGAACGCACGATGTACGTGCTTGCGTGGAAGCGTTAAAGGTGGCGGACTTTGCCGCCGATTAGTTGCCTATTTTGCTCTGTCATCTCGGGCGAATATTTATAACTGTCATTCCGAGCGAAGCGGAATCATTCGCGTACGAATGATTCCCGAGTCGAGGGACCTGTTTTTCACTGCTCATTGAAGGGTGGAAGAGCGGCCATTTATGGCCGCGTCGTGGATCCCAAAACGATTCAACGCCCTTTAGGGCCTGAGGCGGCCTGGGGCTAAAGCCCGGATATCTTGGGTCTGCGGTACGCGGCTGTAAACAGCCGCTCTTCCACGTTATTTCCGCTTCGGGGAATTCCACAGCGGAATGTATTGGTCGGTGTGCGGAAATCACAGACTCAATTCCTCCGAACACATAGCATTCCTGTCGATGACCTTCGAGCGAACGTTCTTCGTCACAACCGTAACTTGGCAGCGCAGTCCGCTATTCCGCAATCCATGGACCGCTGAACTGATGATGGATGTGCTGGAGCACTATCGTGAACAGAAGAAATATGAGCTGCAAGAGTTTGTGATCATGCCGGATCACCTACACCTTCTGATCACGCCAGCGGTTGACATTTCTCTCGAGCGCGCCGTGCAACTAATCAAAGGCGGATTCTCATATCGGTTTGGAAAGCGAAAACGCGGGTTGGTCTGGCAGGAGAGCTTCACGAACCATCGCATCCGAGACGCGCAGGACTACGCGGGTCATGCGGAATACATTCTTATGAATCCTGTTCGCGCACGGCTAGTACGAAGGCCGGAGATGTACCCCTATTCCTCAGCGTTCCGTGGAAGAGCGGCTTTTGATTCGGCGGTGTGAAGCCCGGACTCCCACGCTTGCCAGCATCGTGGAAGAGCGGCCATTCATGGCCGCGTAAATGCGAATTGATTTCGATTGTGGGCTTTCGCTCAGGCAGGCCCTAAAGGGCTGATTCTTGCGGATGCTCACGCGGCTCTAAAGAGCCGCTCTTCCACGGTGATGAATGGGCGCATGGGTTATTTGTCTGGATCCCCCTCTTGCGAAAGAAGCGACTAACCATGGGCGCGTTTACATGGAGTGACGTGGAAGAGCGGCCATTCATGGCCGCGTCGGGGCGTGGTGATCTTAATTGCGGGCTTTGGCCCCGCGCAGGCCCTAAAGGGCGATTTTCATCGCGGATGCTCTACGCGGCTCTAAAGAGCCGCTCTTCCACGATGATTCAAGGGGAGCACGAACCTCGACCCCACATCGACAAGCCAACAGACGTTCCGTGTAAGACATAGCGATGGCTTAACTGGAATGACTCTAAACCAACCTCCGCTGGACATCGGCTAACTCTTAGCAGATGCTAGGCATATGCTAAAGAAAAGTCCAAGTTCCGAGCGTCATGTTCGAGTCTTCAGGAACGGACGCAATCAGGCCGTGCGCATCCCAAGGGAATTTGAGCTTCCAGTAGAAGACGCCATTATGCGCAAGGAGGGCCATCGCCTCATCATTGAACCTGCTCCGACAAAATCGCTGAAGGCTGTCTTGGCTGGTCTTAAGCCGCTTCGAGAGAAGTTCCCGCGCATCTCTGATCGAGCCGCCGACCCTGTCGACTTCTGATGCGCTATCTTCTCGATACAAACATAGTTTCCGATCTCGTTCGCAATCCGCAAGGAAAAGTAGCGGAGCAGATCCTCAAAATTGGGGAGACGAATGTCTGCACAAGCATCATTGTTGCTGCGGAACTACGTTACGGCGCCGAAAAGAAGCAGTCACCGCGTTTGTCCGGCCAGCTTGAGGCCGTACTCGGCGCACTGGAGGTTCTGCCGTTCGAGAAACCGGCGTATACCTCGTACGGATCCATTCGTGCGCAGCTCGAGCGCGCTGGCAAGCCGATTGGCGCTAACGACCTCCTCATCGCAGCCCAGGCCTTAGCTCTCGGGTATGCCGTTGTCACTGACAATGAAAAAGAGTTCTCCCGAGTACGTCAGCTTCAAGTGGAAAATTGGTTACGTCGAAAGGCGTGAACCTGTTTTATTTGCGGATAAAAAATCGAAAATACACTGTCATCCCGGCCAAGAGACCGGATCAGCTTTGCTGATCCGACCGCGCGTGGAGAGATCTGCAATTTCGCCGTGGCGCCTGACTATTCAGACGGGAGCGGCGCAAATGAAAAGCAGGTTCCGCGACTCCACAGGATCATTCGCGAGCGAACAATCCTACTCCGCTCGGAATGACAGAGGTGTGGCGGAGTAAACAAAAGTGGAGTAAATAAAAAAGGCGCGAATGCTCGCGCCTTCCAATGCCGTCCTCTGTGTAGCAGTTCTCTGTGTAACCCTGTGTCCTCTGTGGTGAAAAGCTTTTAGTCCCTCACCCCATCCAAAAACGCCCTCAGCTTCCTCGATCTTGAAGGATGCCGGAGTTTCCGCAATGCCTTCGCCTCGATTTGGCGAATGCGTTCGCGGGTAACAGCAAACGACTGGCCCACTTCTTCCAAAGTGTGCTCGCTGCCGTCCTCGAGACCAAACCGCATCTTGATGACCTTTTCCTCGCGCGGCGTCAATGTGCGAAGCACGTGCGAAGTCTGGTCTTTCAGGTTGACGTTGATCACCGCCTCGGCCGGCGAGACCACGGCGCGGTCTTCGATGAAGTCGCCAAGATGCGAATCTTCTTCTTCTCCAATCGGAGTTTCCAAAGAGATCGGCTCCTGAGCAATCTTCAGCACCTTGCGCACTTTCGCGACTGGAATATCCATGCGCTTGGCGATTTCTTCCGACGTCGGCTCGCGCCCCAGTTCCTGCACCAGCTGCCGCGAAGTGCGGATCAGCTTGTTGATGGTTTCGATCATGTG
>DATBIE010000115.1:0-4229 GCA_036557105.1 Terriglobales bacterium
GCCGACATTTATTGGAGCGTGGTCTGGCTCTGACGAAAAGCTGCCTACCCAAAAGCAGGCATTCACCGATCCACGTGCGCGCGATGTGACTGAACTAATGGTGCGACTGCTCCGCAACAAGACTGCCTTTGAGGCGAAATTCTTCAAAGAGAACAACGCCTTCCTGCTTTCGGCTGCGGTATTCCCCTACTTTTATGCGCTTGTAGGCGAGCGCAATCCACGGCAGGCGCCGAAGCCAGGTCCACGCTCTCCATATTCGCAACTTGCCTGTGACGCCTACGCGGTCATTCACCGGAAAGGACCGATTTCGAAGCTGAGCCTGCTCGAAGAACTCGGGAAAGGAATTTCGGTCGCGGCGCTCGACCGCGCCTTGGCTGATCTCTGGTCGAAGCTGCGCATCACCCGCGTTGACTACGACGAGCGCGAAGGTGCTTCCTGGGACGTACTGCAGCGCTGGGCGCCGGACGCAGTTTCAGAAGGCGTGAATTGTTCGGTGAATGCGGCGCTCTCGGCATTGCTTTCGAAGTATCTCGACTGCGTGATTGCTGCCGACCAGCAGGAGCTTGAGGCGTTCTTCGGAAACGTCGTCGCGAAATCGCGGGTACGGGAAGCGGTGAATGCGTTGCTCGCGGCTCGGGAGTTGAGCTTTGTGCCGGTGGGGCATCGCTCATTGATACAGATCGCACAAGCGCCCGTAAGAAAATTGGGAACGAGATGATGGACGTACTCGCGCGGGATGGATATTCGATTCTGCCCGAAACCATTCCGCTCGGAACGATCGCCTCTGTCGTCATCGCGTTAGAGAACTCCCGAAGCCGCAAAGGAGCCGGAATCAGAAATGTACTGCGAATTCCTGCCGTCCGATCTTTGGCTGAGGACGTCAATCTTTTGGGTCTGGTAAAACGTGTTCTCGGAGAAAGGACGGTTCCGTTTCGCGCGACATTATTCGACAAGTCTGCAAAATCGAATTGGCTTGTGGTTTGGCATCAAGACACTGCCCTGCCGTTGCGCGAGAAACAAGATGTACAAGGTTGGGGTCCTTGGTCAGTAAAGGAGGGAGTAATTTGCTCACATGCCCCGGCCAGAGCTCTCGAACAGGTACTTGCAGCTCGAGTTCACCTGGACGATTCAACCTCGGAAAATGGTCCGCTCAGAGTCCTTCCGGGTACGCATACATTGGGCGTATTGACGGACGATCAGATTCATGACTTTTCAAGCACGAAGCAAGCGGTCGAGTGCCGTGTTGGAGTGGGTGGGGTGCTCTTGATGCGTCCCCTGCTGGTGCACGCCTCGTCCAAGGCAAGATCAGACCGATCTCGAAGAGTTCTACACATTGAGTATGCGTCCCAACTTTTGTGCGGCGATGGGCTCGAACTCGCTGTTGATTGAACAGGGCTGTACGAACGAAGCTCCCGTGTACAATCGCATTCGGAGATGAGCGACTCTTCCCCGCGCAAACTCATCATTGCTATCGACGGCCCGGCGGGCGCCGGCAAGAGCACCATCGCCTCGCGACTCGCCCGCAAACTTGGATATGTGAATCTCGAAAGCGGAGCGATGTATCGCGCCCTGGCATTGAAAGCGATCGAGCGGGACATTTCGTTCGATGAGGAAGCTGCGCTCGACCAGCTTGCCCATAATTCAAGAATCAAGATCGAGCCGACGATTGGTGGCAATCGCGTGATGCTGGATGGACGCGATGTTACGCAACGTGTGCGGGAGGAAGATGTTTCGCAAGCAGCGTCGCGGGTTTCGGTTCATCCGAAGGTCCGCGAGTGGATGGTCGCACGGCAGCGCGAACTCGGCGCCAATGGCGGCGTGGTGATGGAAGGGCGAGATATTGGGACGAAGGTGTTCCCCGATGCCGACGTAAAAATTTTTCTCGATGCCGATCCCGTGATTCGGGAGCAGCGGCGCATTCACCAGCAACATTCGCGCGGCGGATCGGCGGATGCTATGGCAGCGGAGTTGCGTGAACGCGATCGGCGCGATCGTACGCGGGCGAATTCTCCGCTGGTTGCCGCTACAGACGCGACGGTAATTGATTCGACCGGTATGAGCGAAGACGAGGTGCTGCAAAGAGTGGAGGCGTTGGTGCGGAAGAAGATGAGTAGCTAGCATTCAGCAACAAACTATGTGGTTCGTATCAGGGCATGACTTCAGTCGTGCCGCAACACGCGAAGATGAATGCGCCTTTAGGCGTTGAGAGCAGCGGCTAAAGCCGTGAAATTTGAATATCCTTTTCGCTATGGCGGAAGCCATATCCTGATACGAACCTTCTCCGCGCACTCTGCGGCAATTCTTCGCGCACTCTGCGGTTAAAATCGTCAAAGCCTTTAACCGCAGAGATCGCAGAGAATCCAGGAGATCGCAGAGAAAAGGAATACAAGTAGAAGGGCAGCAAATCATGCCCGACCTTACTGAATGCTGACGGCTGATAGCTGAAGGCTCATGCTATACTTTCCTATCCCCACGCCGTAGAAAGCGCACGGAGGTATTGCATCGATAAGAGATTTATCCGCACAAATGAGCGTATTCGCGCACGCGAAATCCGCGTGATCGATGACGAAGGTAAACAGATTGGCGTCCTGCCACCGTTCGAAGCGCTCAAGATGGCCCGCGAACGTAACCTTGATCTGGTAGAGATTTCCCCGACGGCGCAGCCTCCGGTTTGCCGCATCATGGATTACGGAAAATTCCTGTACCAGCAGGAGAAAAAAGAGCGCGAGGCCAAGAAGCACCAGAAGACGATCACGGTCAAGGAAGTGAAGTTCCGCATTAACGTGGACGATCACGATTACGAGACCAAGAAAAACCACGTTCTGCGTTTTCTGGGCGAGGGCGATAAAGTCAAGGCGACGATTTTCTTCCGCGGGCGCGAAATGACCCGCACCGGTTTGGGACGAGAGATTCTGGACCGGCTGATCAAAGATATTGGCGATCAGGGGATCGTCGAGTTTCGCCCACGGCAGGAAGGCAACACGCTGCACGCGATCCTCGCGCCGAATGCGAAGAAGCCGGGGGAGAAAGCTCCTCCCCAGCAGAGGGCACAAGCGTAATAAGCAGTCCGCACTCAGCATTCAGTTGCTGAGTTTTTCTCTGCGTACCCGATTTTTATCGGCGCTCTCTGCAGTTAAAATCTTTAAAGCCTTTCACCGCAGAGAGCGCCGAGGTAGTTGGGAAGATCGCAGAGGGCACGCGAGTGGCTGAATGCTAGACTGGAAATGTCATGCCAAAACTGAAGACACACAAAGGCGCGGCCAAGCGCTTTAAGAAGACAGGGACAGGGAAGGTCAAGCGGAACAAAGCCTTCCTGCGTCACATCCTGACCTCGAAGGACAAAAAGCGCAAGTCGAAGCTCGGGACCGCAACACTGGTAAGCGACGCCGACACGCCGAAAGTTAAGAGAATGATCCCGTATTAGGGATCGTCTCCGTGGGCGTTGTCTGTGAAACTCTGTGCTCTCTGTGGTTGAGGTTTTCAAAAGCTTTACCACAGAGAACACAGAGTTTCACAGAGGGAAGACACGGAGAATTGCGAGTGAAGAGGCACATCCTGCCTCCAGCCGCTAAATAGAAAATAAAAGGAGCACAACATGCCTCGTGTAAAACGCGGAACCAAACGCCGCGCCAAACGCAAAAAGATACTAGATCGCGCCAGCGGTTATTACCTGACAAAATCGAAGCTCTACCGGTCAGCGAAAGAGGCCGTCGAGCGCGGCCTGAAGTTCGCTTTTACTGGACGCCGGCAAAAAAAGCGTCACTTCCGTTCGCTCTGGATTGTGCGCATTGGTGCCGCCGCCAAGCTGAACGGGATGAGCTACAACCAGTTCGTCCATGGCCTGAAAGTCGCCGGCGTCGAGCTTGACCGAAAGATCCTCGCTGATCTGGCGGTGAATGATGCAGCTGCGTTTAAGAGCCTCGCCGAGCAGGCGAAGGGCGCTCTTAGCCCGTCCTGAGCGACCGAGCAGGGCGAGGAAGTCGAAGGAGCGGGGCCGCGTAAACAGCTCTCAGCTTCTTGTGGAAGAGCGGCAATTGATGGCCGCGTTGGCGTGTTCACTTTTTCACGCGGGCTTTAGCCCGGCCCTAAAGGGCGTTTCTTAAATATTTTCCGTTTAACGCGGCTCTAAAGAGCCGCTCTTCCACGTAACGCATCAGGGTTCGTATCAAAGCACGGCTTCAGCCGTGCCGATGCCGAATTCCCTTATACTCTGTCATTCCGAGCGAAGC